>CAZWTQ010000006.1:28094-32103 GCA_964636975.1 uncultured Oxalobacter sp. | reverse complement strand
TTCAACATGTCGTTGAGTTCTTGCCAGTCCAAAGTATGATCCATATCATAGGCGTGGAATTCCACGTTGTAACCGAGTTCCTGCAATTGTTTCTGGGCATTTTCACCGCGGTAGTAAGGTACAATGGGATCCTGTGTCCCATGGGCGATGAAAACAGGTGTACCCTGATTAATTTCAGTACGGTTCTCTGCAAAAGTCTGTCGGAGAGGAATGTAACCGGAAAGGGCAATCACGCCACCTAGCTTTTCAAAATAGGTCAATCCTGCATGCAGTGCCATGGCCGCTCCTTGTGAGAAACCCGCCAGCAGGATTTTCTCTGATGGCATGCCTTTGAGCTTTTCATTGTTAATCAGGATGTGAACCAGTCCTGTGGAATCAATCACTCCCTGTTCATCTTCCATATCACGTTCTTCAAAGTCGGTATAAATATCAAACCATGCATGGGCAGGTAGCCAACTGTGCGCTGTAATTGGACGTTCAGGCGCATTTGGGAAGATAAAGCGGATGGCGGGTAGTCCCGTCAAATCGAAATACGGGAGTTGAGTGCTAAATAGGGTATGGAAACTGGCTCCTTCATCGCCTAAGCCATGCATCCAGATAATGGAAATCTGAGGAGCATCACCGGTTTCATAACGGCTGAACTGAAGTCTAGGTGCATTTATGTTAGGTGCGTTCATGGGTTACTTTCTATTTTTAATAAATAAAGGAAAGCCTATATTCTAAGGTTTTTTTCTGGAAGGACGCCATGCCTTGCAGCGTTTTTCGTCTGTTTCAATTCGGGGACCACCAATCAGGTCGATGCAATAAGGGATGGCAGTGAAAATCCCTGGCTCGACAATCATGCCTTCAGGTGCGATGACGCCTTCCAGCGTTTCACGGATGGCGCGGGGTTGCCCTGGCAAGTTGAGAATGAGTGCGGCATGGTTTTCTGTTTCACGGATGACGGCAACCTGCCGTGAAAGGATAGCGGTTGGCACGAAATGCATCCCGATTAGGCGCATTCGTTCCGCAAAGCCTGGCATTTCCCGGGTGGCAACAGCCAGCGTTGCTTCGGGGGAAACATCGCGTTTGGCAGGACCGGTACCACCGGTTGTCAGCACCAAGCAACAATATTTTTCGTCTACCAGCTCACACAGGGTGGATTTAATGATGGCTCTATCATCAGGAATCAATCGGGTTTCCAACTGAAAAGGCGAAGTCAATACAGCAGAAAGCCATTCCTTGAGCACAGGGATTCCTTTGTCCTGGTAGACACCTTGAGAGGCCCTGTCAGAAATGGAAACCAGCCCAATAATGGCGGTTTTATCTTGGGAAGTGGGAGCGGTGAACGGGCTCATTTTGCGCCAATCTCCGTGGTTTCAGTAGCTGGAGGGAGAAAGGATTGTTGCTCTTTGAGCAGAACTTTGATTTGGCGGTACAGTTCCCGGAAAGCCTTGGGCGGTCTGTTTTCTGTCTGTTCTTTCTTCGCATTGCGGATGAGAGTACGGAGCTGTTGACTGTTGGCTTGAGGAAAACGTTCCAGGAAACCTGTCAGGGTATTTGGGTTTTTCAACAGTTGCATGCGCAAGTTTTCAACTGCATGCAGTAAGGCAATGTCTGTCTTGGAAAGCCCTTTCCAATTGTCTAGCTGTTGCTTGATAGTTTCAATTTCATTTTCTTGAAGGCCTCGCATCAGTTTTCCAATATATTGCAATTGACGGCGATGGCCTTCATGGTTCTTGATACGCTGACATTCCAGTATTGCGTTACGCAAGTCATCAGGAATCAGTGCATTCCGGATGCGTTCTACAGACTGCTCAACCAGTTGTTCTCCTAATTTCTGTAGAGCAACCATATCGCGTTTGCACTGTGACTTAGAGGGCTTTTCATAGAACTTATCCAGGGTGAAAGGTTTTTCCTTTCCAATTTCCCATTTCCAGTTTGGCATGATCTGCTTTCTCTGCTTTCTATCAATCGTTAAATTGGTCCGAATAAGCGGTATCATATCAGCCTTGGGCTTACCGTTAAAAGATAATTATGGATGATACTGATTTCATTTACTCAAATGACCGTTTAAAACAAATTGCTACCGATGTCCTGCGGTTCGCAAGGGAAAAAGGTGCGTCAGATGCCGCAGTTGGTGTCAGTGAAGGCAGTGGGCTGTCGGTTTCTGTCAGAAAAGGTAATATCGATACTATCGAACAGAACCAGGACAAAAGTATCGGAGTTACAGTATTCATTGGTAAAAAACGAGGCAATGCTACCACATCGGATTTTTCGGAATCCTCTCTACGCCAAACGGTGGAAGCTGCATACAACATCGCACATTTTACGGCAGAAGACAATGCGGCAGGGTTGCCTGAACCAGAGTTGTTGGAACGCCATCCACAGGATTTATCCCTATATTACCGCTGGCAGATTGATGCCGAGCAGGCGGTTGAACTGGCGAAACGTTGCGAACAGGCGGCTTTTGATGTGGACAGCCGTATCTCGAACAGTGAAGGAGCCAATGTCCGGGTTTCGCATTCCCATTTTGTTTCAGCCAGCAGTGATGGATTTTTGGGCGGGTATCCTTATTCCAGTCATTCCCTGTCTACTGTGCCGATTGCCAATGATGCAAACAAGATGCAACGAGATTACTGGTACACCGCATCCCGTAATCCTGGTGAGCTGGAATCCCCTGAATTTGTTGGCCAGTATGCTGCAAAACGAGCTTTATCCCGTTTGGGTGGGCAGCGTATTACCACCCGAAAATGTCCTGTGCTGTTTGAAGCACCGATGGCGATTGGGCTGATTAGTGCGTTCGTCCAGGCAGTTTCAGGAGGAGCTTTGTATCGAAAATCTAGTTTCCTGCTGGATTCCCTGAACAAAAACGTTTTTCCTAAACATATCAGTCTGTTGGAAGAACCGCATCTGATTGGTGCAATGGGATCGGCTCCATTCGATGATGAAGGGGTACGTACAAAACGCCGCAAAGTGGTCGATGCCGGAGTTGTCCAAGGCTATTTCCTGTCATCGTATTCTGCCCGTCGCCTTGGGATGAAAACCACTGGCAATGCAGGTGGCTCGCATAACTTGATTCTGTCTTCTGACAATACTGAGAAAGAAGATGATCACGAGATGATGCTCCGAAAAATGAATACGGGCCTGGTCGTGACAGAATTGCTTGGGCAGGGAATCAATTTTGTAACAGGGGATTATTCCCGCGGGGCTTCTGGCTATTGGATCGAAAATGGGGTCATTCAATATCCTGTGCAGGAAATCACAATTGCCGGTAACCTGAAAGACATGTTTGCTCATATCGTTGCGGTTGGAGCGGATGTTCTCACTCGTAGGGCAAAACAGACGGGATCCATCCTCATTGAAGAAATGATGGTGGCAGGTATTTGAGCCAAGCGTTAGGGACTGCCACGGATGTTGGGATTATAAATCAAGACAGGCCGCTCTGGGATGAACGGCTTGTCACATAGTAATCCGTTGGAAGATTTCCATTTAAGATTTAAGGGCTTTTAGCAGATCAGTGCGAATCTTGTCAATTGATCCAACTCCCGCAATCTTGCGATACTTAGGCGCATTTTTTGCGCAGGAAGCAGCTTCTTTGCTGTAGTAGTCAACGAGGACTTCGGTTTGGTCGTGGTAAACTGCTAGGCGTTTTTTCACGGTTTCTTCTTTGTCATCGTCACGGGTAATCAGGTCTTCGCCAGTTACATCGTCCTTGCCAGGGATTTTTGGGGGATTGTATTCGATATGATAGGTTCTACCAGAAGCAGGATGGACACGGCGACCGACCATGCGGGAAACAATGATATCATCAGGGACATCGATTTCAACCACAAAATCTACATTGATACCGGCAATCTTCATGGCTTCTGCCTGGGCAAGAGTGCGTGGAAACCCATCAAACAGATAACCGTTTGCGCAGTCAGGCTGTTTCAGACGGTCTTTGACCAGGTTGATGATAAGGTCATCAGAGACCAAACCTCCGGATTCCATGACTTTTTTGGCTTCCAGCCCTAACGGCGAGCCTGCC
>CAZWTQ010000006.1:0-28084 GCA_964636975.1 uncultured Oxalobacter sp. | reverse complement strand
GAGCCTGCCTTGACAGCTGCGCGGAGCATGTCGCCGGTGGAAATCTGAGGGATATTGAACTGTTCACGGAGATAGGTTGCCTGAGTGCCTTTGCCGGCACCAGGGGCACCCAATAAGATAAGACGCATAACCAGAATCCTTAAATGATTGAAATTGATAGTACTTCTACTTTTTCAAGTATGATGCCAATAACATCCTTCGGACATAGGCATATGTACCTGTTGAGGCTAACCATTCTACCAGAAACTGGCCTGTCTTTAGGATGCTATATGGTTGGTCGGCAGAAGATACTTATGACGGGTGGAATCGGGCATAAGCCTGACGAACCCGTTCAAGGTCTGCTGGTGTGTCAACGCCTGCCTCTGGGATCTTGTCGGTGACATGTACGGCAATCGGATAGCCATGCCAAAGTACACGGAGTTGCTCCAGTGATTCTATTTGTTCTATCGGGGAGACCGCCAGGGAGGAATACCTTTTCAAGAAATCATTACGGAATGCGTAAAGTCCGACATGGCGTAATGCAGTCAAATTTGGATATTGTTTTTCAGTCTTGGCATAACCATCACGATACCAGGGGATGGCAGCACGGGAGAAATAGAGTGCCCGGTTGTTTTTGTCAAGGACGACTTTCACATAGTTTGGGTTGAAGATGTCTTCTTGGGTTTCCAGTGCATGGGCAGCAGTGGACATCGGTACGCTGTCTGAAATCAGGGTAGCTGTGGCTACAATCAGTGATGGATCAATTAGAGGCTCATCTCCTTGTACATTAACAATGGTAGCATTATCATCCCAGTCCATATGGGTCGCCACTTCTGCGATTCGGTCTGTGCCGGAGATATGGTCTTTACGGGTCAGTACAGCTTTGACCTGGTGGGTGTTACAAGCATCTACGATAGAAGTATCATCAGTGGCGATAATGATGTTTGATGCACCTGATTTTGCCGCCTGTTCAGCAACACGCACAATCATTGGTTTGCCACCAATATCAGCAAGGGGTTTATTGGGTAGGCGGGAGGAGGTCAGTCGTGCAGGGATAATGATATAAAAAGACATCGTTTGTTCTGTCTGTTAGATACATTAGAAGGATTCGTCTGGAAATCTTTCGATTTTTCGCGCCTGTTCTTCCCAAAGAATGGGAATTCCATCTCGGATTGGGTAAGCCAGCCGGTCAGGACGACAGGTCAGTTCTTGGCGTTCCTTGTCATATTTGAGCGGTCCTTTGCAGATTGGACACACGAGGATATCAAGCAGTTTTGTATTCACGGCATTTCTCCACAATTTTGTTTTCCAGCAAATGATTGTCAATTTCTACAGTGGCAGGAACCACCCAGATACGATGGTCTGCCATCAGTTCAGGGTGTTGGGCACATTTCACCGCATCTTTTTCCGTAATGAGGATAGTTTCTGAAGCAGTATTCCTGAAAGGATTTTCGGCAAAACTGTAATGATCTGGTAAAGGCATTTCTTCAAAGTCAGGAAGTTGCTCTTTCAGAGAAGCAAAGAAACGTGCTGGATTACCGATGCCCGCAGCAACAGTGATTTTGCCCTTGATATCAGACAGCATTTTTACATTGCTGCGGTCGGCAAGCTGTTCTGCAGTGATTATTTTAAGTTGCATCAGAAACATACTGTCTGTATAGATAGGATTGTTCGGTGCAGGGTAGTTGTGACCGTTAATGATGGTGAAGTCGCCCCGTCGTGATGGGGGCTCACGCAGGGGTCCTGCAGGCAACATCCATTGGTTCCCTGCTCCCCTGCCATCAAAGACGAGAATTTCAATGTCTCTTGCCAATGCATAATGTTGTAGGCCGTCATCCGAGATGATGATGTCAGTTTCAGGATGTTCTGCTAGCAGGTATTGGGCAGCAGCTACCCGTTTTCGGCAGACTACTAGAGGGCATTGTGTCCGTATGGCAATCAACAAGGGTTCGTCACCAACATCTGTTGCCTGTGAAGAGCATGGATCAACAGATTGCGGTTGTTTATTGGAGGAACCATAGCCTCGGGAAATGACACCAGGAGTAAAGCCGGCATCGCGCAGGATTTGAACTAACCAGATGACTATCGGGGTTTTGCCAGTCCCCCCGACAAAGATATTACCGACAACGATAACAGGGACAGGCAATTTTGTAGATTTGAGCAGACCTGACTGATAGGCAAATTGGCGGAGAGTGGTAATTCCCCTGAAAAGCAGGGAAAGAGGGTACAACAAAATGGCAAGAATGCTTCTTCCCAACCAAATGTGCATCCAGAAATACTCACAGCCAGATTTTTCTTTCATTGGTTGGCTTCCCCATCTCTCACCGTGGCAAATGCCAGTCGTTCAAGCCCCGCCAGCCGTACAGCTTGCAGAACACTGACAACGGATTGATGTTTGGTATTGCGATCTGCAGCAATGATGACGGTTGGATTGTTATTGGCAAGCCGATCAGCCCGTTGTCGGAGAGAAACTGCAAGTTGGGCAGAAGAGAAATGTCTGACAGTTTCGCCATTGACAGTAATTTGACCAGTCGAATCAATCACAATATTCAGATTCTGATGATGCTCCGCCACATTATCGGTAGAAGCAGTCGGTAGGGAAACCTGTAATTCAGCATATTTGCTGAAAGTAGTGCTGACCATCAAGAAAATCAGGATGACCAACAGGACATCAATGAACGGAATTAGGTTGATATCTGGTATGTCACTGATTTTGTGGCGACGAAAATTCATGGTGCTCCTGCCTTTATCCTAAATGGCGTTTAGTAGCAATGGTATCCACCAGCTTGGAAGCCTGTTCTTCCATCTGAATAAGGAATCTGTTAGTCAATGCCCTGAAATGGCGGTAGCAAACTAAGGCAGGCATTGCAATCAACAGACCAAAACCTGTATTGTAAAGAGCAACAGAAATACCGTGTGCCAGTTGGGTTGGATTCATGCCTGAGGCGTTCTGTGCCCCAAAAATCTCAATCATGCCAACAACGGTGCCGAATAACCCTAACAGGGGAGCAAGGGTAGCGATGGTGCCAATGGTCGTCAAAAACCTCTCCATCTGCAGACTGGCAATATGCCCTGCATCTTCCATAGATTCCTTGATATCTTCTTTAGACAGATCTGCATGGTACAGACCTGCCGCCAATACCATGCCTAACGGAGAACTGTCTGCAAGTTGATTGATATATTGTTCATCCATCTTGTCTTCCCTGAGTTGTTTGATGGTGCGTTCCAACAGTCCGTCAGGCAGGATGCGGCTCCGACGGAGTGTATGGAAACGTTCAATGATCAATGCCAGTCCGATGATGGAGAGAATCAGCAACAGCCAAATGGGCCATCCTGCAGACTGAAAGATATGGAACATAGCATTCTCCTGTCTATTAGGGTTAAGTCAGGTCTCTAATCGTTTTCTCATGTGTGCGATGGCTTCCTTGACACGTTCAGGAGCGGTACCACCGATGTGGGAGCGGGCACTGACAGATGCCTCCAACGTCAGGGCTTCCAGAACATCGGATTCGATGAGCGGTGAAAATGTTTGCATCTGGGCAAGGGTCATATCACTAAGGTTACAATTGTGTTCGACACAAAAACGGACAGCTTTGGCAACGGTTTCATGGGCGGTTCGGAAAGGCAATCCTTTTTTGACCAGGTAATCGGCCAGATCGGTAGCAGTGGCATAACCTTGCAAGGCTGCTTGGCGCATCATTTCCGGTTTGGCCGTAATGGCATTAATCATATCTGCAAAGATACGCAGGGTGTCAGATACTGTATCAATAGTGTCAAACAGGGGTTCTTTGTCTTCTTGATTGTCTTTGTTATATGCCAGAGGCTGACCTTTCATCAAGGTTAGCAAACTGACTAGATGTCCATTGACCCTGCCTGTTTTGCCTCGTGCCAGTTCTGGAACGTCCGGGTTTTTTTTCTGGGGCATAATGGAAGAGCCTGTGCAGAAGCGGTCAGCGATATCGATGAAACCAACACGGGGACTCATCCAGATGACCAGTTCTTCAGACAGGCGGGAAATATGTGTCATAATCAATGCTGCGGCAGCACAGAATTCAATGGCGAAGTCCCTATCAGAAACGGCATCTAGCGAATTGTGGCAGATATCTTCGAAGCCCAACGTTTTGGCAACGCGTTGGCGGTCAATTGGGAATGTGGTGCCTGCCAATGCTGCAGCACCCAATGGCAAGCGGTTTACGCGTTTGCGGCAATCACGCATCCGTTCGATGTCACGACAAAACATTTCAGCATAAGCGAGCAGGTGGTGTCCAAAAGTGACGGGTTGGGCAATCTGCATATGAGTGAAGCCAGGCAGGATGGTGTCGTAATACTTTTCTGCCAGGTTGGTCAGAGACTCGCAGAGAGCCTTCAGCAGACTGTCAATGGCATCAATGGCGGAACGCAGGCAAAGTCGGATATCAGTTGCCACCTGGTCGTTTCGGGAACGGCCAGTATGCAGGCGTTTGCCTGCGTCACCAATCAGGTCTGTCAGACGACGTTCGATATTCATATGCACATCTTCTAGACCAATGAACCAATTGAATTTGCCATCATTAATTTCTTTTAGAATCTGAGTCAAACCATGCTGGATATCAGCCAAATCCCGTTCCGTCAGGATTTTCTGTGCACAGAGCATTTCGGCATGAGCAAGAGAACCTTGTATGTCAAAAGTCGCCATACGTTTGTCAAAGTTCACCGATGCAGTATAGCGTTGGACGAGCTCATCAACCGGCTCAGAGAAACGGCCAGACCAGACATCGTTTTTGATTGTCGTTTTCTTTTTATCCATAATGAGAATCCATTTGGATTCAGTTAGTCTTTCAGTTCACGGATGGCACCACGGTCGGCTGATGCCGCTGTAGATGCGTAGGCTTTTAGGGACTTGGAAACTGCACGGGAACGGTTTGGTTTCCATGCATTTACCCCTTTGGCTTCCATTTTTGCCCGACGCGAGACAAGCTCTTCATCACTAATGCGCAGACGGATGGTTCTGGCAGGGATGTTGATGTCAATCATATCGCCTTCTTCAATTAGACCGATGGCTCCGCCAGACGCTGCCTCAGGAGATGCATGTCCGATGACTAAACCAGAAGATCCTCCCGAGAAACGACCATCAGTGAACAATGCACAAGATTTACCCAGCCCCTTGGACTTGATGTAGGAAGTCGGATAAAGCATTTCCTGCATGCCAGGACCACCTTTAGGCCCTTCATAACGGACGATAATGACATCACCTGGATGAATTTTGTCTCCCAGGATAGCCTCAACGGTATCTTCCTGGCTTTCATAGATACGAGCTTTGCCAGAAAAGACAAAAATACTTTCATCCACACCGGCAGTTTTCACGATACAGCCATTTTCAGCGATGTTGCCAAACAGGACAGATAACCCTCCTTCAATGGTATAGGCATGTGCCAAGTCACGGATGCAGCCAGCGGTACGATCTTTGTCAAGGGATGCATAGCGTGTTTCCTGGGAAAATGGTTCAATGGATCGGACTCCGCCAGGAGCAGCCCTGTAAAAGGTTTCAATAGTAGGGTTATTGCTGGTGATGATATCGTATTTCGCCACAGCATCACCGATAGTGCCGCCATAAGTCGTGAGGCAGGAGGTATTGATTAAACCGGCACGGTTTAGTTCAGCCATAATACCGAGGATGCCACCAGCCCTGTGAACATCTTCCACATAGTAGTCATGGGTTGCAGGGGAAACTTTGCAGATGCATGGAATTTTTCGGGATATCAGGTCAATATTCTCCATCGTGAACGGAACATCGCCTTCATTGGCAATGGCGAGCAAGTGCAGTACGGTATTAGTGGAACCGCCCATGGCGACATCCAGTGCCATTGCATTTTCTAGGGCGGCTTTGGTGACGATAGAACGTGGTAGGACAGATGAGTCGTCCAGTTCATACCAACGTCTGGTGTTTTCGACAATCTGCCGTGCAGCTTTCAGAAAGATTTTTTTGCGGTCAGCATGAGTTGCCAGCATGGTACCATTGCCAGGCAATCCCATACCTAAAGCTTCCATCAGGCAGTTCATGGAATTGGCGGTAAACATGCCAGAGCAGGAACCACAGGTCGGGCATGCGCAGCGTTCATAATCTTCAACGAGTTCGTCACTGTTGTTCGGGTTACCAGCCTGGATCATCGCATCAATCAGATCAACCTTGATAGTCTGAGACTGCTGACCAATAGAAGTAGCCGTCAATCTACCGGCTTCCATCGGACCGCCGGAAACCATGATGGTCGGGATGTTCAAACGCATGGCAGCCATCAGCATCCCAGGGGTAATTTTGTCGCAATTGGAGATGCAGATCATTGCATCCGCACAGTGTGCTTCGACCATGTATTCAATAGAGTCAGCAACCAGCTCGCGATGGGGCAGAGAATAAAGCATGCCTCCATGCCCCATGGCGATACCGTCATCGATGGCTATAGTGTTAAATTCCTTAGCAATACCTCCCGCTTTTTCGATTTCACGGGCAACCATTTGTCCCATGTCTTTCAAATGAACATGACCCGGGACAAATTGGGTGAATGAGTTGACAACAGCAATGATTGGTTTGTCAAAATCACCATCTTTCATACCGGTTGCACGCCATAGGGCACGTGCACCAGCCATGTTTCTTCCATGAGTGGAAGTCCAGGAACGGTAACGGGGCATTTGTTTGTCTCTCCAAGTAAATCGGTTCTATTTTTGTTCAGGTATCAGGAACAGAGTATGAAAATGGCTTTTCTGATACATTTGTCAGTCCTGCCGACCATTTATGATCGGCACTCCCACAAATGAACTATTATATAATATTATTGCTTTCTAGGACTTTTAAGCCGATACCGTATTGCAGTGCATTTATCATGCTGGTTCATCCATTGCCAAATCCTGTTGCCTTTTCCATTGGGCCTGTGGCGGTTCATTGGTATGGGCTGATGTATCTGTGTGGTTTCCTGTTTTTCATTATCCTTGGACGGGTTCGTATCAGAAAACAGCCACATATCGCCAGGGCAGGATGGAAACCGAAGAATCTGGATGACATCTTGTTCTATGGCGTGTTCGGGGTGATTGTTGGCGGACGTTTGGGGGAAGTGCTGTTCTACAATCCGAAGTACTTTTTTTCGCATCCTATGGAGATTTTCGCAGTTTGGCAGGGAGGCATGTCATACCATGGTGGTTTTTTGGGTGTATTGATTGCCATGTGGTTCTGGAGTCGAAAAAATGACCATTCTTTTTGGGAAACCATGGATTTTATTGCACCGACGATTCCAATTGGGTATGCTTGTGGGCGGTTGGGCAATTTCATCAATGGGGAATTGCCTGGAAGAATAGCTTCGCCTGATTTGCCTTGGGCGATGATCTGGCCGAATTTTGACACACTACCACGCCACCCATCTCCGCTGTATCAGATGCTAGTGGATGGTTTACTGATGTTTGCGTTGCTGTGGCTATATTCGCGAAAAGAACGTCCCCGTGGCGCAGTCAGTGGCATGTATTGCCTATTATACGGAAGTGCTCGTTTCTTTACCGAATATTTTCGGATACCTGACTATGAAGTCAGGCTAGGTTTTTTCACAATTTCAGCAGGACAGATGCTTTCCTTGCCAATGGTCGTATTCGGTCTCTTTCTGCTATGGTGGGCTTACAAAACTCACCACGTGAGTGGCAATTTTTTTTCGGATAGATAGCAAATGACTTCCTGATTCCGGCGGATTGCCTATTCCCAACCAATGTTTTCAACTTCAACGGATTCCTTTCAGATTTAAGCTTATGAGGGTGCGTACCATCTGGTGTCTGCATGGCATAGCATCAGTTCAATAAGGGCAATAAGGGAATTTTTGTCAAGTGGTGGTGACTTGAGCCGATTTTTGAGTAAAACCAGCCCAATAAGTCTCGAGAGTTGTTAGTATCAGATGCTGATATGTTAAAGCTTAATTTTCTAGAAGAAATTTAATCAGTTGCAGGCGTAAGTTGTTCAGTCCAATCGGTGGAGTATTTGCTTCTCTCAAAACTATTTTTGCAAGCATCGCAATTACAATATCTTTGGTGTCTATTATCAGTGACGTAGTTCTTGCAGTTGATGGGTAGGAAAGCCTTATCGAAGAAGGTTATACATGGGAGTATGACAATGACTGAATCAGGCAGTCTGTAAAATATCGCTTGTTTTGTCCTGATAAAGCAAAGACATAATTTCAAAAAGTTATAGAGTAGCTGTTTTGGAAAATATCAGCCAAACTTTTTTACAGGTTTTTCAGTTAGCATGGAAGCATCGAATTTTTGCAGTTTGATGTTTTGTATTTGTTTGGGCAGGACAATATTTTCTGCTGGAGTGGCAAGTTGGTAACATCTGGAACGGACACCATTTTCATACTGCCACAGGGAATCAATCTGAAAGCGGCTGTAACGTTCTATCTCAGGAAGTGCCTTGCGTATTGCCTTGTTAATGCGTGATATTGCCTGAGTGAATCGTGCCTTGAAGCTGAATTTGAAGTCTTTCAAATCAGATAGATAATTTATGTTTATACTGCGAAAGTCAACAATATCACTTGATACTTGCTGTGAAAAATCAAGATATTCCAGTGCGATATCATCATTATTAGGATCGACAAAATCCAAGCCCTGTTTCTTACGTAAAATCATCCAAAGCAGAAAAGATAGCTGTCCTGGAAGGAGGGTAACGGATTCATTTGCAGAAACAATGCTCTTCGCATCACAGATAACAGTGTTCTTGTCAAGATCAAATCGCATTTCAATAGGATCAAGCGCAGTATCCAGGTAAGCGACCAACTCAGAATACTTTCCTTCCTTCAGGAAATTTTCGGGCAAGTTATTACGAAGCCGGATAATAGGAATTTCTACCAACATTATCTTGGCATCTTTTGCCAACAGGATCTTTTCCTTTTTGGTTACAGGATTCCAAGTTTTCAATTCCTGTTTTGGCTGGATCGGATAGAAGAAATCGGGTAGAAATTCAAATTCATTGGGTATTAATACGTAAGAAAGGAAATCCTGTGGTTTTGCGAAGAAGGACAGGATATAGCCAAGGAAAAATGACAAGGATTTCCTTCCACCCGAGATACAGACGTGCATCGAACTGGAACTGTCTTCACATTCCCTGCGGACAAAATCGACAATGGAATCAGCTGTTGCGATGCAGTCTTCAGGAGTCTGGATATCAGTTAATTGACGACCATATTTATCAGTAATGATATGGATACATTGTTCGTCAAACCGGATGTTCTGCTTAATCTTCAACCTTTTACAAAGGATATGAAATAAACCTTTCTCAGGAGTCAACAGGTTGTTCAGAATGTAGTTACATGCTAATCTTGTGCCAATAACATGAATTTCAGTCGGAATAAATTTCTTTTCTGTAACCAAGGCATACAGTGTTTCAGTGACCACCTGAGGGTAGTTGCCAACTGAACAAAGCAGGACACGCTTTGGGTAGTCATTGGGCGATTTCAGCGATTCTATACTCATAGTGTCCTTTTATGGATGAAAAAACAAATATTATACAGTTGCAGGAGCAATAGCTCTAGGAGGGAGGCATTGGTGCGTTGGCAGTAAGAGTAAGGGGTTAGAAGTAATTGCCAGCGGTTCCCACATCAGTAGCTGCTGTAATCGGTTAGGATATCTATTATGCCTATAAGGAATATATTCGATTATTTCCAATCAAAGAAAAGATTGAATGGCGTGCATCGTGGAGCTCCCTCCTTGTTGATTAATCTAGCTGGACGAGTCTCCAAGGGATGTATAAGGCCGAGGACTTAGTTGTCGGGCAGGTAGATGAAATGATAAGAAAGTCTTTGGGATGATTCGGGAAGTTTGGCACAGGATTGGTTTAACGGAAGAAAGCCATGAAATAGCGGTTGGCTATAAATTTTCAAAAATCATCGGATCGTCCTTTGATGACTTGTCGGATGATGTCGCTTGGAAAGCCACGTTGTTGCAGGAAACGAATCTGTTTGGCTTTTTCAGGAAGGGTTTCAGGCGGTTTGCTAAACTTGCGTTTCCAGAGGGCGAACGCCCGTTGCAGTTCTGTTTCTTCCAGAGTTTCCATAATTTCATGCATCACCGATTCGCTAATGTGATGATTCTGCAGGTCATAAAGGATTCTGCGACTACCATAGCGGGTAGCTTTACGTCTGGCATAGCTTTCAGCAAACCGTTCTTCAGACAGAAAGTCTTTCTCCTGCAGCCATTGAATCAAGGATTCAATATTATCCCTTTCCTCTGCATAAGGTTCCAGTTTTGCTGCAAGCTCCTGTGCACTGTGTTCCCTGCTAGCAAGGAACCGCAGGGCACGGGCTTTCAGACTGATTTTTTTGTCATGGCGCATCGATAGAAACAGGTAGTTTCAACAAGATATATCAACGGTTGGTTTCGGTAGCAGGCATTTCCGCAATGCCTTTTGCTGCACGAATTTTATTCTCAATTTCACGGGTAATCGCAGGGTTGCTCTTGAGGTAGGTGCGGACGTTGTCTTTACCCTGCCCTAAACGCTCACCGCTGTAACTGTACCAGGAAGCGGATTTCTCAATGATTTTTGCATCGACACCAAGGTCAATGATTTCTCCTTCACGGGAAGTGCCTTCTCCATACAAGATGTCAAAGGTAGCCTCCTTGAAAGGAGGAGCCATTTTGTTTTTGACGACCTTGACACGGGTTTCATTGCCGATGATGGCATCCCCAGACTTGATGGAACCGGTGCGTCGGATATCCAGCCGGACGGAGGAGTAGAATTTCAGGGCATTACCACCAGTAGTGGTTTCATGAGAACCATATGTGACACCGATTTTCATACGGATCTGGTTGATAAAGATAACTGTTGTAATAGTTTTTTTGATGGTACCAGTCAGTTTGCGGAGCGCTTGAGACATCAGTCGTGCTTGGAGTCCAGGCAGAGAGTCGCCCATATCGCCTTCAATTTCCGCTTTTGGTGTCAGTGCCGCAACAGAGTCGATAACCACTAGATCAATACCACCGGAACGCACAAGAGCATCTGTAATTTCCAACGCTTGTTCACCGGTGTCTGGTTGAGAAATTAACAGGTCTTCCAGTTTGACTCCCAGTTTCTGGGCGTAGCTGACATCTAATGCGTGTTCCGCATCGATGAAGGCACAGATGCCACCATCTTTTTGCATTTGGGCAATCACCTGCAGGGTCAGTGTAGTCTTTCCGGAAGACTCTGGACCATAGATTTCAATAACTCTGCCACGGGGTAATCCACCAACACCTAAGGCGATATCCAATCCTAAAGAGCCTGTTGAGATAACAGGAACTTTCTCCACAATAACACCAGGTGCCATTCGCATGACGGAGCCCTTGCCGAACTGTTTTTCAATTTGAGAAAGTGCTGCAGCAAGTGCTTTCTTTCTTTCTTCCTTAGATGCGTTTTTGTTATCGTCCATAAGCGTTTTTCCAGTCAAAATAGAAGAGATTGTTAAATTTATTAGCTGTATATATTAACAGTTATTTTTCAAAGTAAAAGGTTTTTTGCAAGAAAATTTCAAAAATGCCATATCGTAGTGGTCGAATAATAGTTTGGCTTTTTGATATAATGACACATAATCTTTGTGCAGGCAGCACCCAGTGCTGCAAGAAGGTCTGTATTTTCGAATATATGTCACTATGCCACTGCCATTAGCCACAACAACCCGGGTTTTGAAGCATACCCGTACAATCAAGGTTCAGTTCTTTCTCCGTGAGGATGGTTTTTGGGATATTGATGCTCGCTTTACAGATGTGAAGACCCATGAACTGTTGCTGGCTTCCGTTGTTGTGCCTGCTAAACGACCTCTCCATGATATGTGGATGCGTCTGACAATCAATCCACTAGGCACGGTGATTGATTCTCATGTTGCATTTGATGAAGTGCCTTTTGAGGGTTTTTGTGAACGGATTCATTCCCGTTATTCCAAGTTGGTTGGCTTGAATATCTTGCACCATTTCCGCCATGGCATTCATGAACGTTTTGGTGCAATGGATGGTTGTACCCATATGAATGAAATTGCTGAGGCAATCCCTTCCGTTGCGATGCAGGTGTTTGTTTTCGGGGAGGAAGATGCTCGTATCAAGGCAGGATTTCAGAAGGAAGATGAGCGCCCATTCAATCTGGATCTGTGCCATTGCATGGATTCAAAAGGACCTGCTGTTCTAAAGTTTTATCCGCAGTGGTATGGAACCGTCAAGAAGTAGCTTGTGGACAATCTTTTCATTTCCAGTTTCCCAATCTCCTCCAGTTTGTCAGCTGTTATCAGCAATAGAAAAGTATTGACAGTTTCTGAGTTAAATCAGGCACTTTCCCAATTGGTTGAGACAGCAGTCCCCTTACTTTGGGTTTCTGGCGAAATTTCCAGTTTTACCCGTGCTGCATCAGGGCATTGGTATTTTACGCTCAAGGATGATGATTCACAGATTCGGGCAGTGATGTTTCGTGGACGGGCTCGTCTAGCAGAATTCATTCCGAAACGGGGAGACCATATTGAGGTTCGGGCAACACTTTCCATGTATATGGCAAGAGGGGAGTTTCAGCTGAAAGTGGAATCGATCCGTCACGCAGGAGCAGGAAACCAATATGAAGCATTTCTTCGCATGAAGGCGTATCTTGAAGCGGAAGGACTGTTTGATCCTGGTCGCAAGTGCCATATTCCTGCATTTGTGAAAACTGTGGGAGTAGTTACCAGTCCCCAGGCAGCAGCCTTGCATGATGTGATGACAACGCTGGCGAGAAGGGCGCCACATGTCCAAATCATCTTGTATCCAACCCAAGTGCAAGGAGTCGATGCTGCGGGGAAGATTGCTGAGGCAATCGCAACAGCATCAGAGCGGGCGGAATGTGATGCATTAATTGTTTGTAGGGGAGGAGGCAGTCCTGAAGATCTCTGGAGTTTTAACGAAGAACCTGTTGCCAGGGGGATTGCTGCCTGTCAGATTCCAGTGATTTCAGGGGTAGGGCATGAGACGGATTTCACGATTGCGGATTTTGTTGCGGATGTTCGGGCACCAACACCTACAGGGGCAGCAGAGTTGGTATCAAGAAGCCACGATGATTGGATGGATATCTTGGCATCCATTGCTGGACAGATGACGCGGTGGATGAACCGATGGTTGCAACAGGCGATGCAACATGCGGATATGTTACATCGCCGATTGGTCAGTCCAGTCGCTTATATCCAACAAGAACGATTGCAGCTGAAGGCATCGGCCGCACGTTTGTCATCCCTGCAACCAGATACTAGAGTAATGGGTTATCAGTTGAAAAGTAGAAAGGAATGCTTAACATCCGCGATGCATAACATGCTATCTGGACAGCGGCAAAAGGTTACCTCTTTGTTGGCAAAGCTGAAATTGCTCAGCCCCCATCAGATTTTGAATCGAGGTTATGCCATCATGCAAAATGATCGGGGACAAATCATCCATTCTCCTGCAGAAATTCCCATCAAAAAACCCATTTCAGTCAGGCTTGCTGGTGGTACTGCAGAGATTGTCGTTGATTCTGTACAACCGACATCGTCCTGAACCGATGGCATCGGTAACTTTTTCTGTATCAAGAAGCGTTTCGGTAGGTGTCCAACGTTTCCAGAAGCATATTTTGGGGGACTTTGGTGATAACAGTCTCCCCTAGTTTTTTCAACAGGACAAACCGGATTTCTCCATCGAGATTTTTTTTATCGACACGCATCAAATCAAGCCATCGTTCTGATGCCATGTCAGGAGCCATATCTGGTAGCCGCACTTTCCTGACCAGATTCCGAATCCGGTCTACGGTTTCTTGATCCAGCCAACCCATTCTACAGGAAAGGTCTGCAGCCATGACCATGCCACAGCCGACAGCTTCGCCATGTAGCCATGCACCATACCCCATGCCAGCTTCAATGGCATGTGCGAAGGTATGGCCAAAATTAAGAATGGCGCGGAGGCCTGTACTTTCTTTTTCATCTTGACGGACGACATCAGCTTTGATTTGGCAGGAACGTTTAATGGCGTATGCCAAGGCGGCAGGATTACGATTCAGCAACTTTTCAGCATTTTTTTCTAGCCATATGAAGAAGGCGGGATCAACAATACAGCCATATTTGATGACCTCTGCCATGCCTGCAGATAGTTCGGTATCCGGCAGGGAGCTCAATGTGGAAGTATCAGCAATGACAGCAATAGGTTGATAAAAAGCCCCGATCATGTTCTTGCCTAAAGGATGGTTAATGCCAGTCTTGCCACCGACAGAAGAATCCACCTCTGAAAGCAGGGTAGTTGGAATTTGGATAAAGGGAACGCCACGCATGAAACTGGCTGCTGCATAACCGGTGATATCGCCGACGACTCCCCCTCCTAATGCCGCAAGAATAGTTTTCCGGTCACATTTGTTTGCTATCAGGAAATCAAAGATTTTCATCAGATTTTCCCAGTTCTTTTCCTTTTCACCGTCAGGAAGTATCAATGAGATAACTTCCTTACCCAAAGTTGTCAGGGAATTGGTCAACCTTCCTAGATACAACGGTGCTACAACATCATTAGTAACAATAGCGATACGTTTGCTTTTCACGGTCTTGGCAAGCAAAGAGGAATCTTTCAGCAAGTCTGTCCCGATTTCAATGGGATAGCTGCGTTTTCCCAATTCAACCTTGAGATGCTGTTTTTTCTGTTCCTGCATATTACTTTTGTCCTTTTTCTGCTGGGTAGTTTTTTTCTTCTGGCGATTTACCACGTTTTTCTTTTGAAATTCTTTAATCTGGTTGGCGATTGACTGAACCATTGTGTGGATATTAGAACGACCTGTATCAACGATGATATCAGCGACTTCCTGATAAAAAGGCTCACGCTGATGCGAAAGTTCCTCAAGTTTTGCCCGACGGTCTTTTGTTTGGAGTAGGGGGCGATTTTTATCATGTTGTATCCGTTTCAGGATATTGCTGACACTCGTTCTCAGGTAGACAACAATGCCACGTTTTTTTAGAGCTTCACGGTTTTCGGGACGGACAACCGCACCACCGCCGGTTGCTAGCAGGATGCCTTGCCGTGAAGTCAACTCATTAATAGTTTCCATTTCCCTTTGGCGGAAACTGTCTTCCCCCTCGATTTCGAAAATCCATGAGATGCTTGCACCTGTGTGTACTTCAATTTCTTGATCGGAATCCACAAATTTCAAGCCTAGCCGTTTTGCGAGCAATTTCCCAACGGTTGTTTTGCCGGAACCCATCAACCCAACAAGAAAAATGTTTTGTTGCATCGGAATAAACGTATTTTCAAATACAGAAATACAGTAGACTATAGCAGATTAAATATGCATACAGCTTTCAAACTGGCACAAATATCATGAATTATTATGGATAAAAGTCAAAGAGTCCTGTGGAAACGTAAAAATTTGTGAGATGGCAGTGCCAATCTTTCCAGATTAAAGGATAATGCGAGTATCTTTCTTTTTAGGCTGGACAGCATGTTTTCTCGAAACCGGAACCCGGTTCCTCCTGATGAAGGACAAGATCAGCAAGAAGGAGCTTTCCAGAAAACCGGCAAACGCCATGGATTCTGGTTCTGGATAATTTCCCTGTTTGCTGGCGGAGTCTTGTTAGGCGTTTTGTTTGTTGGTTTGACAGTGGCAGTGATTTACCCACAGTTGCCTTCTATGGAGCGCCTGACAGATTACCGTCCAAAAATGCCTTTGCGTGTTTATACATCGGACAGGGTGTTGATCGGTGAGTTCGGGAATGAGCGCCGTAAATTTGTGCCGATTGAAAAAATACCGGACAAGCTCAAGAAAGCGGTACTTGCTATTGAAGATGATCGGTTTTATCAGCATAGCGGAATTGATTACATCGGCATTCTTCGTGCAGCTGTGAATAACCTGTTGGGACGGAGTCGTCAAGGAGCTTCCACTATTACCCAACAGGTTGCCAAGAATTTCTTCCTTTCAAACGAACAGACGCTCAAGCGCAAACTATATGAAGCCGTATTGGCGTTCAAGATTGAGAAGGCATTAAGCAAGGATAAAATTCTGGAGGTCTATATGAACCAAATTTATTTGGGACAGCGTGCCTTCGGTTTTGCTACGGCAGCACAAACCTATTTTGGCAAGGATATCCAGGACATTTCTTTGGCGGAGGCCGCTCTGCTGGCTGGATTGCCTAAGGCACCAACAGCCAACAATCCTGTCAATAATTATCCACGGGCGAAACAGCGTCAGGAATATATCCTGCTCCGTATGCAGCAGTTGGGCTATATATCGCAACTGGATTATCAGAATGCCGTCAAGGAAGAGCTTCATATCAAGACAGTCAAGGAAGAACTGAAAGTTCATGGCCAGTATGTAGCGGAAATGGTTCGTCTAATGCTGTTCCAGCAGTATGGTGATGCTACTTATACCAGTGGGATGAATGTCTATACTACGATCTCAGACAGGGATCAGGAAGCTGCTTACAGGGCTGTTCGTCGGGGAGTTACTGACTATGATCGTCGTCATGGCTATCGGGGACCAGAAGGGCAGGTCAACTTGCCGTCAGGAGACAAGGGGTTATCTGATCAAGTGAAAGAGGTTTTGGAAAAATATCCAAGTACAGAGGATTTCACTAGTGGTGTCGTTTTGGAAGTATCTCCTTCTCAGGTCAAGGTGATGTTGTCGGATGGAACCGTTGCAACAGTTGCCGGTAATGGGTTAAAGTTTGTGGCTTCCTGCTTGGGTAAAGGTGGAGAAAAGCAGATCAGGCGGGGGTCCATTATCCGTATTGGTGCGACTAATGGTGAATGGGTCATTACCCAGTTACCAAAAATTGAAGCAGCACTGATTGCTCTCAGCCCAAAGGATGGAGCAATCCGTGCATTGGTTGGAGGGTTTGATTTTGTCCATCAGCAGTTCAACCATGCAACCCAAGCTTGGCGCCAACCAGGTTCCTCGTTCAAACCCTTTGTCTATTCAGCTGCTTTGGAAAAAGGATTTGCACCAACCAGTATTATCAATGATGCGCAAATGTCTTTCACTGGCGGTAATGGACAGAGTTGGACACCAAAGAATTATGATAATGCTTATGATGGACCAATGACTATGCGCCGTGGATTGATGAAATCCAAGAATATGGTTTCTGTTCAAATCCTGAATCAGATAAGTCCTGCTTTTGGTCTAGTATATGCGGTCTGGTTTGGTTTTGATTATGACAAGGTTCCTGCGGATCTGTCATTAGCATTGGGAGCTGCAACGGTCACGCCGTTGCAGATGGCCTCTGCCTATGCAGTCTTTGCTAATGGTGGTTTCAGGGTCAAGCCTTATTTGATTTCAGCGATTACCGATTTCAAGGGCAACGTGCTTTCACGGGCAAATCCTGAGCAACCTGGACAGGAAATCAATCGTGTCATTGACGCACGTAATGCATTTATTATGGATAGCATGATGAAAGGCGTTGTCCAGAGTGGTACCGCTGCACAGGTTGGCAGGGTATTGAAGCGGATTGACTTAGCAGGCAAGACAGGGACAACGAATGATTCTCATGACGTCTGGTTTGCTGGCTACCAACAGAACCTGGTTGCAGTTGTCTGGCTTGGCTTTGATCAGCCCAAAAATATCGGGCGTGAAACGGGTGGTTCTTTGGCTGTGCCTGTTTGGATTGATTTTATGCAAGTAGCATTGCGTGGACTTCCTGCAGAAAACCGTCCGATGCCGGAAGGCATTGATTTTATCAATGGCGATTACTATTACAGGGAATACCCCCCAGGAGAGATTGCCACCAATGTCGGGGTGAACAGTCCAATCCGTACCACAGAATACGATAGCTTTTAATATACCATAATGTTACACGTTGCTATTTTGAAGAAAATTATATGTTTGAAGTCTGAGGGGATGTCTGATGAATTTATTTCGATTGCTAGGAAAAGGCTTGTTGTTGCTGGTGGTTCTGTTTGGTTTGACAGCTTTTGGCCTTGGCCAGAAAGGTCCATTGCTTCCGCCACCTAAGAATACACCTCCACAGGCAGTGAACCCGGTGATTTTCCCTGATGAAGAAGTTTCTGCCGATGATGATGCATCAAAAGCAAAAGCAGGTCAGGTTGCAGAAAAAGAATTTCCACTGGGTATTCTACCAAGCATGACACAGCATAAGCCCATAAATACCAAATGAATCCTGTATTTTCAGGCGAAATCAAGAAGATGGTGTGGTTGAAAGATGATAGAAAAATATTTCTTATATAAAGACAATGTTCTAATGGTTGAGGATGTCGCATTAGATTCTTTGGCAGAGCAGTTTGGTACACCTCTGTACGTTTATTCCAAAGCAGCTTTCATAGATCATCTGAACCAGTATGTGGCGACAGCAGAAAAGTATGGAACAGATCGTCTGAAGTCCCTGATCTGCTATTCGGTCAAGTCCAATTCCAATATTGCTATCTTGGATCTGCTGGCAAGACAGGGAATCGGTTTTGATATTGTTTCTGGTGGTGAGCTTTCACGAGTGATTGCGGCTGGATGTGACCCGCATAAGGTCATTTATTCTGGAGTTGGCAAAACCCCATCAGAAATTCGGATGTCTTTGGAATACGATATCCTCTGTTTCAATGTTGAATCCCTGTCTGAGTTAAAACGTATCAACCAGATTGCTGGTGAAATGGGCAAGGCAGCACGTATTTCTTTTCGTGTGAATCCTGATGTGGATGCTAAGACCCACCCCTATATTTCGACGGGTCTGAAAAAAAATAAATTCGGCATTCCTTTTGAGGAGATCCTGACGGCTTATGCTGAAGCAACCGCTTTGGATAACATCGATGTCATCGGCATCGATTGTCATATTGGTTCCCAGTTGCTGGATGATGCACCATTGCTTGAGGCATTGGATAAGATCATCAATTTGGTCGACCAGTTGTCTGAAAAGGGTATCAAACTGAGCCATATTGATATTGGTGGTGGTATCGGTATCACCTATGATGATGAAAAACCAGTTGCGGTTCCCGATTATCTGCTTCGCGTATTTACTAGAATCAGGGAATGGCAGAAGACTCATTGTCCAGACCGTCAGATAACAGTTATGTTTGAACCTGGTCGATCTATTTCTGGTAATGCTGGTATTTTATTGGGGCGCCTGCAGTATTTGAAAACCAATTCAGGCAGGCATTTTGCTATTGTTGATGCAGGGATGAATGACTTGATGCGCCCTTCTCTCTATGATGCTTATCATTGTGTCAAACCTGTCGTCAAGCGTGGTTCGCCTGCAAAGGCTTATGAAATTGTTGGTCCTATCTGTGAATCAGGTGATTGGCTAGCAAAAAATTTTAAACTATCTGTAGAGGAGGGCGATCTTCTAGCATTCATGAGTGCGGGGGCTTATGGAATGTCGATGGCTTCCAATTACAACACACGTGGACGTGCGGCGGAAGTGCTGGTGGATGGTGGGGATGTCTATTTAATACGCCGACGTGAAACCCCAGAGGATCTTTTTGCGCTTGAAACTCTTGTTTTTTGATAGAATCTCTCCCATTTATCGTTTGATGTAAGAGAATGGTGCAGAACAAATATATACTGAAAATTTATGTCCAAGCTCTGGCAGGCTCGTTTTTTTACAGCAGTGAATCAGCTACGTGAACTTCCACGACTAGATGTTCCGGAAATCGCTTTTGTTGGCCGTTCCAATGCCGGCAAATCTTCTGCAATCAATATCCTGTGCAACCAAAAGGGATTGGCTTATGCTTCAAAAACGCCCGGTAGGACGCGGCTTCTGAATTTTTTCTCGATTGGCGGAGTACATCCAGCTCAACACCGTAAGGATCCAACTGATGTTTCCAAGATTGAGCTGTTTTTGGTAGATTTGCCAGGATATGGCTATGCACAGGTTTCACACGCATCCAAAGACCATTGGAACAAATTGCTGGGAGATTATCTGATGCATCGTTCCCAGCTTAGGGGGATTGTGCTGATGATGGATTCTCGTCATCCATTCCAGGAGCTGGATACTAAATTGGTAGAATGGTTTGCGGGGACGACGGGTAAGCCTATCCATTGCCTGTTGACCAAGTCTGACAAGTTGAGTCGCAGTGAAGCATCCAAGTCTCTTCGGTTGGCTCAAGCGGTTTTTAACAGTTATATGGATGCACAGGGACAACCTTTTCCTTTCTCGGTGCAACTTTTCTCGTCCGTTAAGCGTATCGGCTTGGAAGATGTGACTCGGAAAATCCTGCAATGGGCAGGAGTACTCGATATTCCTGTAAAGGAAAAATTTCGGATAGTCGGTTTAAAGGGGACTCCAGAAGACATTTCCGTGAATAGGCAGGAGGAAATGGTCTTTGACAAGCGTTCAAGGAGGACTCTTTTATGAGTAGCCAGATTTCTTATTCACAGGAAATTCTGAGAAAGAGTATTCATCTTAGTTCTCTGTGGATGGTTGTTTCCATAGGGGTTTTACCACGTCTGGTGAATATCATCTTGTTCGCCGTGTTGCTGGTTGGCTGTATTATCACTGAATATGGCAATCATAAGGGATGGAAATTGTTCACGATGACTTATGGTGTGCTGTTTAACCGTATGCTCAGGGAAAAGGAAAAACAGGCGAAATTCCGCGTAAGTGGTGCACCCTATCTGATTGGGGCTGCTTTGATGTGTGCCGTGCTGTTCTCAACAGTCATTGCCATGACAGGACTTGCAGTGATGCTAATCAGCGATACAGCCGCAGCATTGATAGGGCGTCGCTTTGGTCGCCATCCCATTAATGCTGGTACAAAAAGCCTGGAGGGTAGTTTTGCTTTCTGTGTTGCGGGATTCCTGATAGTGCTGTTTTTCTTTTTCAGTTATGCGCAATCGATGCCGTTCCTATTTTCAGGAGGATTTGGTGTAATGATAGCAGCACTGGCAGAAGCTTATGAGAGCAGGATTCATCTGGATGACAATTTTTCGATTCCCTTAGCAGTTGGTCTCTGCCTTTCTTTTGGCCAGATGATGACTTGATAGCAGAATGAGAGAAGCTTTCTGTTAATTTTTGATGGTCACTATTTTTGAAATTATTTCTACTTTTGTCATGCACGCCTTGCTTTGACTGTCGTAGAGGTACTTTTTTTTGTAGCACTCCTCATAGTTGTATCCGTTGTCGTAGCAGAGCTTTTCCGAGAAACGGCTTTGTCTGTTGGTTTTTCAAATTCGAAGTCGATTTTGCCGTTACGTCCTAGTTTCAGGTAAGCTTTAAATGGTCGCTTTTTCCGTATTGAGATAAAACCCGTCAGCAGTTCAGTCTTGCCTTTTGATAACAGTTTGGACATCTGCTCTGGTATGATTTCCTGTTGCAGGATAATACGTCCGATCCGAAATGAGCAGGATTTATCTTTGTTGGTACAATGTTCACAGACATAAGCTTTGCCAGTGTCATAAACATTGCCCCTGCATTTCGGACAGATGCCAATCGGAGTTTTGTCCGTAAAATCAAGAGCTTCCATTTCGCCTTCTTTGGGTTGGTCGAAATCGAATGTCATCTGAAGACATCCTGTCTCAGGGTTTTCAACAATTTTCAGGATAGCGGCGAATGTAAATTTTTTCTTGGAACGGAATCCTTTCAGCGGTCCAATCTGACGGTTTGTTAATAGTTCTTCAGCTTCCGGGATGGAGAACATGCGGCCAGCAGGTGTTTTTGTGATGGAAAAGCGGCATTTTGTACAGGTAAAACGGTGGTAGTTTTCCTGAATCTGTCCACCACATTGTGGGCAGGGCGCTTTCAGGACAGCATAATCACCGGGAACCGTATTACCATCGTAAATTTTCGCTTTGTTAACGATATTTTCAGTCATGAAAATGATATGCTGCATGAATTCTTCACGGCTTAGATTGCCTTTTTCCATTTGGGCAAGCCGAAATTCCCATTCTCCTGTCAGTTCGGGTGATGTCAGTTCCTGAATGCCCAGACCATTAAGTAGTGTCATTAGTTGGAAAGCCTTTGGTGTCGGAATGAGCTCTTTGCCTTTACGTTCCAGATATTCTTCCAATAATTTTTCAATGATAGATGCCCTGGTTGCCGGTGTCCCCAGCCCTTTGTCTTGCATGGCTTCACGAAGGTCGTCATCTACCAGTTTGCCCGCACCTTCCATGACGGAAAGCAGGGTCGCTTCAGTATAACGTGCGGGAGGTTTTGTAACTAGAGCGTCAACTTTGACCTGTTCTGCCAGGACATTTTCATTGTCCTTGACAGGAATCAATGTACGCTCATCGGTATTGTTGGGAGATGCTGCTTCTTTGCCATGGATTGCCTTCCAACCGGGTTTTTTCATAATCCGGCCGTTGCTGATGAAACGATGACCGGCAATATCGGTGTAACGGGTTGTGACCTGGAATTCTGCGGCGGGAAAGAATACAGCGAGGAAACGACGGACAACAAGGTCATACAATTTTCTGTCATCTTCCGTCCACTTGTTACCCTTCAGTTGGTTTTTTAGTGGCTGCAAAGTTGGGATGATTGCAAAATGATCAGAAATTTTCCGGTTATCAAAAATGCGTTTGTTTGGACGGATCCAGTGGTTAATCAGCACTTGTTCTGCAAATGGCTTAAATGTTGTGTTGCTAGTTAGCGTTTCTATAGTTTGCTGGCAAGTTTGCAAGTAGTCTTCGGGCAGATGACGTGAATCTGTCCTTGGGTAGGTCAAAGCTTTGTGCGTGTCATATAGCCGTTGAGCGATATCCAGTGTCCGTTTTGCTGAAAAGCCGAAACGGGTATTGGCCTCACGCTGTAGGCTAGTTAGGTCAAATAATAGCGGAGGTGGAGTAGTTGCTGAACGGGATCTTTCCGTGACAATACCTTGTTGCCCTATGCAGGCAGAGACAATTTTGTTTGCTGCCTCAGGGCTCCATAAACGCTCAGCCCGTTTTTCGGGATCTGATGCATCTTTTTTGAAGGTTGTATCCAACCAGCGACCATCATAGGTACCACCAGCACATCTGAATGTTGCATGGACTTCCCAGTAATTGCGAGGCACAAAGTTTTGGATTTGTTTTTCGCGCTCCACAACAATAGACAGTGTTGGAGTCTGAACCCTGCCGACTGTTGTCAGAAAAAAGCCACCATTCTGGGAATTGAACGCTGTCATCGTACGGGTGCTATTGATACCGACTAGCCAGTCTGCTTCCGCACGGCTACGGGCAGCTTCGGCCAGTGGCAGCATTTCTTCATCAGTGCGCAGGTGTTTGAAACCTTCCCGAATGGCTACAGGTGTCATGGATTGGAGCCAAAGACGCTTGATGAGTTGTTTGGATTTTGTATATTCTGCAATCAGACGGAAAATCAGTTCGCCTTCACGTCCTGCATCGCAGGCATTGACTAATATGCGGATGTCTTTACGGTGAATTAATTCCGTCAACAACTTCAAACGGCTTATTGTTTTTGAAATTGGTTTCAGCGCAAATTTTGGTGGAATGACTGGCAAATGGTTGAAAGTCCATTTTCCGCGCTTGACTTCATATTCATCAGGTGCCACGATTTCCAGCAGGTGACCGGCAGCAGAAGCCAAAACATAGTCATCAGATTCGAAGTAGTTATCTTTTTTAGTGAAATTACCCAAACTCCTGGCGATGTCGTTGGCAACAGAAGGTTTTTCGGCAATGATAAGCGTTTTGGTCATAGGGATCCAGTCACATCATTAAACACGGGCAGAAAAGCTATATGATACGGCGTGAAAAATAATAATGGTTCTTTGGTAGGCTCTGCAAGTGGTTATCATGGTATCAGGTAGGAAAAACAGGTTCTTGGTGATTTCAAGTCATTTTCCATCTATTTTGGATGTTTTTTCTGCTATGTGGATAATCGACGATAATAGCCACCTGGCAGACTTTCTACCAATCCTGCCAATTCCAGATTTAGCAATTCTGTGTTGAGGGTCGCAGCATCCATTCCATGGCGTTGGCAAAGGGTGTCCATGTCAACAGGGTCAAATCCCATGTCAGCCAGTAGAGGAGAAATTAAGGATTGAGCTTCTGTCTTGACCGTTTCTGTTGTTGAATCACTAATGGCTGGGACTTGCCGTTTCAATTCAGATAGAATATCTTCAACGGTTTCGACCAGTTTTGCTCCTTGTTTTATCAAAGCATGGCAGCCACGGGATAATGGTGAATGGATAGATCCTGGAATGGCGAAAACATCCCGACCTTGGTCAAGTGCTTGTCTGGCAGTAATTAGGGAACCTGATTGTGCTGCAGCTTCAACTACCAGGACACCGTCAGCCAATCCGCTGATGATGCGGTTGCGCCTTGGAAAGTTGGCAGGCATAGGGCTGGTTCCCAGAGGGAATTCACTGATGATGCAACCTTCATCTGCGATTTGGTGCGCCAAAGCATGGTTTCGGGCTGGATAGACAATGTCTGCACCGGTGCCAATGACTGCAATAGTACTACTTGGACTTTTCAGGCCTCCCCGATGGGCAGCGGCATCGATGCCCAATGCCAGCCCAGAGACAATTGTCAATCCTGTATGTCCCAAAGAACTGGCAAAGTTTTCGGCATCTAGGCAACCTTGTGCTGTTGCGTTACGGCTTCCTACAATAGCGATGGCATCTGTTAAAAGCAGGTCAAGCCGTCCTTTGACATACAGCATCAAAGGAGGGTCTGGGATCTGGAACAGTTTTTTGGGGTAACGGCTATCAGCTATGGTCAGTATCCTGTTTCCTTGCTCTGAAAGCCATGTAAGGGTTTTCTCAGACAAAGCTTTGATATCATCTGGTATGGGAGCATGGAGTTGTTCTGCAAGTTTTTCTGGTACGACCCTTTTCAGAGCATTGAAAGAAGCATCGAAAATTTCCTGTGGCATACCGAATGCGGTCAGGAGTTTATGGGCCGTGCGGATGCCGATCCCTGGTGTGAGAATTAGACGAAGCCAAGTAACGAGATCTTCGTCATTGTTGTGGGGAAAAGATGTGTTCAAGGCCACCTTTCAATCATCAACGAATTCAATAGAAGGATTTACTATAGCAGCCCCTCTCTCCACCTGAAATACCAGGAGGGACTATGCTAAACTTGTCTCAATAGGGATGCTAGCGGAATCTTTCCACTAAAGATGCATTTATCTGAGATTTTGCATGGGGAAACAGTTGCTGGCAAGAATATCATGATGGATTTCCGAAAGAACAAATGACACAGTTGACAATCTTGCGCTACCCAGATTCGCGTTTGATGAAACCTTCTGACCCGGTTGAGGTCTTCGATGAAGAGCTGAAAAAATTGGTGGAAGATATGAGCGAAACCATGTATAAAGCTCCAGGCGTCGGTCTGGCAGCGCCTCAGGTCGATGTGCACCGTAGAATTATCGTGGTGGATACCTCTGAGAAGAAGGACAGCCTAAAGGTTCTTATCAATCCTGAAATTGTTAGTCTCAGCGAAGAGAAAAAAGTACATGAAGAAGGCTGTCTGTCATTGCCACATATTTATGAAAATGTTGAACGACCGGCAAATGTGAGAGTCAGGGCTCAGAATATCCGTGGCGAATGGTTTGAATTAGAAGGAGAAGGTCTATTGGCAGTCTGTTTACAGCATGAAATTGACCACCTTAAAGGGACGGTTTTTGTAGATTATTTGTCACCAATGAAGCGAAACCGAATTAAGACCAAATTGCTTAAGGAAGCTCGGGAAATCAAAAAAGCAGAAGTTGCAAAGAACAGCACAATCAAAAGCAGAAAGAACAAAAAGAAAGGCAAACGATGAGGATCGTATTTGCGGGAACGCCAGAATTTGCCGCGACGGCATTGGATACCCTGCTCAAAGCTGGACACCAGATTGCCTTGGTGCTTACTCAGCCTGACCGCCCTGCAGGGCGTGGTATGAAGTTACAACCTTCTGCAGTCAAAAAATTGGCGATTGCCAATAATATTCCTGTAGAGCAACCAATTTCCCTCCGTATTGATGGAAAATATGGTGAAGAAGCCCTGCGAATTTATGATTGCATCCAAGCTATTGCCCCTGATGTCATGGTTGTGGTCGCCTACGGACTCATTCTACCGAAGGTCTTTCTGGATATTCCTAAAAAGGGTTGTTTGAATATTCATGCTTCCCTATTGCCAAGATGGCGTGGAGCTGCGCCGATCCAGCGTGCGATTGAGGCAGGAGATATTGAGAGTGGAGTCACCGTCATGAAAATGGAAGAAGGATTGGATACTGGCCCTGTCCTGATGATGGAATCCACTCCTATTACAGAAAAAGATACGGCAGCAGTTCTACATGACCGTTTGGCGGAAATAGGCGGAAACCTGATTGTCAGTGCGTTACAGAAAATAGAAGATGGCACAGCAACCTATATTCCGCAAGACGAACGCAGTGCTGTTTATGCCAAAAAACTCCATCGTGATGAAGCTGCGTTGGATTTTACACTTTCTGCCAAGAAAAATGCCGCCAAGATTCGGGCATTCAATCCTTTTCCTGGTTGTACAGCAAAGTATAGAGGGATTATTCTGAAAATATGGGAAGCTAAGGCAGAAGATACTGATTCTGGTCAGCCTGCAGGAAAAATTCTTTCTGTAGATGGTTCTGGTGTTGTGGTTGCTTGTACTCAAGGAGTACTCCGCATAATGACTCTGCAGAAACCGGGGGCAAAACGTTTATTGGTATCTGAGTTCATTAAGGGGTTCTCCTTTGACGATGGGCAGATGAAATAACTGAGAACATCCAGAATCAAAAAGGACAATTATGAAGTTTGAGCATTTGCTTGAAATCAACAATTTCGATTATCCGCAAGCACAGATCCTTGCCAGGGAACAGGTTTGGAGAGGATTGCTGATGTGGATACAAAGACCGACATTATTCATTCCACACCTAGAAAAATGCGATGTCACTGAGTCGAAGGGAATTTATCACCGCTCATTGGATTATGGAAAATTCAGTTTCCAGGATAAAGTCATTTGCGTCCATATGGAGAAAATCGTATTTGATATCCCTGCACAGGGTGATGTGCCATCAAGCTCTTTGATTGTGACATTGGAAGAACCGTTCAATCAACGGTTGTTCGTGCGGTTCATCTATGAGAATACTTTGCCAGATGAAGGCCCTGAAGCGAAATATAATGGTTTTCTGAAATCGGCATGGGAAGCGGCGGATGTAGATATTATCCGCCTGATTCATGAAATGGCTGCAACGGGACAACTGGATGATGCTGTTTCTTGATTGGTAAGGTCAAAGAATATCGAGAGGCATCTTATGAGTTGGCGGAGGAAATACCCGATCCAGTGCGTCGAGCACTTCTTTGGAAAGCTCGATATTCCAAGCCTTGCGGTTTTCTTCGACACGCTGGACGTTGGAAGATTTGGGAATAGGAATGGTTTCCTGATGCAGAAGCCAAGATAATGCCAGCTGAGCAGGAGTGATGGCTAGTTCTTGTGCGATATGCATCAAACCATTGGATTTCAGCAAGCGGGTCTGATATAACGGGGAATATGCCATGACAGGGATGTTGCGTTTTTTTAACCATGGGATCAGATTCCATTCAATTCCTCGTGAGCCAAGGTTGTAGAGCACCTGATTGATACAGCAGTTGCCATCTGGATCATATTCTTCTGCTTCCTGCATATCATCGGTGTCGAAGTTTGAGACGCCCCAAGAGCGGATTTTGCCTTCTTTTCGTAGCTTTTCCAGGGCTTCGAAAGTTTCTTCCAAAGAATAGCCTCCACGCCAATGTAACAAGTACATGTCTAAGTAATCTGTTTTCATGCGCTTCAGACTGCCCTCGAATGCTCTGATAGTGCCACGCAGACTGGCATGATTTGGCAAGACCTTGCTCACAAGAAATATCTTGTCACGTCTTCCAGCAATGGCTTCCCCAACAACTTTTTCTGCGCCGCCATTGCCGTACATTTCAGCAGTATCGATTAGTGTTAGCCCGATATCGATGCCATGTTGCAAGGCTGCGATTTCGTTTTTCTTTTCAAAGATGGATTCACCCATGAACCAAGTACCTTGTCCCAGAGTCGGCATTTCGATACCATTCCGCAAAATGATAGTATGTGTTGGCATAGTAGTTTTCCTATTAAATTATCTAGCAGGGAAGCCTGTCTGATAGCATGAGGATGCTCAGCTTCTGCCAGTCATTGTTTATTTTAGCATGTGATTATCGTTTAGGACAAGAATCTTTTGAGCGATATTGAATGGAAACTGCTGAGAAAAACATTATTGGTAGCAATCATTCTCACT
>CAZWTQ010000005.1:19581-38043 GCA_964636975.1 uncultured Oxalobacter sp. | reverse complement strand
AGATATGCTTCACTACGCCTAGGTACCCAAGCCATTTCACCACTGATATAACGCACCGCATTGATGCCAGCCAGCAGACCTTGAGCTGCTGCTTCCTCATAACCAGTTGTTCCATTAACCTGTCCAGCAAAAAACAAACCCTTAAGCTGCCGTGTTTCCAGTGAAGCCTTTAATAAACGGGGATCATAATAATCATATTCAATAGCATATCCTGGTCTCAAAATATGGACATTTTTCAACCCAGGAACAGTCTTTATAAATTTTATCTGGATATCAAACGGCAAACTGGTTGATATGCCATTTGGATAATATTCGTGTGTTCCAAGACCTTCAGGTTCCAAAAAAATATGATGGGAATTCTTGCCAGAAAACCTGTGAATCTTGTCTTCTATCGATGGACAATACCGTGGTCCAATTCCTTTAATCACGCCTGTAAACAACGGACTTCTATCAAGACCAGAACGGATGATGTCATGTGTCTGCCTATTAGTTTGCGTAATCCAACAAGGCATTTGTTCAGGATGCATTGCCTCGTTACCTTTAAAAGAAAAAACGGGAATAGTATTAAAATCTCCTAGTTGTTTTTTCATCACTGATAAATCAATGGTTCTTCCATCAAGACGTGGTGGTGTTCCTGTCTTCAACCTTCCTTGTGGAAAATGTAATTCTTTCAGAAAAGATGATAAAGCAACAGCAGGCAAATCGCCTGAACGTCCGCCTGGATAAACATTCATGCCAACAAATAACTTCCCATCAAGAAAAGTCCCTGCTGTCAGAATAACAGCAGACGCACGAAATTCAACACCACTTTGAGTAATGACTCCTCTCACCGTATCTTGTTCAATAATCAACTTATCAACCTGTTCTTGAAACAAAGAAAGGTTTTTCTGATTTTCCAAGGCATAACGGATAACCCGACGATAAAGCGAACGATCAACCTGTACACGTGTTGACCTGACGGCGGGTCCTTTTGAAGAATTCAATATACGAAACTGAATGCCTGCCTTATCGGCAGCCAATGCCATGATTCCTCCCAAAGCATCAATCTCTTTGACAAGATGACTCTTACCGATCCCACCAATTGATGGATTGCAGGATAGCTGTCCAAGCGTATCAAAATTATGGGTAATCAATAAAATTTTTTTACCCATCCTAGCGCTAACTAATGCTGCTTCCGTCCCTGCATGACCACCTCCAACAACAATTACATCGTAATGAATCGAATACAACATAAAAAGCATCTATCCATATTACCTGTTTCACGTGAAACCTAGTTTATACACAAAATAAATATCCACCTGTTGATAATACTGTGAACAAAATTTTTTTGACAAAATACTGTCTATCAGAACACCATCGATGACATGTTCTACTAAGAAGACAGTCAAAACCTAAAGAACGTAGCATTGTGGATAAAATTATTAATAAGGTGTTGTTCACTTGGGCACAAACTAGCTAACTACTGGTTATCATAAGTCTATCCCTGAAACATTCACAGATTATCCAACCAGTTTAAAAAGCTTAACATATTGATTTTAAATAATTTATATGAAAAATACACAAGATTACGGGACATTATTATCATTAGCTTTATATATAAATCTATCTTATTAGAATAAACGACATCACAAGTTGTTTTGAATTAGTTAATATATCTGATAGAATAGATCTTTCTAGACTTTATCGTACTAGTTAAGGAAAAAATATGGATTCCCAAGAACAGAAAAAAGCATTGTTGAAAAAAAATGCTCTTGCTTTTCATAGCCAGCCCATCGCTGGAAAAATCAGTGTAGAACCTACCAAGCAGGTCAAAGATCAGAACGATTTGGCATTGGCTTATACACCGGGTGTTGCCTGTGCCTGTGAAGAAGTTGCCGCTGATCCACAAAACGCTTATGTTTATACTACTAAAGGTAATTTGGTAGCTGTTATTTCTAATGGTACTGCTGTTCTCGGCTTGGGTGATATTGGTGCCCAAGCTTCTAAGCCAGTCATGGAAGGTAAGGGTGTCCTATTCAAAAAATTTGCGGGCATTAATGTTTTTGATATTGAAATCGATGAAAAAGACCCCAAAAAACTAATTGACATTGTTGCATCTCTTGAACCGACCTTTGGTGGCATCAACCTTGAAGATATCAAAGCACCTGAATGTTTCTTTATTGAACGTGAGTTGCGTAAGAGGATGAATATTCCTGTCTTCCATGATGATCAGCATGGTACCGCTATCATTGTAGGCGCAGCCATTTTGAATGCATTGAAGGCGGTTGGTAAGACGGTCGAAACTGCTAAATTGGTTGTCTCTGGTGCAGGGGCGGGTGCGCTAGGCTGTTTGGATATGTTGGTTTCCTTAGGTTTTCAACTGAAGAATATTTGGGTATCTGATATTGCTGGTGTTGTTTACAAAGGTCGTAAGGAATTAATGGATCCTGAAAAGGAAAAATATGCGCAGGATACTGATAAGCGTACTTTGATGGATATTATTCCTGATGCTGATGTTTTCCTGGGATTGTCTGCTCGTGATGTTTTGAAGCCTGAAATGGTTTTAAAAATGGCAAAGAATCCAATCATTTTTGCATTGGCTAATCCAGTCCCGGAAATTTTGCCAGAAGTTGTCCATGCTACTCGTGATGATGCAATTGTCGGTACAGGTCGATCAGATTATCCAAACCAAGTCAACAATTCTCTATGTTTCCCGTATATCTTCCGAGGAGCATTGGATGTTCGTGCAAAGACTATCAACCGCGAAATGGAATTGGCTGCCTTGCGTGCTATCGCTAGCTTAGCTGAAAAGGAAGTTCCAGCTGAGCTTGAAGAAATGTATGGTAAGAAATTCCAGTTTGGTCGTGAATACTTGATTCCAATGCAGTTTGATTACCGTTTATTGGAAACTGTTGCACCGGCAGTTGCACAAGCAGCAATGGATTCTGGCGTTGCACAAGCTCCAATTACTGATATGTCAGCTTATGTTGCCAAACTGCATAAAGTTGCTATTAGTAGAAAGTAGTTGTCAGAAAATATTGTCATTTAGACAGCTAATGAATGCCTTGGAAACAGGTTTTTCCAAGGCATTTTTACGTGGATAATTAGTTGGTGTTTGAAAATCTGTAGCTTCTGAAGGTTTTTTCTTTGGTGTCAAACACTTGGTTATATAATTTTTTCAAGCAGAAAGCTCTTGGCTCTTCTAAGAAAAGAGTAAAAGTATCCGATGTGAGTAGTATTGGTTGTCTGCTAAAAAATAATGGTAGAAGTATGCATGGAAAATTAGTCTTCTGAAAAGTTTCTGTCAAATTGTCAATTAAGTCACTAGATGAAATTTTAGTAACGTGTTTTTCATCAGGGAAAAATACTTTTAAATTATTCTTCAGATGAAATAAGTTTCCAATTTAAAATTTTTCCAGCCATTAGGGGAACAACTTGGTCATTGCCAAATGGTAGGGATTTAGGGATATTCCAAGTTTTCTTTTCCAAGGTGATGGTTGTTCTGTTAACAGATAGGTTGTAAAACTTCGGCCCATTGATAGCGGTAAACCATTCAAGCTGATCTAATGCATTTTGCTGTTCAAAAATCATCGTATAGAGTTCAATGGCATGGGATGCACTATAGCATCCTGCACATCCACATGCGTTTTCTTTTGCCTCTTTTGCATGTGGAGCCGAATCTGTACCAGCAAAGAAGCGTCGATTTTTCTGGGTGATGGCTTTTAATAGTGCTTGACGGTTCTCTTCTCGCTTCAAGATTGGTAGACAGTAATAGTGAGGATGGATTCCGCCGACCAACAAGTGATTCCGATTAAATAATAGATGCTGAGGTGTGACTGTTGCACCGATAAAGCCTTCTGCATTCGTGACGTACTCTACTGCCGCTTTAGTTGTGATGTGCTCAAAGACAATCTTTAGATCGGGTAGATTCTTTCTTAGCGGAATCAACACTTTGTCAATAAAGACTGCTTCACGGTCGAAAATATCCACGTCTGGATCTGTCACTTCACCATGCATTAATAATGGCATGCCTTGTTTTTGCATTTCTTCCAGTGTTTCCATGCATTTTGATAATGCAGTAACACCAGCATCAGAATTGGTGGTTGCACCAGCTGGGTACAACTTAATACCATGCACAAAGCCACTTTTCTTCGCTTTTTGGATTTCTTTGGAAGAAGTATTGTCTGTTAAGTACAATGTCATCAATGGCTGAAATGAAGAGTTCCTTGGCAATTGTGATAGAATTCGTTGACGGTATTCTTCAGCTTGTTTGGTAGTTGTTACTGGCAGTTTTAGATTTGGCATGATGATGGCGCGATGGAATTGTTTTGCTGCCTGTTTTACAGTAGATTTTAGGACGTCCCCATCACGCAGATGAAGATGAAAATCGTCTGGTTGAATAATGGTTAGAGTCTTTTTATTTGGTTGTGCCATGATAAGATGCAGGAAGTTGTTTAATATTCTTATTATATTCGAGTTTTTAGCGTTCGATGTTTGTCGAAATAGAATAGTAGCAGTATGTATATCCAAGTAATTGACAAAGTTAATTAATTCCTGTTTTAGATTGATAGTCAGCATTCAACTATCGAAAAAGGTTTAAAACGCACTCGTTGGGATCTTGCGTCAAATGCTTAAAATCGAAAGAAAAGCAGACAAAAACCCTCACCAGTAGAGATCCTTCCTTTATTCAGTGGATTTTTCTTGCCTGAAGAGATGATGTCTACTATTTAGACATGTATTGCAAAAAGTATCTATCAATTGGCAAAAAAATCGTTTGCAATATTCCAAACTCGCTGTTTATCCTCGTTTGCGATAAATCAGCTGGTCGGTTGTTTTAAGATTTTTTACGAATAATTAGTCAGTAATTATCTATTACGTTTGTCATATTCTATAAAGGCATAAGCCGAATGATTATGGATAGACTCGAAATTTTCAGCTTCCAAAGTATAAGCTGCAATCCGATCGTCATCATTGAGCATATCGGCAACATCCCGAACGAGATCTTCAACGAATTTTGGATTGTCATAAGCATATTCTGTCACATATTTTTCATCAGGACGTTTTAGAAGACTAAATAGTTCGCAAGATGCTTGTGTTTCGATATTGGCAATCAATTCTTCAATTGGTAAGACGTCATTCAGGACAGCTTGAACGGTAATATGTGAACGCTGGTTATGTGCCCCGTATTTTGAGATTTCTTTCGAGCAAGGGCAAAGGCTGGTAACCGGTACTTTAACAGATATCGTAGTTTCCAAGCGATTGTTAATAATTTCTCCTTTCATGCCAACTTCGTAATCCATCATGCTTTTCACGCCGGAAACAGGTGCGGTCTTTGTCATGAAAAATGGGAACTGAACCTCGATTATACCGGATTCCGCATTTAGCATTGTCAGCATATTATGGATTAGTTGGGTGAATACTTTGAAGTCTAATGGGGCAGCGTTTAGATTAGTAAAGTTTTCCAGTAAATCGATGAAGCGAGACATATGTGTGCCCTTCTGATGATCTGGCAGACGGACATACATATTCCATGTCCCAACGGAAGGCTGGATACCATCACGGGATCGAACCCTCAATGGATGTTTGAGGCTTTTAATACCAACTTTCTGAATGGCGATTTGTCGGGTATCCAAAGTATTTTGAACATCAGGAATCACATTGGTTATCATATCGGCATTGCTGTCTGATGGGATTGCATAGGCAAGACATTCATCAGGATCTATATCAATATCTATTGAATTACGGAAATTCATTTATTAAACCTTAAATCGCCCACTAGTATAGTTGCCTGCACTGTATTCCATTAATTTGTCATTTTTCCAAGACGGTCTCTGATAGATTGTTCAATACCTTTTTCATCTAATTTATTCATGGCAAGCAGTGTTGGTATATCTCCGTGGCCAATAAATTTGTCAGGCAGTCCAAGCTGGATAACAGGATTTGTTAGCCCTTGTTCAGACAGGATTTCTAATACAGCAGAACCAGCACCTCCCATAATAGTGCCTTCTTCCACTGTGACAAGAGTATGATGGCGATTTGCTATCTCAATGACTAGTTCGCTGTCAATTGGTTTGACAAACCGCATATTGATGACGGTGGCGTTCAGTCTTTCCCCTGCTTCGAGTGCTGGATTGACCATGGTGCCGAAAGCTAAAATAGCAGTATTTATACCTTTTCTCAGGATAACTCCTTTTCCAATGGGCAATGGTTCTATCTTATCCTGGATTTTTGCTCCAATGCCTGTTCCGCGTGGATAGCGGACAGCTGCTGGACCTGGATAAATATAAGCAGTCGCCAACATTTGTCGAGCCTCGTTTTCATTGCAAGGTGCCATGATGACGATGTTCGGGATACACCTCAAGTAAGCCATGTCATAGATGCCAGCATGTGTTGCACCGTCTGCTCCGACTAGACCTGCCCGGTCAATGGCAAACGTGACATCTAGATTCTGCAATGCGACATCATGAATTAGTTGATCATAGGCACGTTGCAGAAAAGTGGAATAAATTGCAACAACTGGTTTCAGACCTTCACAGGCAAGTCCTGCCGCAAAAGTCACCGCATGTTGTTCGGCGATGCCAACATCAAAGAAACGGTCAGGAAAACGTCTGGCAAATTCCACCATACCTGATCCTTCACTCATTGCAGGTGTAATACCAAAGAGTTTCTGATCCTGCTTTGCCGTTTCACAGAGCCAGTCCCCAAACACTTTAGAAAAAGTCGGTCCGATTGCTGGCTTGAATTTGACACCCTCTTTGGGACTGAACTGGCCCAAACCATGGTATAGGGTTGGATCTGCTTCAGCCAGTTTGTAACCATGCCCTTTCTTGGTGACGATATGTAAAAAACGTGGTTCTTCCTTCTTTTTCAGGTTTTCCAAGACATCCACTAACTGACCGATATCATGCCCATCGATTGGACCAACATAGCTGAATCCAAATTCATCAAAAAGCGTTTTCGGGGAAATCAGCTTTTTTACATCCTTCTCAAAGTGTTTTGCTAGTTCAACGACTGGAGATGGTAGGACATTTTTGGCGATATTCTTGGCAACTTCTGTGGTGGCATAGAAACCGCCACCCATCAATTGGGTGAAGTAACGGTTTAATACTCCAACAGGCGGAGAAATGGACATATCATTGTCATTCAAAATAACCAGCAGGTTAATATCTTTGTAGATCCCGACATTGTTCATGGCTTCAAAAGCCATACCCCCTGTGATAGCACCATCTCCGATGACTGCAATAGCACATCGCCTGCTATGCGTAAGCCTTGCAGCTATCGCCATACCCAGCGCTGCTGAAATGGAAGTCGAGGAATGAGCCGTACCGAAAGCATCATATTCGCTCTCTTCCCGTTTCGGGAAGCCAGAAAGCCCGTTTAGCTGGCGTAAAGTTTTCATTTGCTCACGACGTCCGGTCAGGATTTTGTGTGCATAACACTGATGGCCTACATCCCAAATCAGTCGGTCGTCTGGTGTATTGAAGACGTAATGCAGAGCGATCGACAATTCAATGGTACCAAGATTGGAAGATAGGTGTCCGCCAGTCTTGGAAACTGATTGGATAATAAAGTCACGTAATTCCTCCGCCAGTACAGGAAGCTGACGTCGTGATAGCCTTCGGAGGTCTGTCGTACTGTCGATGGTATTCAGCAACTTCATTATTTCTTCCGATACACAACCAGATCAGCTATATCATGCAACCGTTGTGCTTTTCCATTGAACGATTCAAGGGCATCATGCGCTTGTCGGCACAAGGATTCTGCCAATTTCCTAGATTCCTGTAATCCTAACAGGGAAACGTAGGTTGGTTTATCATCTCTGGTATCTTTTCCAGCGGTTTTTCCCAGTTCTGCCGTATCTCCAGTGACATCCAGGATATCATCCACTACTTGATATGCCAGACCAATGGCGTCGGCATAAGATTCAAGTGCTTTAAGTGCTGTGTCAGGTGGTTGACTGCTGGACAAGGCTCCTAGTAGTACAGCGGCTTTCAGGATGGCACCAGTTTTCAGCCGATCCATCTGCTCCAACTCCTGATAAGAAAGCGACTTGCCGACATTAGCTAGGTCAATTGCCTGACCACCACACATGCCAGTAGGGCCGGCGGCTTCAGCTAGGATGCGAATTCTGGCGACATTCAGTGCCTTATCGCCATCAGTATTGGCGAGGACAATAAATGCCAGTGCTTGCAAGGCATCGCCTGCCAGCAAGGCCATCGCTTCTCCATATTGGACATGAACCGCTGGTTTGCCCCGACGGAGAATATCGTTGTCTATACAGGGCATATCATCATGTACTAGCGAATAGGCATGGATCATTTCGATTGCACAGGCAACGGGTCTAAGCACTTTGTCAGGGGCATCAAATAATTGTCCAGTAGCAAACACTAGCAACGGACGTATGCGTTTGCCACCATTGAGCACCGCATGGCGCATCGCACTATTGAGTTCTGCCAGTTGCCCAGAGATGTCCGTATCAGTTAGCAGATAGTGCGATAGAGCACTATCGATATCTGACTGGATGGTTTCAATCCATTGATTGAAGCAGTCACTCATCTTTAGTTTCACCTGTATTGTCGAGCTGGAAAGGTTTTAGGATATCTCCATCAAGAATCCTGACTTGTTGTTCTACTTTGTCCAATTTTGTTGTACAGAACCTAATCAGTTCAGTTCCTCGCCTGTAAGCATTGATAGATTGTTCCAGTGACAGTTCACCGTTTTCCATCTTGGCAACTAGTTGTTCCAGTTCAGTAATGGCTTCTTCATAAGAAGCAGATATCTTATCGGTGTCTTCCGTATTCATAAAGCCTAAAAGCAGATAGCTGCTTGAAAATCAAGTCCTTGTCAAGGATAGAAAGCATTCCCAATCGGGTCTGATATTATACGCCATACGAACCCTAATCCCTGTTTTCTGTGACCGAATGCATGGAAATTGGCATTTCTACCCTATCCCGTTTTTTAAAACAGGAAGTTCTCCTGATATTTTTTTACTTTCATGCAATCATTTTTTCTGCTTGATATTTATGGCGGTTTGCATGAATTTGTTTCCTACCTGTTCAATGTGCTTCATCCCAATTTCTGCCATGACCGATTTCGGCAATCAACGGTACATCAAGTCTTGCTACCTGAGCCATCAGTTCAGGCAGGTGCTTCCGGATGATAGACAGTTCGTCTTCAGGAACTTCAAGGATTAGTTCATCATGAACTTGCATGATCAGTTTAGATTTGAGTTTTTCTGAAGTCAGCCAATTATCTACGGCAATCATTGCCAGTTTGATGATATCAGCAGCAGTACCTTGCATCGGGGCATTGATAGCAGCCCGTTCAGCTGCTTGTCGGCGTACACCGGTTGAGCGGATTTCAGGTAACCAAAGCCGTCTGCCAAAAACCGTTTCGACATAACCATGACTGGCTGCCTGTTTCCGAGTATTTTCCATATAAGCGGCAACACCCGGGTAACGCTGGAAATAGCGGTCAATATAGTTTTTGGCATTCACTCGACTGATGTTCAGGCTACTGGCGACTCCAAAGGCACTCATCCCGTAAATCAATCCAAAATTGATGGTCTTGGCATAACGGCGCTGGTCAGGAGAGACTTCAAGTGGGGTAAGACTGAAAATTTCTGCTGCGGTAGCACGGTGGATATCTTCTCCCTGATGGAAAGCTTCAAGTAGCCGTTTATCACCAGATAGATGCGCCATGATGCGCAGTTCAATCTGGGAATAATCTGCAGAAACGATAAAATAGCCTTTTGGTGCAATGAACGCTTCGCGGATATGACGACCTTCTTCAGTCCTGACAGGAATATTCTGTAGGTTTGGGTCGTTGGATGCTAGTCGTCCAGTCACTGCGACAGCTTGGGCATAATTGGTATGTACCCGTCCCGTTGCAGGATTGACCATTTTCGGTAGTTTGTCTGTGTAAGTGGATTTGAGTTTCGCCATGCTACGGTAATCCAAGATGATTTTCGGTAGGGGATAATCCAACGCCAGTTTTTCAAGGACTTCCTCATTAGTGGAAGGCAAGCCAGAAGGGGTTTTCTTGATGATGGGCAGTCTCTGTTCATTGAACAAAATGATTCCCAACTGTTTTGGGGAATTTAGGTTAAAGTTTTTTCCAGCGATGTTATAAGCTTGTTGGGTTAGAGCATCCATTGTTTGTCCCAAATGGATAGACTGTAGCAATAGGCGTTCTGAATCAATTAATACCCCATTGCGTTCCATTTTCTGAAGGATGGATAGCACAGGCATTTCAATCTGGCGGTAAACATCTAACATCTTCTGATGTTTGTGTAGGGTTTCCCAGAGGACTTGGTGGAGCTGTAAAGTGATGTCAGCATCCTCAGCTGCATAGCGTGAGGCGGTTTCAATATCAATTTCCTCAAAGCCTAGTTTAGAAGAACCTTAACCACAAATTTCCACATAGCTGATAGGCTTATGACCCAGCAGACGTTCCGATAGGGAATCCATATCATGGCGATAGTGGGATTCCAATACATAGGATTCTAGCATCGTATCATGGGCGATGCCTTGCAGTTGGATGCCATAATTGGCAAAAATATGGCAGTCGTATTTGATATTTTGTCCGACTTTCTTGCTGTTCGGATTTTCTAGCCAAGGTCTCAGTTTTTCAAGTACTTGGTCACGGGAGAGTTGTTTCTCCCCCGATGCTTGGTGTCCAACAGGGATATAGGCTGCCTCTCCTGCTTTGAACGCTAGGGAAATGCCAACTAGCTGAGCAGTCATCGCGTCCAGCGAAGTGGTTTCGGTATCAATAGCTGTCAGTCTGGCATGACTGATTCGCTGTAGCCATTGCTCAAGCTGTTCCGTGGTTTGGATAGTCTCATACTGCCTAATGGCGTTGAAGCGATTACTGGGGTTTTCAATCAGTTCCGGTTCGATAGGTGTCATCCCATTTTCTACTGATCCTGATAAGACAGGATTTCCCGTAAGTTCCTTAAGCATGTTCCTGAAACCAAGGTGGGCGAAAGCCTTTTTCAATCCCTCGATATTTTTGTCCTGCTTTTTCAGGCTTTCTTGGATGGAAATGACCTGGATTCCCAAATCGCTGTCAGTACGGATGGTGATTAGCTTGCGAGCTTGTGGTAGCCAGTCGAGGGCATCGCGTAGATAGTTGCCAACGACTCCTGGGATATCTCCTGCATGTTGGATGATATTGTCCAGTGATCCATACTGTGTTAGCCATTTAGCGGCAGTTTTTGGACCGACTTTACTGACACCCGGGATGTTGTCTGAACTGTCACCAATTAGGGATAGGTAATCGATAATCTGCTCTGGTGGTACACCAAATTTTCCAATGACACCGCTTCGGTCAAGGACTTTATTGTTCATCGTGTCGACAAGCATTGTCCTGTCATTGACAATTTGAGCGAGATCCTTATCGCCAGTTGCAACAATGACTTGAAATCCTTCCTTCTGAGCGATGTGTGCCAGAGTTCCAATTACGTCATCCGCTTCTATGCCTGCTACAGAGATTAGTGGCCAGCCATACATCCTGACCAAGTCATGAATCGGGGTGATTTGCCTGATCAGGTTATCGGGCATCGGTGGTCTGGTCGCTTTGTAATCAGGGTACAATGCATGGCGGAAGGTTTTCCCTTTAGCATCGAATATACAGGCGGCATAGGCTGTGGGATAATCCTTTTCGAGGCGTTGAAGCATGTTCATAAAACCAAAGACTGTTCCGGTGGGTTCGCCAATGGCATTGCGCAGGTCAGGCAATGCATGGTAGGCGCGGTACAGGAAATTAGATCCATCAACCAATAACAGAGAGTTGCTCATATGGAAGTAAACAAAAAAAAAGTGCGGTTGCTACACGATGTTAAAGATGTGAAATATGCAACGATTCTCAAGGCACGGGAATCTTGGAGCATGTTTTCCATTATGTCAGAATTTATCGAAACTACGGAAAAACTTTCTGAAATTCAGGCGGCAGTCACCATTTTTGGTTCCGCACGGTTCAAGCCCGATAATCCCTATTTTGAAAAATGCAGGAAATTGGCGCGCCGGTTGTCAGATACAGGGTTTTCCATCTTTTCAGGCGGAGGTCCTGGCATCATGCAGGCTGCCAACATGGGAGCTTTTGAAGGAGATTCTCCCTCCGTCGGACTGAATATCGAGCTGCCTCATGAACAGGCATCCAATCCTTGGCAGAATGTTTCCCTGAATTATCGGCATTTCTTTGCCCGTAAAGTAGGGCTTGTCAAATACTCAAATGCTTTCGTGGTCTTTCCTGGAGGCTATGGCACGCTGGATGAATTGTGTGAAGTGATGACACTGATGCAGACAAATAAAATTCGTAAAGTACCATTGATTCTGTTTGGTAGTAGCTTTTGGAAAGGCTTCATTGACTGGAGTCGTGAAGCTTTGCTTCAGGCAGGGACGATTTTACCGAAGGATATTGACTTGATGACTATTACAGATGACATTGATATTGCCGTGGACAAAATTGTTTCTTTCTATGAAGACCTTACCGCTTTGTCCTCCGAAGAACGGCTCAAACTGATGTATCTATGAGGCTTGTTTGTTACAATAAACCAATCTGTCGTTAGAAAGCCCACCATGCGGTTTCGATTCCTGTTGAAATATGTGTTGCTACTGGTAGCTTCTGCTACCATGGCAGGTGTATATGCCCAGGAATCTGCGTCGAATACAGGGGCAGAAATCCTTGATGAAACTGATGAGCCTGCAATCACTATCCGCAGACCGGATATCAATGCTGAGATTGTGGAGCGACGCAATGGTGGAATGGTTGAGGAAATCAAGGTGACTAGTGGTTCCAGCACCTATTACTTGTATCCGAATGGCAAGAATGGTGTTCCAGATTCTTTTGAGAGCAGTTTGGTCAGACCAGCTCTTTGGAAGGTCGGTGAATTTGATGTTACAGAACGCTCCAAGAAGGTCAGCGATGAGAATGATCCGATGAATCCCGATATCCCTCCACCCTCCGAGGAATGATAAATGGTATTGGTATTGCATTAAATAGGTTATTGATACCATGGCAGTTTTTACACATGTAACTTCTCAGGATCTAGATTCCCTGCTGATCAATTTTTCACTTCCACCGGTTATTGCCATCCGTGGCATCCGCTCTGGTATTGAGAATAGCAATTTTTTCATCATCACCAAGGATAATGAATATGTGCTTACACTTTTTGAGATACTGACATATCAGGAGTTGCCATTTTATCTGAATCTGATGCGGCATTTGGCGGACAAAGGGGTGAAAGTTCCTGCTCCTGTCGCAGATAAAACTGGAAGGATCCTACATATCCTCTGTGGTAAGCCTGCTTGTATTGTGACAAAACTAGCAGGAAACTGGTTGCCTGCTCCCAAGCCCATTCATTGTACGCAGGTTGGTGCTGCGATGGCAAAGATGCACAAGGCGGGTCATGATTATCCAATATCTCAACCCAACCCGCGTGGTATCGCATGGTGTGTCAAGACAGCTCCGCAGGTCATGCCGTATATCCCGGAAGATGCCGCACGTCTGCTTCAATCTGAATTGGAATACCAGCAGATTTTTCAGCAGTCGTCAGTTTATGGTAGGTTGCCTAAGGGACCGATCCATGCAGATCTGTTCCGGAATAATGTAATGTTTGACGGGGATAACTTGTCTGGTTTTTTTGATTTTTATTTTGCTGGTGTCGATACGTGGTTGTTTGATGTCGCCGTTGCAGTCAATGATTGGTGCATCGATCTTGAAACAGGTGAACTGAATCTTCCCCGTGTCAGGGCGTATTTGGATGCTTACCATGCAGAACGCCCATTTACCCGGGATGAAGAGATATCTTGGCAGGCGACACTCCGTAGTGGTGCCTTGCGTTTCTGGCTCTCGCGTTTGTATGATTTTTATATGCCTCGTAAGGCAGAATTGCTAACACCGCATAACCCGAAACATTTCGAGCGAATCCTGAAATTGCGTATTACTGAATCACCCCCAGCATTGATTGTATGAACCGTATACCTGCTAAGACCGGATGGGAATGGATCCGATCTGGTTTCACCATCTTCAGGAAACGCCCTTTTTTCCTGGTTAACCTACTGTTCTTGTATATGATGACTATTGTTTTGGTCAGTATGGTTCCTATTGTTGGACAGATGCTACCAGCTTTCACCATAGCCATTTTCACTTTTCTGTTTATGAATGCCACACTCAGGATAGACCGTGACGAACCGCTGACATTGGGTTGGCTTTTCTCAGTATTGGATCGGCTTACCCTTTTTCGTCTGTTCGCATTGAGTGGTTGCTATGTCCTCTTTGGTCTGATTGTTGCAGGTATATCCATCGTATTGGATGAGGGAGCATTGTTTGGCTTGATTATGGCTAGGGAAGGAATGCCTCCATTGAGCGATGAACAGATGGCCAGGGCTGGCTATATGGCGCTTGTCACCATCGTGTTGTATATCCCCTTTTTTATGCTGACGTGGTTTGCCGCGCCATTGATTGGCTGGCGACAGATGGGAGTTCCAAAAGCGATGTTCTACAGTTTTTTCACCGTTGCCCATAACTGGCAGCCGTTCATTGTCTATGCATTGGGTTTCCTGGTAACAGGTTTTATCATCCCTTCCATAGTTGGCGGTATTGTTGGTCCGATGCTTGGTGGGATGGTCGGTATATTTGTTATCTACATTATATCCGTCACTGTTACGACAGTGCTGTATTGTTCTTTTTATCCGACATATCGGTCGATTTTTGGGATTCCTGTCTTGGATGACTAATGTCTCTCACCACAAAACGGTTAGAATTCAAGCAATCCCTGTTTTTATAATTTCTTGATGGTTTCCTGGAGAAGCAACTCGATGAAGAATCTCGAACCCACAATGAAAGCGGAAATTTTGGCTGAAGCTCTGCCTTATATCCGCAGATTCCATGGTAAGACTATTGTTATCAAATATGGTGGCAATGCGATGACCGAAGAAAAACTGAAGCATGGCTTTGCCAAAGACATTATTCTGCTAAAACTGATTGGCATGAAGCCCGTTGTTGTTCATGGTGGCGGTCCCCAAATCAACAAGGCACTTGGCAAAGTTGGCAAAAGCGGGAACTTTGTCCAAGGGATGAGAGTGACCGACGATGAGACCATGGAAGTCGTTGAATGGGTGCTAGGCGGTGAAGTCCAGCAGGATATTGTCATGTTGATCAACCATTATGGTGGTCAGGCAGTTGGTCTGACCGGTAAGGATGGGGGATTAATTCGGGCAGAAAAGATGCAGCTGCCTAACCAGGAAAGACCCGGTGAATTTATCGATATCGGACATGTCGGCAAGATCAAGTCCATCAATCCACAGGTTATTATTGCCCTTCAGCAGGGAGGCAGTTTCATTCCTGTAATTTCCCCGATTGGGTTCAGTGATGATGGTGAAGCTTACAACATTAATGCTGATCTAGTTGCCGGAAAGATTGCAGAAATCCTTGGTGCTGAAAAACTGATCATGATGACCAATACCTCTGGTGTCTTGGATAAAGAAAATCGTTTGCTGACCGATTTGACCGCACATGAAATCGATGCTCTATTTGCCGATGGTACCATTTCTGGCGGAATGCTGCCGAAAATCGGTTCCGCATTGGATGCAGCGAAATCTGGGGTCAATTCCGTCCATATCATTGATGGTCGTATCGAACATTCTTTATTGCTTGAAGTCCTGACCGATCAACCTTTTGGTACGATGATCCGTTCACACTGAATCTATACTGCTTGGTCTCTGCGTCAGTGGCCGAATCCATACGGGAACAGGGTAGCGAGTGTCGATTTTAAGGGAAATCGGGAAATCTGCCAGATGGAAAACAGAGTACAGGTGTTTGAAAGCCGGTAGATACGCTCTGTTCGGGATGGATGTCGATGACACATCTGATAGACAGCCTCAATCCACGAGAATACTGAAGTACCCTGAAAGGAAATGTGCCTGAAAAGACAGTTCGTTGGCTACAGATTGTAATTGACTGAAAATATTGTTGGTTGAGAGCAAGTTACTGCAAAATAGATGCAGTTTCTATTGAAACATAGCATTATCTGGTGATGTCTGTGCCAATTGATGCTTTAATCATCATACTGGAATTGTAGATATTTGTAAGTGTGACGCAAGGATTATCAGGTTCGGCTACCTTGAAAACATATTTTTCATGTACTAGTAACTAGTATTTAAGCGTATTTGATGCGGATTGTATCTGGATCACCGATTTCCAAAAGGTGGACAAACGAGATGTAAAACGTTGTGAGCAAAACCTGATCCAGAAACGGCTGATGAAGGCAATCCAGAATGGATTTAGGAAATATCAAGGAGCAGAGACCTTCTTGGCGTTTTGTTGAATTATAACAGGCGTGTTCTTCAGAAAAATCGATGAAGCAATGAGAGCGTTGTTTTGTGCCGTAGACATCATCTTCGGTTGCAAGCGGAGGCTATGCTAACAGCCGTGGCTACGATCAGGGTTTCTATTCCACTTTTCATTGTCTTCTTGACAGATTTTTTCAAAAAGAGACAAAAATCCCCTTATTCTTAAAGGGTTTATTGTATTGCACGTAGATAGGGATGGCGTAAATAGCAGACGAACGCAGGCATGAAAAAAGGCAGCTCTAAAGCTGCCTTTTCGAAGGATGCAAATAAGACAGGATCAATGCTGACGAACGTTTTTCAGCTTCTTGATCAATGCCAATTGGGCAATTGCCTGGGCAATTTCTGCCTGAGCCTTCGCATAGTCGATCTGGGATTTTTTGTTAATCAGGGCATCTTTAGCCTGTTTCCGTGCCTCATTTGCTTTGGCTTCATCAAGGTCTTTTGCACGGATTGCTGTGTCAGCCAATACCGTGACGGCATGAGGCTGCACTTCAAGGATACCACCTGCCACAAAGATATATTCTTCTTCTTGCTTACCGCGAATCTTGATCCTGACAGCGCCAGGGTTGATACGAGTAATCAGGGGAGCATGACGAGGAAGGATTCCCAGTTCACCCATTTCACCCGGCAAAGCAACAAATTCGACTTCTCCGGAGAAAATCAGTTCTTCCGCAGAAACTACATCAATATGTATGGTATTTGCCATGTCTAAACCTTTTTGTATTCATTGATCATGATAAATCTGTGCGAGAACATTTGCGCAGGGACAAATCACATCAATTACATTTTTTCTGCTTTGGCAATCGCTTCTTCGATGGCACCGACCATATAGAAAGCCTGTTCTGGCAGATGATCCAATTCACCATTGGCAATCATCTTAAAGCCCTTGATAGTGTCTTTCAGTGGAACATATTTGCCTGGGGAACCCGTGAATACTTCGGCGACAGTAAAAGGCTGCGACAGAAAACGTTGCATCTTACGGGCACGGGCAACTACCAGCTTGTCTTCTGGTGCCAGTTCATCCATGCCGAGAATTGCGATGATGTCACGCAACTCCTTGTAGCGCTGCAAGATACCCTGAACTTGTCGGGCAGTTCTGTAGTGTTCTTCACCGACAACATGCGGGTCGAGCTGACGGGATGTGGAGTCCAGTGGATCCACTGCTGGATAGATCCCTAGAGAAGCGATGTCACGGGATAGCACAACAGTAGAATCCAAGTGAGCAAATGTTGTTGCAGGAGATGGATCAGTCAAGTCGTCAGCAGGGACATAAACGGCCTGGATAGATGTAATAGAACCCACGTTCGTGGAAGTAATACGTTCTTGTAGCTTACCCATTTCTTCAGCCAGGGTCGGCTGATAACCCACAGCAGATGGCATACGACCCAGTAATGCGGAAACTTCGGTGCCCGCCAGAGTGAAACGGTAGATGTTGTCAACAAAGAACAATACATCAAGTCCCTTGTCACGGAAACTTTCTGCAATGGTCAACCCTGTCAGTGCAACGCGCAAACGGTTGCCTGGCGGTTCATTCATCTGACCGTAAACCATCGCAACCTTATCCAGAACGTTGGATTCCTGCATTTCATGGTAGAAGTCGTTACCTTCACGAGTACGTTCACCAACACCGGCAAACACAGACAGACCGGAATGCTGCTTTGCGATGTTGTTGATCAATTCCATCATGTTGACGGTTTTGCCTACGCCAGCACCGCCGAACAGACCAACCTTACCACCTTTTGCAAACGGGCAAATCAAGTCGATCACCTTGATGCCAGTTTCCAGGATTTCTTGGGTTGGAGACAACTCGTCATAGGAAGGTGCTTTACGGTGAATGGAAGCACGTTCTTCCGTCTGGATCGGACCCAATTCATCAATCGGTTCACCCAGCACATTCATGATACGACCAAGTGTCGCTTCACCAATGGGCACCATGATCGGGTTGCCGGTATTTTGGATAATCATACCCCTACGCAGACCGTCAGAAGAGCCTAATGCAATCGTACGGACAACACCGTCTCCCAACTGCTGTTGGACTTCCAAAGTCAGCTCGGAACCTTCCATTTTCAAAGCATCGTACACTTTTGGCAGTTCATCACGTGGAAATTCCACATCAACCACGGCACCG
>CAZWTQ010000005.1:0-19571 GCA_964636975.1 uncultured Oxalobacter sp. | reverse complement strand
CCATTTTTCGTTCCTTATAAATTGATAATCTCGTTTAATCTCTAATAAAATCCAGATCAGACTGCCGCTGCACCGGCAACGATTTCTGACAGCTCTGTCGTAATCGCTGCCTGACGGGTCTTGTTATAGACTAGTCTCAAGTCTGCAATTACATTGCCTGCATTGTCACTTGCCGCTTTCATCGCTACCATTCGGGCAGATTGTTCTGAACCGATATTTTCTGCAACGGACTGATATAACAGTGCTTCAATATAACGTTGCAACAGTGCGTCAATGACAGTCGGCGCATCTGGTTCGTAGATGTACTCCCAGCTTGCCGACTTCCCTTCGGTTTTCAGGGTTTCATGAGGCAGTGGAAGTAACTGATCGATAACAGGCTCTTGTTTCATCGTATTGATGAATTTGTTATAGCACAGATAGATTGCATCAAGCTTACCTTCGTTATATTCATCCAAGATGACCTTGAATGGACCAATCAACTGTTCAAGACGTGGCGCATCACCCAACTGGACGACAGAAGAGACAATGGTCGCACCGATACGGTTCAGGAAACCAAGCCCTTTGGTGCCAATGGCAACATTGATGATACTGTTGCCCTTAGTTTCTTCCTCCCTCATCTTATTGGTGACAGCTCTCAGGATATTGGTATTGAGACCGCCACACAGTCCCTTGTCAGTCGTGATGACAACCAGTGCGATGCGCTTGGCGTCACTGCGCTCGACCATGAAAGGATGGGTGTAGTCCGGATGGGCTTCCATCAAGTGCGAAGCGATGATACGGACAGTCTCACTGTAGGGACGGCTAGCCCGCATCCTGTCCTGTGCTTTGCGCATTTTAGATGCCGCCACCATTTCCATCGCCTTGGTAATTTTCCTCGTATTTTCGATGCTACTTATCTGGCTACGTATTTCCTTACCTGATGCCATGAGCCTTAACTCCTTGTCGCATTAATTAGATGCCGATTACATCATGCAGTTTTTTGGGCACGATCCTGCTTGAATTCGGTGATGGCCTGAGCCAGAACCGATTCATCGTCCTTGTCCAATTTTTTGTTTTCATCAATTCTGCTCATCAGGTCAGCATGGTTATCTTTCATGTAAGCATGCAGTTCCGCTTCAAATGGCAGGACATCAGTTACAGGGATGTCGTCCAAGAAACCGCTGTTGACAGCAAACAGTGAAACGGACATTAGGGAAATTGGTAATGGAGAATACTGGTTTTGTTTCAACAGCTCAGTGACCCTGGCCCCCCGATCCAGCTGACGTCTGGTTGCCTCATCCAAGTCAGAAGCAAATTGGGCAAATGCCGCCAGTTCACGGTATTGTGCCAAGTCGGTACGGATGCCACCGGACAGGCTTTTGATCGCCTTGGTCTGTGCTGCACCACCGACTCTGGAAACCGAAATACCGGCGTTGATGGCTGGACGGATACCAGCATTGAACAACCCCGTTTCCAAGAAAATCTGACCATCGGTAATGGAAATGACGTTGGTCGGCACAAATGCAGAAACGTCACCTGCCTGCGTTTCAATAATCGGCAATGCGGTCAACGAACCAGTTCTATCTTTGACTTCGCCGTTGGTGAACTGTTCAACATAGTGGGCGTTCACACGGGCAGCACGCTCCAACAAACGGGAATGCAGGTAGAAAACGTCGCCAGGGAATGCTTCTCGACCTGGTGGGCGTCGCAGTAGCAGGGAAACCTGACGGTAGGCAACAGCCTGTTTACTGAGGTCATCATAAACAATCAAGGCATCCTGACCGCGGTCACGGAAATATTCACCCATGGCACAGCCAGCATAAGGTGCGATGTATTGCATCGCAGCGGATTCAGAAGCGGTTGCTGAGACAACAATGGTATAAGCCATCGCACCATTTTCTTCCAATGCACGGACGGTGTTCTTGATCGAAGAGGCTTTCTGACCGATGGCGACATAGATGCAAATCATATCCTGTCCCTTCTGGTTGATGATCGCATCAACAGCTACAGCAGTCTTGCCAGTCTGACGGTCGCCGATGATCAGTTCACGCTGGCCACGACCAATTGGCACCATGGAATCGATCGCTTTCAGACCAGTTTGCATCGGTTGGGAGACAGACTGACGGGAAATAACTCCAGGAGCGATCTTTTCAATAGGGCTGGCAAGGTGGGTATTGATAGGACCTTTGCCATCAATCGGTTCGCCCAAGGAATTGACAACACGACCGATTAGTTCAGGACCGGTTGGTACTTCCAGGATACGCCCGGTACATCTGACGGTATCACCTTCAGAAATGTGTTCATATGCACCCAGAATAACGGCACCGACGGAGTCACGTTCCAGATTCAATGCCAAACCAAATGTATTTCCGGGGAATTCCAGCATTTCCCCCTGCATGACGTCAGAGAGACCATGGATACGGCAGATACCGTCAGAAACGGAAATGACGGTACCCTGATTGTGGATCTCGGTCGAATCGCCAAGATTCTCTATCCGATTTTTAATCAGATTACTGATTTCGGATGGGTTGAGTAACATACTAACTCCTAATGTATTCTATCGGTTCGTACATAACGGACTACATGTCCAGTTTGGTTACGAAACAAGGGTCTCCTGCATTCTCTGCAGTTTTCCGCGTATGGACAGATCCAGTACTTCATCACCAACAGTAACGAGGATGCCACCGATCAGTGAATTGTCAACCTTGACTTGAGGGATGAGCTTGCACCCAAACCGTTTTTCCAGTTTAGTGGCAAGTTCCCGTGTCTGGACCTCTGTCATAGGAAAAGCACTGACAATTGTCGCAATCGCAGCGTTCTGGCTTGCGTTTTTCAGTTGCTCAAACTGGTGCGCAATCTCAGGCAGTGCAGAAACACGACCATTGTCTACCAGTACTTTGACAAAATTTTTTACCTGTGGACTATTTTCGCAGCGGAAAACCGTGTAAAGCGCATCGGCAACTTGGTCTTTCCTTAGCGTCGGATTATTGGCAAAATCCAACACCTGAGGATTGGAAGCAATTTTTGCCAATGCGTCCACCAATTGTGACCAATGTAGCAAGTTCTCTTTCTGCGCTATCTGAAACAGTGCTTCAGCATAAGGGCGCGCTACAGTAGCTATTTCCATAATTACAGTTCAGCGGAAAGTTTGTTCAACAGTTCAGCATGAGCGTCTGCATTGATTTCTCGTTTGAGAATCTGCTCGGCGCCCTTGACTGCCAGGTTTGCGACCTCTGCTCGAAGTTGCTCCCTTGCCTGCTTTATCTGCAGGTCAGCCTGCGCACGAGCCTGTGCCAAGATATCAGCCGCCTGCGTTTCAGCATTTGACTTGATGTCTTCAGCCACTTTTTGTGCCCTGACTTCGGCATCATGAACACGTTTTGCTCCCTCTTCTTTCGCTTTTGCGATTTCAGCTTTGACGTGTTGCTGTACCGCAATCATTTCCTGCTTGCTACGGTCAGCGGCAGTCAAACCCTCTTGGATTTTGTTTGCGCGTTCGTCCAATGCCTTCACTATAGGCGGCCATACCACTTTTGCCGTGAATATGGCAAGGATAAGGAAGACCACAAGTTGCGCGAAAAGCGTCGCATTCAAATTCATGGTAAATCCCTTTTTAAAATAATGTCTGGATCAACAACTCCGGTTCACCGGATATCGTATCGGACAATTACTTAACAAATGGATTAACGAATGCGAACATGACGGAGATAGCGACAGCAATCAGGTAGACTGCATCAACCAGACCAGCCAAAATCAGGACGTTGGTGCGTAGTGGATTGGTCAGTTCAGGCTGACGGGCGGATGCGTCCAAATATTTGCCTCCCATGAAAGAGATACCGAAAGCGGCAGCGAAAGCAACAATAGCGATCATAAAGCCGCAAGCGAATACCATCATACCTACATCAGTCATAATATTTCCTTCCAGATTGAAAAATAAAAAAGTTAGAACAAGGGGTTAAAAATTTAGTGTCCTTCGTGTGCAAGTCCTAGGTAAACCAGCGTCAACATCATGAAGATGAACGCCTGCAAAAACACAATCAGGATATGAAAGATTGCCCAGATAGCGCCAGCAATCAAATGTCCCAAGAAGAGGAGTGAACCACCAATGGAAAGAGTGGCATAAGCGCCCAACATCGCAATCATCAGAAACAGCAGTTCGCCAGCATACATATTGCCCCATAGCCGCATACCCAAGGAAACCATCTTGGAGATATATTCGATGCTATTCAGCACAAAGTTGGCGGGTGCCAAGGCAATACCAAATGGTGCACCAAGCAATTCATGCATGAAACCTTTCAGCCCTTTGACCTTGATGCCAAAATAAATCATCAGGATTACAACACCTAAAGAGATACCGACAGTTCCATTCAGATCAGATGTTGGCACAACACGGTGGTGGGTGATGGTGGCATCTAAACCTGTCCAAGAGAAAATCTGACCGAAAAGATCAACCGGCAGGAAGTCTAGACAATTCATTAACGAAATCCAGACAAAAATCGTTAATGCCAGTGGAGCGATAAAGCGACGGTCGCCATGAATCTGTGCTTTGGACTGGGAATCTGCCATTTCAACGAGGACTTCGACAATAGATTGGATGCGGTTGGGTGTTCCTGATGTTGCCTTTTTTGCCACAATCGTCATGACAAGACAAGCAACCACACCGCAGAAGATAGACCAAAAGACGGTATCAAGGTTGATGATAGAAAAATCAATAATCTTGGTTTGATGGGATGTCCCGAAGTTCGCTAAATGGTGGGACACATATTCTGCTAGTGTTGGTGTATGGGCATCGGCCGCCATAGTCACCCCCCCTCGCTTTCAATAAGCTTTCAACAATAAAAAAATATAACTCTTAAGTACCAGAATATAACTGACAATATAAGCAATCCAGTGTATATCCCGATAATACCAGAAGGTTGCAATCACCAATATGATTGAAACAACAATCTTCACAAATTCCACGGCAAAAAATGTGGCAGGTTTGGTTCTGAAAATTTTTTCAACGAGATATAGTCCCGTCACGAAAACAATATTGGGAATCACACAACATAACCCCGCAAGGATAGATGCAATTCCAGCAGCAGTTCCATCAATCAAACACGCAATGAGGGCAATCAGTATTGCAATTCCTGACTGCCACAACAATGCATACCCCATTTTTGTCTCTATGGCTATTGATTATTCAATCAAGTATGTATTCAGCATATACATTCTTTATATAAAGAATGAAGAATGGCGAAATATTCTGATGATTCAAAGCTGCGCAATTATATGAAACACGCTATGTATCGTCAATGCATCAAAAACGCACAGCCATCTACAATAGCCCAGAAAGATTATCCTATGTAACAAATCGTCCGTCAATAAAATTTTTAACGAGAATATATGTAAAATTTTTCTTAAACTGTATGAAAAAAGCCATTGTTTTCTATAACTTAAGAAAAAGTCTTCCGAAAAGAACAGGAAATACCGCTTTTTGAAGGCATCTTGAAATTATTTCAAAAAAGGTTTTATGAGCTGATTAATTCAGAGACTATCTGATAGCTTTTGCACGACAAGTTTCTGATAAAGCCCACAGAAATAGGTCTGATGCACGAGGATCTGGCAACCGTGGTTTTCAGGAAACCAGTGGATGAGTTCATGACGCCATAGGTCGATAGCATAAGGTTCGAAGAGCAGAAAGACTAGACGCTGGTAAAACTTTAGCGGATGAAGCCAACCCGGGTTATGGAATTCGACAAAGATTATTCTGCCTCCTGGCTTGATAACCCGGATGGTTTCAGCAATTGCTTGCCGGCGCTTGCTTTCCGGTATTTCATGAGGCAGGAAGAACATCAATGCTTGGTCGTAGATATTGTCCGAACAGTTCAACGTCGTGGCATCGCACTGAATCAGCCGGACTTTTTTGCCAACGTGTTTCAGTTTTGAACGGACTGTCTCTATCTGGGTGGGTAGGATATCAATGACATCGAGATGCCCATCTTCAGTGAGAGCCTCTTCTAAACTTGGTGTGAGTTTGCCATAGGCACAGGAAACCTGGAGCATGTCGCCGGAAATACCATCAGGAAATTCCTCCAGCACCGCTTTGACTAGCCGGTTATAGTTGCCGAGTAGAATGAAGTTGATCATGAAATCATGATCCCAAAACCCGGGTGCTTTTGGATGTTCGTATGCCCACCAATAGGTGTTATGCAGGTAATCAGGTATCTCAAGTGGCTCAGATGGAGACTTGAAATCTGGTAGGGGTCTTTGCGGAATATCTGGAGTGTCCATAGTTTCTATCAGGTAACTATCAGTCAGGTAACCATCAGGTTGATGAATTGCTGCTGTTCGTTTTGGATACGGTGTTTCTCTGTTTCTATCTTATATGGGATGGTTGAAGAACTTGGAAAGGGTATTTTAGTCGATGGTTGATCGCCGACACTTGCGTCCAAAGCAACGATCTTGCCTGGTAATTTTCGACAAGGGGAAAGCTCTTTTTCTAGAACATTTTGCAACCTTAGCATACGTTGTACCCTGTTTCCTGCGATGTCATTTTTCTGCATTTTCCAAGGATACATTTTTATCAACATCGCTCATTTCAATATCTTTATCCTGTCAAATGGCAGAGCTTCAACATATTAGGTTTATAGACTTATCCAAAATTAGTTTCTGCCCTACTTGCAGGGCTCATTGGGAATCTTTTTGCCGGGTGCTTTTGTGTTATTGCTGGCAAGAATGAAAATAACCATCAAAAAACCGGCGTTACTGGAAAGGCAACGCCGGAGGTCTCAAATAAACCAGCCTTCAGCCTTTGAAACGGACGTATGGGTTCGTACGTTTTTCAGCACCAATGGTGGAAGTCGGCCCATGTCCTGGAATGAACTGGACATCATCTGGCAGAGTATACATATTTTCCTGGATAGCTTTTTCCAGTGCACGGAAACTGCCTTTTGGCAAGTCAGTACGACCGATGGAACCAGCAAACAGTACATCACCAGAAACCACAACTTTGCTATTGGCGTTATAAAAGACCACATGACCCGGTGAATGACCTGGGCAATGGAAGACTTTTAAGGTTTCACTGCCTACAGTAACTTCATCCCCCTGGTTCAGCCATCGGTCTGGGATAAATGGCTTGCCAGGGGGTAACCCCCACATACGGGTCTGGGCAGAACCCAAGGTTTCCAGTAACCAGCTGTCTTCCTGGTTGGGGCCTTCAATTGGTACACCGAAACGGTCTGCCAGATCTTTGGCTCCACCGCAGTGATCCAGATGACCATGGGTAACCAGGACTTTTTCTAAGATCACACCTTGTTCTTCAATGGCTTTGCAAATGCGATCTACATCACCACCAGGATCAGCAACAGCGGCTTTGTTGGTGGTTTCATCCCATATCAGCGTACAGTTCTGCTGAAATGGGGTTACGGGGATGATTCGGTATCTCATGGCTGCTCGCTATCCTATTCAATCAAGTCAGTCAAATCAGACGGGGATGCCTTTGTCCCATCTGCTTTTCTAGATAAGCAGGACTCATTATACGGCATTTCTTGATAGGAAAAAAAGGAAACCTGATGCTCTCTATTCAGGGAAATGAGGATGGAAAAAGAAAAATCAAGCTTGTACCGATGTGGTGGCGGAAACATATAGCCCAATCAGAACCAGATTGGACACAATATGGCAGGGTACTGACAGGTTTGAGGCAATGTATTTTGCTGCGCCGCCTGACAATAGGCAGTTCACGTCATCATATTGTTTTCGGAAGGCAGCTACCGCCCGTTCAATCGCACCGGATTGGGCATTGAGGCAGCCAGCGAGAATGGCTGCACGGGTATGGTTGGCAAAAGGAGTGAGGTTTTCTTCCATACGGGTGATTTCAGGCAACTGTTCAGTGTTCACCGCCAGAGAATGTGCCATCAGCCCCAACCCCGGCAAGATCATGCCACCTTGAAAAACACCATCCGGTGTGATGGAATCGACGGTAGTTGCGGTGCCTGCGGTTGCCACGACCAAAGGTTTGTCCGGGAACAATGCATGTGCTCCGATCATCGAGGCGAAGCGGTCGCAGCCCAACTGAGAACAGTTCTGGTAAGTATTAATGATGCCGGCATGGTTAACCTGGGAAACAAAATGGCGGATGTCAGGAGGAGGCGAAAGTTTTTCCAAGAAGCTGTTTAAAGTATCGGATATCCTTTTGCTAGCAACATTGGAAATCAGTACTTGTCTAATCGGTTGAACTCCATGCAGTTTTCGCCAGGTCTGTTCCAGCGAAGCCATATCCCGATGACGGACGATCCCGAAATGTTGCCAGAGGGTTTCTCCATACAAGGGAACAGCCCCCTGTTTAGGGAGCACCCATTTGATGGAAGTGTTTCCTATGTCTATCAACAGCATGGCTTAAGCTTCCTGTTCAGTTCTCAATGAGACATCGCCAGACATGACTACCTCGATTCCTTTCCCTGTCTTGATCAGCAGCCGTCCTTCCCTGTCGATGCCAAGGGCTATGCCGGACAGCAATTTCTTTGACTCTTGGACAATGGCGACGGGCTTTAAATGATGAGCGTGCAAATTATTCCAGACTGAGGCCAAAGAATCAAAACCTTTTTCATCTAAAAGCGTTAGATAATGCACAAGCGAATTGATCAGCTGCGCCATCAGACGATTCCTGTCCATCTGCGCCAGCCAGGGCATATCAGCAGCAGGTTGGCTGATGGTTTTCTCCATTTCATCGCTGAGGTGCAGGTTGATGCCGATGCCGATGACTGCCCAATGGTCATGGTGGCTGCCAGGGATCTCTGTCAGGATGCCAGCGACTTTGCCACCGTTTTTCAGAATGTCGTTTGGCCATTTCAACTGAACCTTGACACCGCATCGAACGAGCGCCTGTGCAACAGCAATTCCTGCAGTGAGAGGAATTCCAGGCACCATGATGGCAGGACGGGAAAAGCACCACGCCAATGAAAAGGTTAGCGAATGATCCCGATCAGCATACCAACGCCGTCCATTCCGTCCCTTGCCACCAGTTTGTTCGATTGCCAGTAGTAGGGTATTTCCAGTAATTTGCTCTGTCATGATCCTATTTAGCAGGTCCTGGTTTGTCGAGACGGTTTGTTGGACGATTTCCACAACAATATCCTGGGTTTCTATCAGGACGGCAATACGTTCCGCAGACAGCGTTGGATTCATTTGTTGTCGACATTATGGTTGTAAAAGCTGTACTGTTCCATCTTATCCACAAGATGGCATGATTGGTGCTTTCTTGTTTTCGATGTGCTACGTTTCTCAATAGATCGTAAAAAGTGGCAGGATGGATGTGAACGCAATTAAGACGACTTTCAAATCCATTTGAATATCAAAAAATGGACATCGATGATGACAAAAGCCAGATAAAAACGATCATAACTATCAAATTCAGCAAAAATGCTACCAAGGATATCCCCATTTACCCTGCAATACTGAGTAATTTTCAGTAGGGATTGGCAGAGATTATCTCGGTGGACTGCGCTGGAATATATCCATTCCTTTCGGGGAAGTAAGTGCCGGGTCTGGTAAAAATCATTGATATTTTTGCCGGGCGCAATATGAGGGTAGTGGTTTAAACCATATACTTTTATCTTTGTTACAAAGAGGTGATAATACGGACTGGAAAGAAGGATAACACTCTGTTATCATCCAGAATAGATTGATGATTGATGTTACTGGTCATTTAAACAAGAAACGCATGGCATCAATAGTATTTCGACAACCTCCAAGACTGGATATCCAGGGCAACAGGATTGTTGCACATGGATGCTGGCGTGTGGATATGCTGGTCATCAAGAAGGCTGCCTATGCTATCACTGCATCTATTGAGGAGGTTCATGACCCTGATGCGGTGGAGTGGGATCTTACCCAGATGGAAGGCATGGATTACACTGGTGCCCAAGTTCTCTGGAATGGTTGGGCACACCGCTTGCCAAGGAAACTGAAGAGCACGCCGGAGCAAGATCGGTTTTTCGCCCGCCTTGCCTATGCAGGCGATCTTGCTCGCCCCGTTGAAGGTACTATTGAGGGTGCGATGTCGGATATCCCCAAAGCCATCAAGGAAGTTCCGCTCGGTTTTGTCCAGAAGATGATTCAGCTTTCTCAATTGTTGGGACAGCTGACACTTGATTTTTTTCGCTTTGTAGGGTCGCCCCAACGTGGACCGTGGCGTGAAATTTCCGCTAATATTTTTCATGCGGGTGCCCAGGCACTTGGCATCATTGCCATTGTCGGTTTCTTGATTGGGGTAGTCCTTTCGTACCTGTCAGCACAGCAACTCCATATGTTCGGTGGGGATATTTTTCTGGTCGATTTGCTGGGTATGAGTGTCGTTAGGGAATTAGGACCCTTGCTTGCCGCTATTTTGGTTGCCGGTCGGTCAGGGTCAGCAATGACTGCCCAGATCGGTGTCATGCGGGTTACTGAGGAACTGGATGCGATGCAGGTTATGGGACTGTCGCATGGTTTCAGGCTGGTTTTGCCGAAAGTCATGGCCTTGGGGCTTGCCATGCCGATGCTGATTGTCTGGACGGATATTGTCGCACTGGTCGGCGGTGCTTTTGCCGGTAAGATGTCTATCGGACTTTCAATGGCCTATTTTCTCAGTGCCTTGCCAGACGCGGTGCCGATCGCCAATTTCTGGATTGGTCTGGGCAAGGGGGTTGTTTTTGGTGTCATCGTTGCCATTGTTGCCTGCTTCTATGGGTTGCGTATCCAGCCAAACACCGATAGCCTTGGGCAGGGAACGACCAAGTCCGTAGTCACATCGATTACAGCGGTTATTTTTGCTGATGCAGTTTTCGCAATTGTCCTTCAGGGAGTAGGGTTCTGATGGTTGCAGCGATTGAAATCAGAGGATTGAAAACAGCGTTTGGCAAAAATGTCATTCATGAGGATCTCAACTTGACTATCGAGGAAGGGGCGGTTGTTTCCATCATCGGGGGATCTGGTACGGGCAAGACAACCCTGTTGCGCCAAATTCTGGGTTTGGAAAAACCTGTCGCTGGCGAAATCACTGTGCTTGGTATTAATCGCAATAATGCTACTACAGAAGAATTGTACGCACTTAACAGTCGTTGGGGTGTCCTTTTCCAGCAGGGAGCCCTTTTTTCAGCATTGCCGGTTTTTGACAATATTGCATTGCCTCTACGGGAACTTAGGGGGTTGCCGGAATCCCTGATTTCAGATGCTGTCATGCTGAAGCTACAGATGGTTGGGCTCAATCCCAACGATGCCAACAAGATGCCTGCCGACCTGTCTGGCGGGATGATCAAACGGGTTGCATTGGCACGTTCGCTAGTGCTTGAACCCGATCTGCTTTTTCTGGATGAGCCAACATCAGGGCTTGACCCTGTTTCATCTGACAGTTTTGTCGAGCTGATCCAGAGTTTGCACAATGAATTGAACCTGACTGTTGTCATGGTTTCGCATGACCTGGATACCATCGTTGACATCTCTACCCAGATTGTTGTGCTGGCCGACCGTCATGTTATTGCCAGTGGTCCGATCGAGGTAGTGCTTGCGGTCAGACATCCGTTCATTGAGGAATATTTTTTAGGGGCGAGGGGGCGCAAGGTGTTGAAGAACCTGCCGAATTATGATGCCATGATGAAAAAATTGAGAGGACTTGATGGAAAATAAATCCCATGCATTCATTGCCGGGTTGTTCACTTTCCTGTTGGCTGGAGCAATTCTTGCTATTGTCTGGTTTTTGAACAGAGACGAAACGGTGTATGTGCCTTATCGGGTCATGACTTCCCAGTCCGTTGGAGGACTAAGTCCCCAGGCAAAAGTTCGTTTTAAGGGAATTGATGTCGGCAGAGTTACTACGATCGCTTTCAGCAAGGATGAACCGGGAAATATCGAGATTGATATCGAGGTCAGTGAAGAAACACCGATGACAGCAACTACTTTTGCAACTCTCACATACCAAGGAGTGACTGGTATTGCTTCCATTGAACTTGATGATACCCGAGTTGGTGGGGAGCGCTTGGCATCTTCCGCAGAGAATCCGACCAAGATCCGGATGCGGCCAGGTCTACTGGATGAACTTCAAATGCGGGGGCTTGCCATCTTGAAAGAAGTTCAGACTATCACGTCTGGTTTAGCAACCATTATTGATGATAAAAACAGCAAGGAAATTGTCACAACGGTTCAGCATATTAAGAAAGCAGCGGAAGGCTGGTCACGTATTCCAGGGATTGTTGATCCTGGTGTTCGGGAGTTTTCTGCCGCTGTCCATGACGGTCATCAGATGTTCATTACGATAAACCAGCTCTCTGGGGATTTAAAGGGGCTACTTAAGAAGACTAATGCGCTGATGAATAAAGGGATGCAAAGTGATGCTGTGCCAAAACTCGAAGCATTGGCATCGGAGGCTCGTCAGACGATGCAGAACATCAACAGCCTGCTTGAACAGTACAAACAACGTCCGGCTGGTGTCCTGTTTGGTGCCCGTGGACCAGTCCCCGGACCAGGTGAAAAAGGCTTTTCCGGGCAGTAAGGACAAATCCGATAGGAAGACCCAATATGATGAAAAAATTTAGATACCGCATAATTCTAACATTAGCCGCTTGCCTGCTATCTGCTTGTTCTCTGATGGATACCCGTCCTCCGGCAACCCTTTATGATCTCGGTCCGCTGCAGATTGAAACTATGGGACGCCTACCCAGCGGGATGTCGAGCATTACCACCAATGTCTATGCTCCAGAATGGATGGATGGCACTCTGATGGTTTACCGACTGGATTATGTGAATGGTCAGCAGGTTCGTTTCTATACAGAAAGTAGCTGGGCTTCTTCTCTGCCCAATCTTTTCAGAAGTCGGATAGATTCTTATCTGATGGCAATTGGTAACCGTCCGGCAAGTATCCTTGAAGAGGATGCACTTATCCTCAGAATTATCTTTGAGGATTTCAGCCAGCATTTTACTGACAAACAGACCTGTATTGGGCGTATTATAGTCCGCGCTTCATTGTACAAGGGACAGCAACTACTTTCGCAACAACGCTTTGTTGCGGAAGAACCTGCTGATTCTGCTGATGCAGTCGGTGGTGCCAGAGCGCTTTCCAAGGCATCTGATGCCATTATCGCCAATATTATAAATTGGGTTGCTGTCAAAGGCAGACATTAATACATATATGGTCTGTTTAGAAGGACAATCATGGATCAAACCGGAACATTTTTCATTTCAGGTGCAGCAGGTTCGCTTGAATGCCTGATGGAATCGCCTGAAGGTAATCCGATTGGTATCGTCCTCATTGCACATCCTCATCCCCTTTATGGTGGGGATATGCACAATAAGGTTGTTCAGACAATAGCAAAGGCATTTAATATGTTGGGTTATATTGCAGTACGCATGAATTGTCGAGGTGTCGGAATGTCGCAGGGCAGTCATGATAACGGCAAAGGGGAAGCGGAAGATATGGCGTTGCTATTGGAGCAGATGCAGGGGGATTACCCGGATTTGCCGGTTATCCTTGGTGGCTATTCATTCGGTACCTATGTTCAGTCACTACTTTGCGAAAGTATCGGCAGAGTTGGTAAACCACAACCTAGGATGGTACTGGTCAGTACGACTGCTGGTATATGGGCAACAGACGCTGTTCCTGCAGATACAGTGCTAATCCATGGTGATCTTGACGAGATGATACCGCTCAGCAGTTTGCTGGACTGGGCTCGTCCACAGGGGTTGACGGTCAATGTCATCACAGGAGCGGATCATTTCTATAACCGCAGGCTCTTGCCGATCCGCGACATCATCATGACACAGTTCCGACGACACTAAATGGCGGAAAGGAGAATTTCTCAAATGACTATAAATTCCAACCTGAGTGGCAGTTGTTTCCTTGGAGACGCGGATCCTATCCCTTATCCCTGCAAGTTTCCAATCAAGATCATGGGACGGAAACAAGATGGATTTGCTGAAGTCATTGTCGAGATTGTCAGTCGTTATGATACAGCGTTTGATCCGGCAGAGCTTCAGATGCGTCCATCTGCCAAGGGCAAATATCTGTCATTTACGGCTGTTATCAATGCGGTGAGCCGCATTCAGCTTGACAATCTCTATCGAGAGCTGACTTCGCATCCAATGGTCAAGATTGTTCTTTGAAATAAATATACCCGGAACAGGTCATGGATGAGGCAATAGTCCGTCAACTTGGACTCATGGCTTATCAGTTTGCTTATGAGAGGATGCAACGGTTCACTCTGGCGCGCACTGCACAGACAGCTGATGAGATTTGGCTTGTTGAGCATCCACCGACCTTTACACTTGGTAAAGCAGCTGATCCTGCGAATATTCTCAATGCTGATCAGATACCGGTTATTATGACCGACCGTGGGGGGGATGTCACTTACCATGGTCCTGGACAAGCAGTCGTTTACCTGATGTTCGATCTGCGTAGACGTTTCAACCGTTTCCGGCTTCATGATTTTGTTTTTAGGCTGGAAGCTGCGATTTTGCAAGTGCTAGCACAGCACGTGATTCAGGGAGAACGTCATCTAGGTGCTCCCGGTATTTATGTCCCTGCTCGCCAAGGAGCCAAGATTGCTGCCATCGGGCTCAAGGTCAACAGTCGGGGTTGCTCTTACCATGGTCTCGCACTAAACGTGGCGATGAATCTTGCTCCGTTCAGCCAGATCAATCCTTGCGGTTATCCTGGACTAGTGGTCACGGATATGAAAACCGAAGGCACTGTTTGTCAGGTCAATGACATCCAGTTGGAATTGGCTCAGGCGCTTGCCTATCACATCGGTTTTACGGTCAGGAAGGAACCATCGTGACAGGTATGGTTCCTGAAAGTCCCATTGTTCTGTATCCACGGCAAAAAGGTGCCCGGAAGACAAATTGTCTTCCGATATCGGTTAAACCTGCGGACAAACTACCAAAGCCTCCATGGCTCAAAGTTCGCGCAAGCAGTTGGACTTCCCATTTCCATCAGGTCAGGAAACTGCTGGCTGATAGAGGGTTGATTACAGTCTGTGATGAAGCGACATGCCCAAACAGGGGGGAATGCTATGGCAGAGGGACGGCCGCTTTCATGATTCTGGGCGACCGATGCACAAGACGATGTCCTTTTTGCGATGTTGCTCATGGCATTCCTCTGCCACCGGATATCAGGGAACCCCAGTTATTGGCAGAAACGGTTGTTCAGCTCCGTCTTGCCCACGTTGTCATCACATCTGTTAATCGGGATGACCTATCTGATGGGGGAGCCAGCCAGTTCATTGCTTGCCAGAATGCTATCCGTAAACGTTCTCCTGCTACACAGATTGAAGTGTTGACTCCTGATTTTCGCAGGAAGACCGAAAAGGCGCTGGACTGCTTTGCAGAAACCCCTCCTGATGTCTTCAACCATAATTTGGAGACAGTGCCACGGCTTTATCCGGTTTGTCGCCCCGGCGCTGATTACCGTGGTTCCCTCAATTTGCTTAAGGCATTTGGCGAGCGTTGTCCATGGGTTCCCCGGAAATCTGGTTTGATGGTTGGATTGGGGGAGACCGATGAGGAAATTATCCATACCATCAGAGATTTGTACAGCCATGGTGTGCGTATGCTGACCATTGGTCAATATCTTCAGCCTTCCGGTCATCATTTACCGGTCAGGCGTTATGTCACGCCAGAGACCTTTGATCGGTACAGGCAACAGGCTCTCGATATCGGATTCAGTTTCGTGGCGTCTGCTCCGCTTGTGCGTTCCAGTTACTATGCAGGCGTTCAGGCGGAGCAGTTGTTTCTTGGAAAATGGAATCAAAGTTCTCGAATGAGGTGAGTGCTTTTGCGGGCATTCCAGTAAATATGTCAACTGATTCCATTGTGTCAGAGTTGTGCCACAAATTTCCTTTGTCTCTCGTTAGTTGCGGACATAGACGCAGTTGTTGGAGACGTTTATAAGCGATTGATTAAAACGATTTCTTGAAAAGAAACAAGATGCCATGGTTCATGCTGTTTAGCAGACATAATGTTACTTTGCAAAAAACAGGAACTACATAGCCAATCCTTGCTTTTCTGCGTTCATGAACGGTCGATCAGCGTTTTGTAGCGCGTTCTTTCAAGGCACGGTTTACCAGGTTGTCTAAGACTTTCAGGGTGCCATTAATGGCTTCCTGTTCGCTCATGTCCACTTTGTTGCCTTCACTGATGATGGCTGGCGATGTTACAAAACGACCATCGATGACAACCATCGGTACTCCATCAATCTTGTAGGTGTCTAGGAACCCGATACTCTGCTGACATAAGGATTCGACATAGAAAGAGTTAAACATCTCAACGAATTTCTGGCGATTGATACCGTTTTCTTCCATCCAGCGGAAAATTTGGACATCTGTCCTAAAAGGGTAGTGCTGTTCCTGCATCGCCTGAAAAATCTTGTGGTGCATACTGTTGGTGAGTTCTCCCATGGCTGCCAGTGTATAAAACATTCGTTGCTGCATCGCCATACCTTCTCCAAATCTTACATGCACACGTCGGAATAGAACCTTGTTTTTATGTTGCCGTGCCCAGTTGGTAATGGGTAGGTCAAGCGCATAGCAGTGGTCGCAGAAATAGCCGAAAAATTCAATGACTTCCACCTTTTTGCCAGCTTCTGCATCCTGCTGGACAGGCAATATCTGATAATCCACATTCAGCTGGGGAGCCGATGGCCGGGCGGAAACTGTTACAGCAACCGAACCAAAGAGAAGCAAGGCAATAAAACGTCGGATCAATATCATCATGGGATTACTTGATTACTGTGGTGGTGAAACCGCTACTTTTCAGCCTTCCCTGGATGGATGTAGCTTTAGATGCTTGATAAGGACCTAGGCGGACACGGTAAACCTTGTTTGCTCCGGAACCCGCCTGCAGAATCTGTGAACTGAATCCAAGTATGGCAAGATTACCGCGTTGGTTGTCCGCCTGTTCATAGCTTCGGAATGCACCTGCCTGAAGATAGACAGATGAGTTGATATTCGCTTTTGTGGTTTCAGACATCGTTTTTGTGGATGGTGTAACCTTCGTGGATGGCGATGCAGAAGGTGTCGGTGCTGTAGCATGGGTATCAGTCGCCGGAACAGAACGGTTTACTGCAGGTGCTGGAGTTGGTACAGCTTCAGATTGTTCTTTAGCAGGGCGTTGAGGAGTATCCTTGTACATGGGTTGATTCGGGTCAGCTGCTGGTTGCTGCCCAGATTGAGAAACTACCTGAACCTGTTGGGCGGGTTGTTCTTGCTTGGGCTCCTCTTTTTTTGCAACTGGTGAAGAGCGTAGCAGGAAAAATGCTACAGCCGCCGCAATGGCAAGACCTGCAACCAAGCCAATGATAAAGCCGAAAAAAGTACCACTTCTCTGAGTAACCATAATTTACATCTTTTCAGGACAGGAAACGCCCAGCAGACCTAAACCGTTGCGTAGTACCTGGCGCACAGCTTTCAGCAGTGCCAGGCGTGCTAGCTTCGTTTTCTCATCATCCACCAGGAAACGTTCAGCGTTGTAATAACCATGCAGTTCCCCTGCGAGTTCACGCAGATAGAATGCGACCAGATGGGGGCTCAATTCATCCGTGGCATGGTACAGCAGATCAGGATATTCTGCCAGCTTTGTCAGCAGTGCTGTTTCATGCGAGGATGTGAGCGGGGAAAGGTTAGCCTTGTCCAAGGACAATTCATCACCCCCCCATTGTGCGAATACCGAACAGATACGGGCATGGGCATACTGGACATAGTAAACGGGGTTTTCGTCCGAACGTGCCAGTGCCAAGTCCACATCGAAGACAAATTCGGTGTCTGCCTTGCGCGAAATCAGGAAGAAACGTACGGCATCACGCCCCCGGGTAATGTCTCCTGCTCCTGACCATTCAATCAGGTCGCGCACAGTGACATAAGAGCCTGCGCGTTTGGAAATCTTTACTTCCGCACCATCTTTCATCACAGTCACCATCTTGTGCAGGACATAGTCAGGGAATGTTTTTGGGATGCCTTTGTTTACGCCTTGCAGTCCGGCTTTCACTCGCACAATGGTACCATGATGGTCGCTACCCTGGATATTCACGACTCTATCAAAACCACGATTCCATTTATTGATATGGTAAGCAACATCCGGTACAAAGTAGGTGTAAGTACCATCAGTCTTACGCATTACCCTGTCTTTGTCGTCACCATATTCTGTTGAACGTAGCCATAACGCGCCACCTTCTTCAAAGGTTTTGCCTTCTTTGGTCAGGGTATCCACGGTTTCCTGGACTTTGCCGTCTATATAGAGCGAAGATTCCAGGAAAAAATTATCGAAATGAATGCCGAACGCATCAAGGTCGCTGTCCTGCTCGTTGCGCAGGTAAGCAACCGAGAAGGTTCGGATCGAGGCAAGATCATTGACATCACCGGAAGCCGTTACAGTATCGCAGTTGCGTGCAGAAATCGTTTTTTTAGCCAAAAAATCCTTGGCAATATCGGCAATATAGTCACCATTATAGGCGTTTTCAGGCCACCCATTATCCCCTGGCTTTAGCCCATTTGCTCGGGCTTGGACTGATAATGTTAGGTTGTTAATTTGTGCTCCCGCATCGTTGTAATAAAATTCCCTGGTTACCTGGTATCCTTGGGAAGCAAATAATGCGGAAATAGCATCGCCCAGAGCACCTTGGCGACCGTGTCCGACATGAAGAGGACCAGTTGGATTTGCAGAAACGAATTCCACCATAACGGTTTTGCCAGCACCACGGGTGCTTGTTCCGAAAGCCTCTTTTGTAGCCAATATTTCGGAGACTACCTGCTGGCGTGCTGCTGGCGTCAAGCGGATGTTGATAAATCCAGGACCAGCAACTTCACATGAATCAATAATCCCTTCATGAACAGGCGATGCCATGACAGATGCCACAATAGTGTTGGCTGTCTCACGGGGATTCTTTTTTAGTGGACGTGCCAGCTGCATAGCAATGTTGCAGGCAATATCGCCATGGGCGGTATTACGCGGACGTTCCAGTACGACCAAAGGTTTTTTGGCAAGATCCTGACTTGCTGTCAGGGCATCCACTGTGTCCTGGATCAGATTTTTAATCAGTTCTTTCTGTTGAGCAAGCATGGAAAACCATCAAAAAAGCATTTCCGATGGAAAACAGGCAATACCCGTTTCCCAAACCAATGAAAGGGATTATACCTGTTTCCTGGAAACCAGAAGCAGATGCACAATAAAAAAGCACCTGATTTTCAGGTGCTCAAGAAAACCCAGTAATTCGGCGAAGTTGACCAGTTATTGCTAATCACCAGCAAAGTAGGGTTACCGACGGTTGGGTAGCCCGTTACGGCGGAGATGCGGTGGCATCATGGCTTCATCGAAAACAGCTTTCTGGGCATTATTCAACTTGGCATAAAGAGCCTTGGTGGCATTTAGCCGTTCCTGCAGAAGAGTTTCACGGCGTTTCATGTCATCCAGCTGCTTTTCCAGACGTTCCGTGGCAGACAGTTTTTCAACATTTTCTTCATGGGGTGGGCGAGCCTTTTTTGGCAGTTCCCTGAATTTATTTTCAGCAGCAACGTAGTCATTCCAAGCTTTTTCCTGGGAGGAGGAAAGCTTCAAGTTGTCATGCAGTTCATTCAATTTACGGAGATGTGGTG
>CAZWTQ010000004.1:14504-38458 GCA_964636975.1 uncultured Oxalobacter sp. | reverse complement strand
CTGCACCATTTCACCCTGTTTTGGAACCCTTTCTTTTCACTGAATGCTATCAAAAGGATAGTGTTTAGCCTGAAAGTAAAATGGTGATCAGACAGACTCCATCTTGACTTTGCCGTGCTCCTCCTCCATTGTCTTTGCCAGTAGCTTGACTAAGGCGAATACTGCATTGATGTAAGGTGTGTCAGTATTAGTGATACGACCTAGTTCAACAACAGATCCGACTAGCGCATCAATTTCAGGTGCACGACCTGCTTCAACATCCTGCAACATGGAGGTTTTATGTTTACCGACTTTTTCAGCTCCACGGATACGTCTTTCAAGCGGAACGCGGAAAGTAATGTTCAGCTTGTTAGCGATAGTCTGTGCTTCGGTCATCATATTTGCTGCGAGGTCGCGTGTCAGCGGATATTGACAAATATCAACCAAAGTTGCATGAGACAGGGAACTGATAGGATTGAAGCTTAGGTTACCCCACAGCTTCAGCCAAATTTCAGCACGAACATTTTCCAAGATTGGTGATTTGAAACCGGCTTTAATGAAGGTTTCAGAAACTTTCTGGGCGCGTTCAGTGGTGGAACCATCTAATTCGCCAATTGGGAAACGATCACCTTCGATGTGCTTGACAACACCAGGAGCAATTAGGGCAGAAGCAGGATAAACTACACAACCCAAGATACGTTCTGCAGGGATTTTTTCAGCACAAAGTCCCGTTGGGTCAACCGTTTCAACACGTTTGCCTTCATGTGGACCACCATGTTTATGAAAGTACCAAAACGGAATGCCATTCTGCATCGTGACAACAACTGTATCAGAACCGAAGAGTTTCGGAACATCATTGGCGACTGCGTCAACCTGATGAGCTTTTAGTGCAATGATGACCATATCTTGAGGACCGACTTCATCATAGTTGTTGGTTGCTTTGACATCTTTAGCAACCAGCTCTGTTCCATCATTCATAATGAGCTTCATGCCGTTTTTCTTGATAGCTTCAAGATTTTTGCCACGTACAATGAAGGTCACGTCTTCTCCGGCAAGTGCCAGTTTGACACCGACATAGCCACCGATTGCCCCAGCACCGATAATCGTAATTTTCATGTTCTTTCCCTTTTAAATTTCACATTGCCTGACAGCCAGAATGGCCATTGGCATATTCACTACTTTTATCCGATTAATCCCTGTCGATAAGGGAACCCATGCCCATCATTATAGGTTTTTACCGATAACAAAACCAGAAAACGCTGTCTGATAAACAGAGGTCAGAGGGCAATGGAGCCAATGACGAACACACACATCGGCTTTCTTGTCTGAAAACCTAAATATAACCGAGTAAGGGGTTGTTTGCAAAAAAACTCGATAAAAATAACTGAAACCAGCTTTTTAGACCGGTTTCTGACTGAAAATTAAAACAGTCCGGTAATATGTCCGTTGGCATCAATATCAATATTGTTCGATGACGGGATCCTTGGTAAACCTGGCATAGTCATGATATCACCGCAGTAAACCACAATGAACTCGGCGCCGGCTGCAATCTGAACTTCACGGATATTGATCAGATGGTCTTTAGGCACTCCACGCAAAGTACGGTCAGTAGAGAAGGAATATTGGGTCTTTGCAACACAGATGGGGTATTTGCCGTAACCGTCTTCTTCCAATTTCCTGATTTGTTGTTTTACCTTGCTGTCGGCAACAATGTCCTTTGCTCCATACAGTTTGGTTGCCAGTGTTTTTGTCTTGTCCCAGAGGGACATATTCTCATCATAAACAAACTTAAAATTGCTTGGTGTGGTATCAATCATATCAATGACAGCCTGAGCTAGTTCCTCTGCACCTTGACCGCCTTGGCTCCAATGCTTGGAAACAACAATCGGAGTGCCACGAGAAGCCATCTTGTCTTTCAACAACTGGATTTCTGCGTCGGTATCAAGGGTGAAATGATTTATGCAGACAACACAAGGCAAACCATAATGTTCCCTGATATTTTGGATATGACGTTCTAGATGAGAGATACCTTTCTCAAGGGAGTCCAAATTTTCTTTACTCAAGTCGGGGAGATTGACACCACCATGATACTTCAGGGCACGGATAGTGACGACCAGCACAGCACAGTCTGGGCGCAAACCAGATTTGCGACAGACAATATCCACAAATTTTTCAGCACCCAGATCAGCTCCGAAGCCACTTTCTGTCACGACATAATCGGCCAGTTTCAAGGCAGATTTCGTAGCAATAACGGAATTACAGCCTGTTGCAATATTTGCAAACGGACCACCATGGATAAAAGCCAAGTTATTTTCAAGTGTCTGAACCATATTGGGTTTGATAGCATCTTTCAAGAGAGCTGCCATGGCTCCGTGAGCCTTCAGATCGCTTGCAAGGATTGGTTTCCGATCACGGGAATATGCAACAACAATATTGCCTAGCCGTTCTTTCATATCCTGCAGATTGTTGGCAAGGCAGAAAATTGCCATGATTTCGGAGGCAGCAGCAATATCAAAGCCATCTGATCGGGGATAACTATTCCCCGGACCTCCCAACCCGATGGTGATGTTGCGCAGGGATCGATCATTCATATCAATAGCACGTTTCCATACGATACGACGAACATCAATTCCCAGCTCATTACCTTGGTGGATATGGTTGTCAATCAAAGCTGACAGTAAATTGTTTGCCAATGAAACAGCACTGATATCTCCCGTGAAATGGAGATTGATGTCTTCCATCGGTACGACTTGGGAATAGCCGCCGCCAGCGGCTCCTCCTTTCATCCCGAAAACAGGTCCCATTGAAGGCTCGCGCAGACAGATGATAGTTTTTTTACCCAAGCGGTTGAGCGCATCTCCTAAGCCAATAGAAGTTGTGGTCTTTCCTTCGCCTGCTGGTGTTGGGCTGATGGCCGTGACCATAACCAATTTGCCGTTTGGTCTATCTTTCAGCGTTTCAAGGAAGTCAAGGTTGATTTTGGCTTTGTAATGTCCATAAGGTTCTGTAAATTCTTCGTCGATGTCGTAGCGCTTCGCAACCTCAGTGATACGGAGCATCTTTGCTTTTTGGGCAATGGCAATATCGGATGTCATAAAAGAGTGCTTTCTTTTCAGAAAAATGTGCTCTAGCATATCGCACAAAATCAGCATAAAGAAATATTGTAGAATAGAAAAATATGCGTCTGCAACCTCCAAATCCATTACCTATTACATAAATAAACAGATATGCTTGATAATCTAACTCAACGACTCGCCAAAATTGTTAAGACCCTGAAAGGGGAAGCCCGTCTCACAGAGTCCAATACTGCAGAAATGCTACGTGAAGTTAGGCTTGCCCTGATAGAAGCTGACGTTGCATTGCCGGTAATACGAACCTTCATTAAAAACGTTCAGGAAAAGGCAATGGGCAAGGAAGTTATTGAATCCTTGACTCCCGGTCAGGCATTGGTCGGCGTTGTCAGGGAAGAATTGGCTTTCGTCATGGGTGCTAATCTTGGTTCTAAAGCATTCGAACTTAATTTCGCTACACAACCTCCTGCTGTCATCCTTGTGGCAGGATTGCAGGGGGTCGGCAAAACCACCACAGTTGGCAAACTGGCGCTCTATTTGCGGAAGCAGATGAGAAAGAAAGTTCTCACAGTATCAGCTGATATTTACCGTCCAGCAGCAATCAAGCAACTCGAGACAGTGGCAGCACAGAGCGACGTTGATTTCTTCAGTACAGATATCACCCAGATGCCTGTTGAGATTGTCCGTGCGGCGGTTGATCATGCAAAACGCCATTATCATGACGTCCTGATTGTTGATACAGCAGGGCGCTTGGGTATTGATGAGCAGATGATGCTTAGGATTTCAGAATTGCATCAGGCATTAAATCCCATTGAAACCCTATTTGTTGTCGATGCCATGTCAGGTCAGGATGCCATCAATGTGGCCAAAACCTTTAATGATACCCTTCCCTTGACAGGGATTGTTCTGACCAAGATGGATGGCGATGCTCGTGGCGGTGCGGCATTGTCTGTTTGTCAGGTCACAGGCAAACCGATCAAGTTTGTTGGTATTTCCGAAAAACTCGATGGTCTTGAACCTTTCAATCCACATCGCATGGCAGATCGTGTATTGGGAATGGGAGATATTGTTGCTTTGGTAGAAGGGGCGCGCAAGGCCGTGGATATAAAAGCAGCACAGATTCTTGAAAAGAAACTTAAGTCAGGCGTTCGTTTCGATCTCAACGATTTTCAGGCTCAGTTGATCCAAATGGAAAATATGGGAGGGATGGCCAATATGATTGACAAATTGCCTGCCCATTTTCAGATGGCAGCCCAAGGAACTAATTTTGAGAAAGCAAATCAAGGTGTTGCACGGATGACAAGTATTATTAATTCCATGACTCCACAGGAAAGAGCGAAACCGGAATTGATCAAGGCATCTAGGAAACGTCGTATTGCAGCAGGTTCCGGTGTGCAGGTGCAGGAAGTCAATCGGCTACTGAAGCAGTTTGAGCAAGTTCAGTCCATGATGAAAAAAATGAAAAGTGGGGGCATGGCGAAAATGCTCCGCGGTCTTAAAGGCGTAATGTAGGGAATACGTTGATCTGAAAAGCACGTGAAATGCGAGCGAGGGAGGTTTGAACAGTTGTCTGTAACGGTTAATAAATGTGGTATAGAGAACACAGTAGGCGGGCTTTGGCGTGTATTTTCAGAAAAAACTTGCATTCTGCAATAAATCACATATATTTGACCTTAGTGGTAGATCGGCGTTAACCCTCTCATTTAAAGGCTTTGTTATGGCAACAAAAAAACCTGCAGCGAAAAAAACAACTCCTGCTAAACCAGTCCATCCGTTCATGAAACCTCTACAGCCTGATGCAGCACTTGCAGCAGTTATTGGGAAGAAAGCATTACCAAGAACCCAAGTTACCAAAAAAATCTGGGAATACATCAAGAAGAACAATCTCCAGGATTCTGCAAATGGTCAGATGATCAATGCTGATAAGAAGCTGTTGCCAGTGTTTGGAGGTAAAGAACAGGTTTCCATGTTTGAAATGAGCAAACTAATTTCCCAGCATTTGGAATAAATAATTCGTATTGCACACTTTTCGGTATATTTGGCTAATGTCGATGTGTGTAGGAGTTATCTATCGCAAACGGGAGGTTTGGTTTGTTATCGATATTTTAATCTCCCGCAAGAAAACGCTAGAACTTCTATTCTGGCGTTTTTTGCTTTCCTATAAAGAAGGAGGGGGAAATTACCGTTCAGCTTTAATTTTGGCGATGATGAAGTTAGCCATTTCAGTAGCAGGAATAGTAGTTGCTTTTGGATCACGCCGACCTTGGTATTCTAATTGACCGTTTTTCAGACCGCGGTCACCGACAACAATACGATGAGGAATCCCGATCAGTTCCCAGTCGGAGAACATGACACCGGGTCGTTCGCCTCTGTCATCTAGAATGACATCAATGCTAGCAGCCTTCAATGTTTCATACAGGTTGTCAGCTGTGGATTTCACGGTTTTACTGCGATCATAGCTCATCGGACAGATCACTACCTCAAATGGAGCAATAGCAGTGGGCCAGATTATGCCTTTGTCATCATTGTTCTGTTCAATGGCTGCTGCTGCAACTCGGGTGACGCCGATACCGTAACAACCCATCTGCATTAGTTGGGGCTTACCAGCTTCATCTAGGTAGATGGCGTTCATGTCTTTGGAATAGCGAGTGCCAAGCTGGAAAACATGACCAACTTCAATACCCCGTTGGACAACCAAGAGACCTTTTCCATCTGGGGAAGGGTCTCCGGCAACTGCATTGCGGAAGTCGCCTGTATTGACAGGTAAAGGAACGTCCCGTTCCCAGTTTACCCCCATATAATGCATATCCTTTTCATTGGCACCACAGATAAAATCACTCATGACCGTAACAGCGTGATCGGCATACAGGGAAATATTTTGGCAGTTAGCAAGACCGATAGGACCTAAATAGCCAGGCTCGCAGTTTAGATAGTAAACAATTTCATTATTACTGGCAAAACGGAATTCACCGATGATTTTCTCAGTTTTTACTTCGTTGAGTTCGTGGTCACCTCGCATCAGGATAACAACGAAGTGTCCTTTCTCGTTTTCAGGTACTTGCGTCCTGACAACGGCAATCGCTTTCAGGGATTGGGTGACAGGCAGTTTCAGAAGTGCACTGACAGCTTCACAAGCAGTCCGACCGGGAGTCGGGACTTTTTGCATCGGCATGGATGGTGGCGGACGTTGTCCTAGAGGAGGTAACGCTTCAGCTGCTTCCATGTTTGCTGCATAATCAGAATCAGGACAATAAACCAGTGAATCTTCCCCTGTTTCTGCGATTACATGAAATTCATGAGAGCCAGAACCACCAATGGATCCATTATCAGCAGTTACAGGACGAAAATCCAATCCGAATCGCTTGAAAATGCGGATATAGGCATCGAACATAATTTTGTAAGATTGTTTCAATCCGTCTATATCACGGTCAAAAGAATAAGCATCTTTCATGGTGAATTCGCGACTACGCATCAGTCCGAAACGGGGGCGGCGCTCATCCCGGAATTTTGTCTGAATATGGTAAAAATTGATCGGCAATTGGCGATAAGACCGAATAACACTTCTGGCGATATCTGTGACAGTCTCTTCAGATGTTGGTTGGATGACAAAATCATGGTTATGACGATCTTTGATTCTCAGCAGTTCCGGACCATATTTTTGCCACCTTTCGGTTTCCTGCCAGAGTTCAGCAGGTTGCACGATGGGCATTAACAACTCAATAGCACCAGAACGATCCATTTCTTCTCGGATAATATTTTCAACTTTCTGAATGACTCGAAACCCCATTGGCATATAAGCATAGATACCAGAGCCTAAGCGCCGGATCATGCCTGCACGAACCATCAGTTTATGGCTGATGACTTCTGCGTCAGCAGGAGCTTCTTTCAGCGTCGAGATAAAAAATCGGGATGCTTTCATAACAGTGAATACTTTTATTTCTAACAGGGTTATAATCAATATGATTTTAAAGGATTAGCTGGCAGATGCGTTCATAGATTGCCATGAATTGGCAATAGGGGTTGGGGTTTTGTTGTAATGGAGGCAGAAAAAAGGTTTTGCCTGACAGGTATAGGCTGAACGTAGGTTGCTAGGGCATCGAGGCGGGTCATGCTTGACAAAGAAGGTTATCGCCCCAACGTTGGGATTATTCTGTTGAATACCAATAATGAAGTTTGGTGGGGCAGGCGAATAAAGGAGCAGTCATGGCAGTTCCCTCAAGGGGGCATCAAACATGGAGAAACTCCTGAACAGGCCATGTACCGTGAGTTGCGTGAAGAGACGGGGTTAAAACGCGAACATATCGAGATTATCGGTCGCACGCAAAATTGGTTGCGTTATGATGTTCCTCCTCATTTTATTCGGCGTGAAATAAGAGGGCATTATAGAGGGCAAAAGCAAATATGGTTTCTATTGCGGATGCTGGGACGCGATACAGATGTTGATTTAAGCGGTACTTCTGAAACGCCTGAATTCGATGCATGGCGGTGGCATCAGTATTGGGTGCCGTTAGATGTTGTTATTGAGTTCAAACGTAATGTCTATATGAAGGCATTGCTGGAGCTATCTCGGTTTTTGAAACCTGTCCCCAAAATGGGGCATGCGATTTATACAGGGTATGCTCTTGAGAAAACAACACAATCTAAATCGAGGCAGGATAGAAAAAACGCAATTTCTAAACCTAAACCGCAGAACAGACAACAGGGAAAACACGATGGTCGAAAAAAAGGTAGGTGATTTTTTCCAGTTGGGTTGGAGAGGGCTCGCCATCTTGTTGCTGATGACTTTCAGTTTCCATGTGAGAGCAGACATCACGATTTTAGGGGATACGGGGTGGCCGGATGATGAGGTGGAAGAAGATAAACCTAGGGAATTCAAGGTATTGCCGATTGTTTTGCCTACCTATCCACAAGAAGAAGACCTGCTTTTTTTTGAGATTGGCCCTACCCAGACACAGCAGTTTTTCCTGGATGCAAAGTCCATCTCCATCAGCGGGGAAGATGAGGTTCGTTACACGTTGGTTGCAAAAAGTTCTTCTGGGGCTCTTAATGTTAGCTATGAAGGATTGCGTTGTGCAAGTAAGGAATACCGTCGTTTTGCCTATGCAGATAAAAAAGGAGAATGGACGATTTCTAAAAGTGAGGCATGGCATCCCATTAATTGGTATGCAGCTAATCGCCCACGCGCCATGTTGTGGCTAGATTATTTCTGTGATGCAGCTCATATTGAGGGACCTGCTGAATTGATCGTCGAGCGCCTCCGATACAATCGACCCCTTCAGAAAGAAAACAAATACAATGGCGATTAAGCTTGAAAAACAATCATATTGTCACGGTGTATTAGTTCTTGGACGCCTTTGTACCCTAGAATATTGACAATTTCTGCAGATTTGTGTTTAGCGATCAGGGCAACTTCACTAGAAGAATAGTTTGTCAGACCTCTGGCAACTTCATGACCATTTCCATCGATGCATGAGACAATTTCGCCTCGGGCGAACTCACCCTCTACGCGGAGGATACCGATAGGCAGTAGGGACTTGCCTTCTTTCAGGATTTTCTGGGTTGCTCCTTCGTCAAGGAAAACTTTGCCTGCAGTTTGAAGGTGATCTGCCATCCATTGTTTTTTTGCCTGTAAATGGTTATCTGGCGCAAGTAGCTGTGTTCCGATCAGTTCTCCTGTTGCCAAACGGGTCAATACATCGGGCTCGCGTCCCCAGGCAATCACAGTATGTGCTCCGGATCGGGCAGCACGTTTTGCTGCTAGGATTTTGGTCAGCATCCCCCCACTGCCGATGCTAGAACCGGTCCCCCCAGCCATCTTTTCCAGTTCAGGAGATCCAGCACACGCAGTCTGAATCAATGTTGCTGTCGGATTTTTACGTGGATCTGCTGTAAATAGACCTTTCTGGTCTGTCAGGATGATTAAAGCATCCGCTTCAATCAAGTTTGTTACTAGAGAACCCAAAGTATCATTATCACCAAACTTGATTTCATCCGTGACTACCGTATCATTTTCATTGATGATTGGGATGACATTTAGGTGGAGTAGGGTCAATAGAGTTGTGCGTGCATTCAGATAACGCGTTCTGTTTGCCAGGTCGGCATGAGTCAACAGAACTTGGGCAGTATTTAGTCCATAGCGGTCAAAGCTCGTTTGATAGATTTGCACAAGTCCCATTTGCCCAACAGCAGCACAGGCCTGCAATTCACTGACTTCAACAGGGCGATGCCGAAAACCTAATTTCAACATACCTTCAGCAATGGCGCCAGAGCTGACCAGCACAATTTCCTTTCCTTGTGAATGCAGTTCTGCAATTTGTTTCGCCCAGTTTGCTACAGCGGCAAGGTCAAGACCATGACCATCATTGGTGACCAAGGAAGAACCGACCTTGATAATAATACGTTTGGCGTTTTGGATGACAGAGCTCATTTGTCCCCCTCCATGGGTTGAATATCAATTATTCAATAATTCTAAAACGGGGATCATCCGGATTGATGGAATCGATGTTTCGGGCTTCTGTCACAATCCCTATTTTCCTATTGCACTTTTCTTGAAGATGTTGTTCTTCAAAATAGTGGTGGATCGCTTCTATCAATTCCTGGCACCCTGCTTTCGTATAGGCGGAAATCTCAAATACTGGTCCATGCCATCGTAGTTGGGAAATGATTTTTGCAACTCGTTGCTGGCGTTTTTCTTTTGGAATCAGGTCGAGTTTATTCAGTACCAGCCAACGAGGTTTTGTTGCCAATTCAGTGTCATATTTTGCCAATTCTTCTGTCAGAGCCTTGGCATCAGCAACAGGATTTGCGGTTTCTTCAAAAGGCGATATATCGATGACGTGCAGTAGCAGGCGAGTACGCTGGAGATGACGGAGGAATTGATGCCCTAATCCCGCCCCTTCTGCTGCTCCTTTAATCAGTCCAGGGATATCGGCAATCACAAAACTTTTGGCATGACCAATCCTGACAACTCCCAAGTTGGGTTGGAGTGTTGTAAATGGATAATCTGCGATTTTTGGGCGGGCATTCGATACCGCAGAAATCAGGGTAGACTTTCCAGCATTCGGCATACCCAGCAATCCGACATCTGCAAGCACCTTTAGTTCAAGACGTAGTTCAAATCGTTCACCGGGTTTGCCATCGGTTTTTTGACGGGGAATTCTGTTGGTAGAGCTTTTGAAATGGATATTGCCCCAACCACCTTCACCGCCTTTTGCTAACAGATGACGTTGACCATGTTCAATCAGGTCGACAATGACAGTCCCTGTATTTCGGTCAGAAATCACTGTACCGACAGGCATACGAAGCTCGATGTCATCAGCTCCTTTGCCATAACAGTCAGAACAACGTCCATTTTCCCCATTTTTGGCACGATACAGTTTGACGTAGTGAAAATCGATGAGCGTATTCACATTGTTGTCGGCAACAGCCCAGATACTGCCTCCCCTGCCACCGTCACCGCCATCAGGGCCTCCCTTGGGTCGGAATTTCTCGCGGTTAAAAGAAGCGACGCCATTTCCTCCATTTCCTGCAATGACTTCGATTTTTGCTTCATCGATGAATTTCATAAAAGCATCCTGCAAATAATGAAAAAGCTCTGCCGACAATGGCAGAGCCATCATGTTTAGATGCAGAATCATAGGAAAACCTGTCAGGGAACATCAGACCTAGTGGTATGCTCTGCATCCTGGTCAGCAAACCTGCTATGCTACTACTTCGTTAGGAATAACGGTTGCATAATGTTTTTTGTCTGCTCCCTTGACAGCAAATTTCACGGTACCGTCGACCAAGGCAAACAGAGTGTGGTCTTTGCCCATACCGACATTTTCACCGGGATGAATCTTTGTACCACGCTGACGCATGATGATACCACCAGCATTAATAGCCTGACCGCCATAGACCTTGATGCCTAAGCGTTTGGATTCAGATTCACGTCCATTGCGGGTGGTTCCGCCCCCTTTTTTATGTGCCATATTAAGACTCCAGAATTAAGTTTTTCAAACCGATAGCGTAGCCATCGGCTGTTTCGTCTGATAACAAATCAGGCATTGATGGAAACGATTTCCAGTTCAGTGTAGTTCTGACGATGGCCCTGACGTTTTTGGTAGTGCTTACGCCTGCGCATCTTGAAAATCTTGATTTTCTTATGACGACCTTTAGAAACAACCTTTGCCAGAACTGTTGCACCTTCAACCAATGGTGTGCCAATGCGGATAGATTCACCTTCGCCAACAGCCAAAACTTGGTCAAGGGTGATTTCGGATCCAACTTCCGCAGGTATCTGTTCTATCTTATATTTTTCGCCGGTGGTGACTTTATATTGCTTGCCACCGGTTTTTATGACCGCGTACATGGAAACTCCATCAAAAAACAATGTTGAAAAACCTGAAAAATCAGGACGGGAAAAAGCAAATATCAGATTATATAGAAATCTGCCGGAAAGTCAAAGCATTAGAAGTCCCGTTGCTATAGTTTTATTGGCTGAAAGCAGATGGTAAGTGAAAAATCCAACAGTAGGGATATATAATGCCCTCCTATGAACTTTCTTAAGACGTTTTTTTCGGTTTCTGCATTTACCCTGCTTTCCCGTATCACAGGGTTGATACGGGAGCTACTGGTGGCAAAAGCATTTGGTGCATCGGGGTTGACAGATGCTTTTTTTGTTGCGTTCCGAATTCCCAACTTGTTGAGAAGACTTTTTGCAGAAGGGGCATTTTCGCAGGCATTCGTTCCGATCCTTGCAGAATATACTAATAAAGAAGATAAGACAGAGACAAAGCAGCTGGTTGACAAAGTTGCTACAGCATTAGTATGGACACTGATTTTGGTCTGTGTACTCGGAATTGTCTTTTCAAATTATGTTGTTTATGCCATAGCGACAGGACTTGATGGCGATGCGGAAATCTTCCGTATTTCTGTCTTGATGACACAGATTATGTTCCCTTATATCCTGTTCATGTCACTAGTCGCACTGGCTGGCGGGATTCTCAATACAAACTGCGAATTTAGAATTCCTGCCTTCACGCCGGTCTTGCTAAACATTTCGTTCATTGTGGCATCGCTTTTTGTTGCCCCATTACTAGAAAAGCCGATATTAGCATTGGCGGGAGCAGTTTTTGTTGGCGGATTGCTTCAGTTAGCAATTCAAGTTCCGTGGTTGAAAAAAATGGGTATGTTGCCCCGGATTTCCTTCAATATCGTTGGTGCATTCCGTCATCCTGGTGTTCAACGTATCATAGGGCAGATGATTCCTGCTGTCTTTGCTTCATCGGTTGCACAAATCAGCCTGATGATCAACACCAATATTGCATCCCGGTTGACACATGGTAGTGTTTCCTGGATCTCCTATGCAGATCGATTAATGGAGTTCCCGAATGCCTTGCTAGGTGTTGCATTAGGAACCATTTTGTTGCCTAGTCTATCCAAGGCTCATGCAGGCAGCGATACAGAAGAATACTCTTCCTTGCTGGATTGGGGGCTTCGCATGACATTGATGTTGGCTATGCCTGCAGCAGTCATGTTGATGACTTTGCCTGTTCCCTGTGCCACAACACTGTTTCATTATGGGCGGTTCAGCGCCATAGATGTTGTCATGACGGCTAAATCCCTTGTTGCATATGGTGTTGGTCTGACCGGTCTTGTAATAATTCGGGTTCTTGCACCGGCATTCTATGCCCGACAAGATATCAAGACGCCCGTCAAGATCGGAATTTTTACCTTGATCATCACCCAGGTACTGAACTTTCTATTTGTGCCTGTCTTTGACCATGCAGGATTGTCGCTCTCCATTGGGTTGGCTGGCTGTGTCAATGCGTTAATTCTTTATGTTTTGTTATTGAGGCGGGGCGTCTATAAACCACAGAAAGGATGGTTCTTCTTTTTTATTCGGGTTGTGGCTGCATTGATTCTACTGGCAGGGGCTTCTTTATGGATTGCTGATCAATTTGATTGGATTGGTATGAAGGTTCGACCCCTGATGCGTATCGGTGCCATGGCACTTGTGATGGTCTTCTGTGGCATCGTTTATTTCGGTTCCTTGTTTGCCATGGGATTTCGGATAAAAGATTTCCTGCGCAAGTCAAAGTGACTATCAATCAATAACAGAAAACTTCTCGTCTTAGTTTTATCGGGCAATTTTTGTTTCAAGTTCTTCCCATCGCTCCATACAAACCATCAGCTCTTCTTCAATCTCGACAAAACGCTTGTTGAGCCGGATGCCTTCGGAGCCGTCTCCTGTATAGATGGCGGGATTGCCCAGTTGCAGGGAAATTTGCGCCTGTTCACTTTCCAGTGCTGCAATTTTTGCTGGTAAGGCGTCCAATTCACGTTGATCCTTGTAACTGAGTTTCTTGTGCTGTTTCGAGGGAATCATTTTTTGGGGAGGCTCTGATTTCCTTTTATCTTGTCTCGTATTTGGCAGAAAGTTTTTTGTTTCAGCGGATTGATGGATAGAGCGAGTACGTTCCCAGTCACTGTAACCACCAGCATATTCGCGCCATTGACCGTTCCCTTCGGCAGCGATAACTTGTGTTACAACATTATCTAGGAAAGCTCTGTCATGACTGACCAAGAAGACAGTACCGTCATAATCTAAGAGTAACGCCTCCAACAGTTCCATAGTATCAATATCTAGGTCATTGGTCGGCTCATCCAGTACCAGGACATTGGCAGGACGGGCAAATAGACGTGCTAGCAACAGGCGGTTCTTTTCGCCACCAGAACAGGAAGACACTGGCGAACGGGCTCGGTCTGGCGCAAAGAGAAAATCGGAAAGATAACTCATGACATGCTTGCGCTGACCACCGATGTCAACATAGTCACTGCCAGGCGAAATTGTGTCAATCAACGTATCATTGTCATTGAGCTGGGCACGCATTTGGTCAAAATAAGCAATCTGAAGACGAGTCCCCAAACGGACTTCTCCAGTGTCAGGCGGAATTTCACCAAGAATCATCTTCAGTAGAGTGGTTTTGCCGATACCATTTGGACCGATGACGCCGACTTTGTCTCCTCGTAGGATGACGTCAGAAAATCCCTTGACAATCTGGTGACTGCCAAACGATTTGTAGACATCTTTCAGTTCTGCAACCAATTTTCCTGAGCGTTCTCCGGAAGACAGCGACAATCGTACCTGCCCCTGTCGTTCCCAGCGCGCGACACGCTCAAGCCGGAGGGTTTCAAGACGCCTAACACGACCTTCATTTCGTGTGCGACGTGCTTCAATACCTTTTCGGATCCAGATTTCTTCTTGGGCAAGGAATTTATCGAACTTTGCATGTTCGATAGCCTCTGCTTCCAGTTGCTTCGTTTTGGTTTCTTTATAGGAGCTGAAATTGCCGGGAAATGATAGTAGCTTACCTCTATCCAGTTCAACAATACGGGTGGCGATATTATCCAGGAAACGACGGTCATGTGTGATGAAGATTAAGCTACCATGGAAATCCTTCAGGATGTTTTCAAGCCAAGATATCGACTCGAAATCCAAATGATTAGTCGGCTCATCTAGCATCAGCAGGTCTGGTGATCCAATCAGTCCCCTGGCAAGAGCAACAAGTTTATATTGTCCACCGGAAAGATTACCGATTCGGTCGTCGCGGTTTAGGGAAAGGCGTTCAAGGATATCCTCGACATGGTAGTTCAGATTCCAGGCATCAGTGGAATCTAGCTGATTTTGCAGTTCCAGGAAACGTTCCAGTATTTTAGAGTCATGGTCGTTTTTCAGTTTTGCAGAGAGTACTCGGTATTCCTCCAACAGTAAATGGACGTTAGTTAGAGCAGCGGAAACAACATCAAAAACAGTTTTGTCTTCAGGGTAGTGGGGAGCTTGTTCAATATAAGCCATGGACAGTTCCTGTTGGATGTTCAGGAAGCCACCATCCAGCTCTGCTTGTCCTGCAAACACCTGTAATAGAGAAGATTTGCCTGTACCGTTACGACCGATAAGTCCGATTTTTTCACCGGCTTCCATGGAAAACGTTGCATGATCCAACATCGGATAATGTCCGAACGCAAGTTGTGCGTCCCAAAGTGTAATGATTGCCATAATTCCCCCGGAAAACGAAAAACATTGTATAGGCGACTTAGCAGAAAATGATAGTTTTAGTACTCGTATTGTCAGCATGCTTGGGGTAAAATACCCCTCTCCAAGAGTCTCGCCATAGTACAATGGATAGTACCCATGCCTCCTAAGCGTGTAATGCAGGTTCGATTCCTGCTGGCGGGACCATTCAGGATGCCAAACTGTCTCATAACAAAATTCTCTTTTGAAATTATCATATTACAGTTTTTATTTCTCGGATTTGCTGATTTTTGATCTCATTCGGATTTTTAAATGGATAACCTAGCGTTGAGTCAATTCAAGGTTGCCAGTGGAGCTGTGCGGACATCATCAGATGATTTTCTATTTCCACTGAAAATTGACCTGGGTCAATAAATCAGTTCGCGGAATAAAGAAAGTAGGGAATAGTGCCGTTTCTGTGTCTTCAAATTGACATAGGTCAACAGTGTTTTTTGCTTTATCAGGTACACTTCGAATCGACGTTTTTTGACGTTTACATCAAAACTAACCAATGAAAGGTATTGCTCATGAGTAACGAAGAAAATGTAGAATTGACTGATGGCTTCCATCTGTTGATTGATGTCCTGAAAGACAATGGTATTGATACCATGTATGGTGTTGTTGGTATTCCTATCACTAACCTGGCACGTCTGTGGCAGGAAGATGGCCAGAAGTTCTACAGCTTCCGTGCTGAACAGCATGCTGGTTATGCAGCATCTATCGCCGGTTACATCCAAGGTAAACCAGGTGTAGCTTTGACTGTTTCCGCGCCAGGCTTCCTGAATGGTGTTACTGCTTTGGCACACGCAACAACTAACTGCTTCCCGATGCTGTTGTTGTCTGGTTCCTCCGAACGTGACATCGTCGACCTGCAGCAGGGCGACTATGAAGAAATGGATCAATTCCAGATCGCTAAACCGCATTGTAAAGCTTCTTATCGTATCAATAGCATCCGTGATATCCCTATTGGTATTGCCCATGCAATGCGCTTTACCCCTGTTGACATGGTGCCAGACCAGATTCCTTCCGCAGCAGCTGTTGCACGCGCTGCAGAAGTCATTAAATCTGCTAAGAAACCAGTTGCTGTCATTGGTAAAGGTTGTGCTTATGCACGTGCTGAAGCTGAAGTTAAGGCCTTCATCGAAGAAACTGGGATTCCGTTCCTGCCAATGGGCATGGGTAAAGGTACTATTCCTGACAACCACCCACTGTCTGCAGCAGCAAATCGTGCACGTGCATTGGCAGGCTGCGACGTATGTATCCTGATCGCTGCACGTTTGAACTGGTTGATGCAGCATGGTAAGGGCAAAACTTGGGGTAATGAACTGAAGAAATATGTCCAGTTCGATATATTGGCTCAGGAAATCGACTCCAACCAGCCAATCGCTGCTCCAGTTGTTGGTAACGTTAAGTCTGCACTGCCTCTGGTTACCGCTGCTGTCAAGGGTTACAAGGCTCCAGCGGAATGGTGCAAGGAAATCTTTGACAAGGTTGCTGCCAACAAGGAAAAACTGAAAGTCAAACTGACCACCTATAATGGCGGTGACATGAACTATCAGAATTCCCTGAATATCGTCAAGGAATACATTGCTGCCCATCCAAATGTCAACTTGGTCAACGAAGGTGCGAATGCTTTGGACAACACCCGTATGGTTGTTGACATGCTGCAGCCACGCCGTCGTCTGGACACCGGTACTTGGGGTGTTATGGGTATTGGTATGGGTTACTGTGTTGCAGCAGCAACTGTTACCTCTGATCCAGTTATTTCTGTTGAAGGTGACTCTGCGTTCGGCTTCTCTGGTATGGAAATCGAAACCATTACCCGTTATCAATTGCCAGTTACCATTATCGTCATGAACAACGGTGGTATCTACAAGGGTAACGAAGAAGGTCCTAATGGACAGGTTGCTTGTACCCGTTTGGGTCGTGTACGTTACGACTTGATGATGGAAGCACTTGGAGGTAAAGGCTATCTGGCTAACAACCCAACCGAACTGAAAGCTGCTTTGGAAGAGGCTGTTGCTTCCAAGAAACCATGCTTGATCAATGCTATGATTGACCCAGATGCTGGTGTTGAGTCTGGCCGTATCAAGAGTCTGAACGTTGTTTCCAATATCGGTAAAAAGAAATAATCAATTCTGTTGATTATTAATCCTGTTTCCCAGTTCAGTCTCTGGACTGGGAAGGGAATGCCTCAGAAAGACCCCTTAAGCGAATTTAAGGGGTCTTTTCATGAAATCGTAGGTGATCATCCAAAGGTATTCATAGGATGATGGAGACAGGGAAAATGTTCGAATGGATTAAGTCGATGCTGATAAAACGGGAACCAATTGAAAAAACGGAATCGCAACATAGAACACTGTCTGAAAAATCCTATAATCAAATGACATCGCTCACCTTGTCGGAAAGAGCTGGTATCCGTTACCTGCATTTCGGTACAGAATGGATTCAGGGAGCCATGCGGATCCGTAAACCCAATCAGCTTGTCCTGTCCTACAGCCATAAAATGGTAGCCTGGATGCTGTTTAACAGAAATCCTGAGCAAATTGCACATTTGGGATTAGGTGCAGCATCTTTGACAAAATTTAGTCATGCTACATTTCCAGACAGTGTTACGCATGTCGCAGAAATTAATCCAGAGGTTATCGCTATCTGCCACAGCATGTTTGCACTTCCGCCGAGCAATGAACGATTGCATATCCATCTAGTTAACGCCCTGGATTTTGTTAAAGAATCCAGGTACACCAATACATTTGATATCATGCATGTTGATTTATACGATGCAGAGTCAAGAGGTCCTGTATTGGATACCCCTGAATTCTATGCTGACTGCTATCAGTGTTTGAAAGAAAGCGGTATCATGACAGTCAACCTGTTTGGTGAAGTGCCCAGTTATGACAAGAATATCAGGGCAATCAAACAATCTTTCAGAGAAGTAGTACCGATGCAGCCGATTCCTGAAGGGAATATCATTGTTTTGGCGTTCAAGAAAAAACCTATGATTGATTGGGAGCATCTGGATACAGAAGCATCCCGCATTAAAGCGGAAACCGGTCTTCCGGCAAAACAATGGATCAAAGATCTTAAGAAAATATGGAAAAGATAGCCGGAGATAAAAGCAGTTAATATATTTTGAAAAAAGAATGTCCTCCATTAAAAATCGGCGGAAAAGAGGATAGAAAAGGCGGTATTCAAGATAATGTTCCTTTTTTGTCTATATTCAGATGGATGAAAAGTCAGAAACAGTGCTCTTGGCTAGGGAAAGAGCCGTCTTTGACGGCAGCCACATAAGCTTTGATGGCACCCTCAATTGAAGAGTGACCTTCCATGAAGTTACGGACAAAACGGGCTTTCCTGCCAGGATAAACATTCAGCATATCGTGCATGACCAGAACCTGCCCTGAACAATTTGGTCCTGCGCCAATTCCGATGGTGGGGATATTAACTGTTTCAGTGACAGATTTCCCTAGGGTAGCAGGAATCGCTTCAAGTACCATTATCGATGCACCGGCATTAGCCACTGCTTCGGCATCAGCGGTTACTTGGTCTGCTTCGTTTTTCGATTTTCCTTGAATGCGGTAACCACCGAACCGATTGACAGATTGTGGAGTCAGCCCAATATGACCACAGACAGGAATACTACGTTCAACCAGATAATGGATAGTATCGGCGATCAAAACACCACCTTCCAGTTTCACCATATGTGCTCCCGCCCTGATCAATTTGACGGAATTAATATAAGCGGTTTCCTTGTCAGGGTAAGTCCCGAAAGGCATATCCGCAACAATCAATGCTGTCTTATTGCCACGGACAACACAGGTCGTGTGGTAAACCATATCCTCAATTAACACTGGTAAAGTGGAATCCAGTCCTTGGCAAACCATCCCCAGTGAGTCGCCAATCAGCAGAATTTCCACACCACACCGATCCATTAGTGCAGCGAAACTGGCATCGTAACAGGTCAGCATCGTGATTTTTTCTCGGTTCTGATACAACTTTGCGATGGTGTTTGTGGTAACGGACTTACGTTCCTGTAGATAGTTAGCCATATAAACCTCAACAATGAAAAGAAACAACTGAAAACGGATAATACCTGCTTTTTGGTGCCGTATCACGTGACAGGATCAATAATCATGAGCGAAAGATAAAATAGACTGCACCGACAAGGCAAAGTGCTGCCCAAATATAGTCCGTCTTGAAAGGTTGATCCATATACAGCATAGCAAATGGTACAAAAACGCTGAGAGTGATAACTTCCTGCAGAATTTTGAGTTGAGCAAGACTGAATGATTGAAAGCCGATGCGGTTTGCCGGAACTTGGAGCAAGTATTCGCAGAGAGCAATTCCCCAGCTAATGATGGCAGCGATGTACCAAGGTTTTGAAGAAAGATTCCTTAAATGGCCATACCATGCAAAAGTCATGAAGACATTGGACATGACCAGAAGACCCGCAGTTTGGAGGAAAACAGGAATATTGAACATAAAAGACCTCAAAAAGAAAACGGTTTAAGTTTATAAATCTGCTGATTCGCTACTGTTTTGATAAACTCCGATGCAGATCCTTTCCCCGGAATAACGAGGTTAGGAGCGATTTCAGTCAAGGGTAGTAGGACAAAAGCCCTTTCATGCATACGGGGATGCGGCAATATCAGATGGGAAGTGTAGAGTTGTTTCGCATTGAATAACAGCAGGTCAAGATCCAGTGTTCTTGGGGCGTTGACATAAGGACGTTTACGCCCGAAATCATTTTCAATCTGTAGTAGGGTATCCAGTAGGGCATCGGCATCTAACGATGTCTGCAGACGGGCTACAGCGTTGATATAGTCGTCCCCAGAAGAATCAATCGGAGCAGTTCGATAAAATGATGAAACAGCAACAAGCTCGATCTGATCGAAGTCATTGAGTGCGACAAGGGCATTCTTAACTTGTTGCAGGGGATTTCCCAGATTGGCACCAAGACCGATATAGGCAGTATTGTCCAACATATCAGGCAGTAGAAACAGAGGGTTGGGTTTCTGTAGCTTCTAATATAGCAGGACGTTGTTTCCGTCTGCGTCGCCTTTTTCTGCTACGGTTATTTTCATCTGCTCGTATGGACAGAGACTCCAGCAGAGATTGTCGTTTTTCAGCAGAACCTGCTACAAAGGCTTTCCACCATTCTCCAATTTCTGCATCTAGGATACCGGCTTCGCAACGAACCATCAGGAAATCATAAGCCGCCCGGAAATGCTGGTTTTCTAACAGACGAAAAATCGATTTACCGCTTCTACGTTCCAAGGGCGGTTGAAGTAACCAGATATCCTTCATATTTGTGATGATACGACGTTGTATGGCTAAAGTTTCAGTCTGTCTGTCTAAGACCATATTGGTCGCAGCAACCAAAGCAGGAATCGGGTATTCGCCTTTGGTCTGAAAAGCGTTCCATTGGGATTCAACCTCAGACCATAGCAGGGTGGCGAACAGAAAGCTTGGGGAAACAGTTTTGCCATCACTGATACGTTGATCGGTATGATGAAGTGCTACTTCAATAAAATGAGAGGTTTTTGGATTTGATAATGCATCATCCAGTAGAGGTAACAATTTGCCATGCAGGTCATAGGCACGGAGTTTCTTCAGGCAAGACATGGCGTGACCACTCATCAGCAGTTTCAGGATTTCATCGAAAAGACGGGCAGATGGAATATTATCAAGTAGATGGCGGAGTTGATAGATAGGGGTGCTTGTTGCTTCATCTAGGGTAAAACCAAGTTTTGCAGCGAAACGTACAACGCGTAGCATACGAACAGGATCTTCACGGTAACGCTGTTCGGCATTCCCGATGATACGTAAAGTTTTGGAGTTCAGATCACGGATACCTTGGTGATAGTCCAGCAGGGTCTGATCCATTGGATTGTAATACAGTGCATTGATAGTGAAATCCCTGCGCGCAGCATCTTCGGGCTGTGTCCCGAAGGTGTTGTCACTCAGTAGGCGACCAGATTCATCCATTTCTATCGGTTTTTGGGAATTTCCTCGAAAAGTAGTAACTTCAAACAGATCATCCCGTCCCATCCGGACATGGACAATTTGAAAACGACGGCCAATCAGGAAAGCTCTTCGAAAAAGTCGGAGAATCTGTTCAGGGGTTGCATTAGTTGCTACATCGAAATCTTTTGGCTTCTCTCCCAGCATCAGATCGCGCACGGCACCACCGACAATGAAAGCAGCATAACCGGCCTGTTGGAGGGTAGTCACCACACGGATAGCGTTTCTGGAAATAAAGCTGGGGTCGATGCCATGTTCATCTGCTTGGAGAACAACAGGCAGAGAATTCATAGAGAAACCCGATTCCGTTTTTTTCGGAGTATCTGTCAGTTTTCCTGAAAGGAGACTAAAAATCTTTCTAAGAAAATTAATCATTGAACAAATACAATAAAACCCATCCTTTTGCCTTGGCATAAGCTTTCAGGCGGTCATTTGGATTGGTAGCAACAGGATGCGTCACTTTTGACAGTAGTGGAATATCTCGATCCGAGTCACTGTAAAACCAGCTTTCTGTAAAACAGTCAAAAGACAGATCCATGGATGCCAACCATTTTTTCGTGTGTTCAATTTTACCTTCTCCAGATGTCGGTGTGCCAATCAGATTGCCTGTTAGCTGGCCATCAGGGGTTTCTTCCGGGACAGCTGCAATCAGATGTTCTACGCCAAAAGCTTTTGCAATTGGATCCGTCACAAATCGGTTGGTTGCAGTCACAATTGCTGTCAGATGACCTTTGTCAAGATGACTGTTGACCAGTTTGCGTGCAGCAGGATGGATGTTTGGCAAGATAACCTCTTCCATATATTGCTGACGCCAGACATCTAGCTGTGCACGGGGAATCCCTTTTAATTCTCCCAAGGCAAAAGCCAGGTATTCGGCAGGATTCAGCGTCCCTGCGATATACTGGTCAAAAAATATCTGGTTCTTTTTTTTGTAGATATCCTTGTTGACAGCGCCGATACGGACAATAAATTGTCCCCATTCGTAATCAGAATCGATAGGTAACAAGGTATTATCGAGGTCAAACAGAGCAAGTGTATCAGTCATCTTTCAATTCCAGTTTCTTTTGCAGCAAGTCATGCAGGAGAGGTAACGTCACCATACGTTTCATCTGAAGGGAATAACGATCCAGTTCATCCAAAACCTTGGTTAACGAATGCATATCCCGATGGTAATGGGACAACAGCCATGGCAGAACCCCTACAGAGAGGCTAAGCCCCCTTTTTTGTGCTTGGATAAACAGAACCTGTTGCTTTTCCTCATCGGTTAGACCATGAATCTTGTAAGTCAGCCCCCAGCAGAGTCGACTTCGTAGGTCATCCCGAAGAGGTAATGCCATCGGTGCACAAGTGCCAGCAGAGATAAAATATGCCATTTGGCTATCATGTATCTGATTGAATAGGATAAAAGTCGCAATTTGTTTTTGAGGTGGCAATTTATCGCAGTCATCCAATAGATACAGAGAAACCTCTGGCAAAAAAGAGAAATCCTCTAACGGCGAATATGGCGTGATATAACGTGCAGAAGAGTATTGTGTCAATGATTGTAGCAGATGCGTCTTTCCTGTAGCGGGTTCTCCCCACAGATAGGCGAAGTGGTCAGAAGCCCTGCGTTCTGCCATGGCTTTGAGTTGTTGCAGAACTTCCACATTTTTGCCAGTCACAAAGTCCTGTAAAGAGGGGGGTAAGGGCGTTCCCAAATCAAGTAACAGCTGTTTCTGCATAACACCCGTCAATCTTTATAAAAATGGCTGGCGATATAAGCCTTCCGAAGGCGACGGAAAGCCACAGACAGGACAGCAGAAGAGGGTAATGCAATCAGAATACCGACAAAACCAAACAGTTGCCCGAAAGCCAACAAGGCAAAGATCACAATTAATGGGTGCAGCTGAATTCGGTTACCGACCAATTTCGGCGTCATGAACAGCCCGTCAAAGGCATAGCCAAAGCCATAAATCGCCAGCAGGACAAACCACATTGTCATGCTGTCAAATTGCAACATGGTTGCTGCAGCAGCCAATAAAATACCGACGCAGATGCCGATGTAAGGAACAAAAGCCATCATACCAGTAATGATGCCAACGGGTACGCCGGTCGTATAGCCTGCCAGCGTTAGTGTCACCGAATAATAGATGGACAGGATAATCATGACGGAAAGCTGACCTCGGAGGTATTGTGCCAGCATAGTGCTGACCTCATTGGTGAAGCCGATAACAGAGGGAACCCATCTGCGAGGAATTAATTCACGAAATTGTCGAGTGATGATGTGCCAGTCCAGCAACAGGTAAATGAAGACGACCGGAATCAGGATGACGTTCCATGCAATGGTAAAGATAGTTGACCAACCCAGGCTCACTTTCTGCATCAACCGTTTCCAGCCTTCATCAGATTTTGGGACAAGCTGTTCAAGCAACTGTTTCAACAGGGAGCTGGCATCCGGAGGTAGGGTAATGCCGAACTGCCCGAGGAAATTACTTAGTTCTGTATGTAGTTTTGAAAGGAAAATCGGCAGATGAGCAGACAGCAACGGCCATTCCGTCAAGACCAACGGTACAATAACCAGAATGATGGCAGTGATGATGGCAATCAGCAACAGCAAGACGATTAGGACACCGATGAAACGCGGAATCCGATAGCGTCCGATATGGAACTGGCAGATACGTTCCACGATTGGGTCAAGCGCATAGGCCAGTACTCCTCCTGCAATAAACGGAGTCAAAATTGGTCCCAACAGCCAGAGCAACAGTACAAACGCAATCCCAATACAGGACCAAAAAACAGCCTGACGTCGGTAGGGAGTCATTGAAAAAAACATTCAGTCGTACTTG
>CAZWTQ010000004.1:2012-14494 GCA_964636975.1 uncultured Oxalobacter sp. | reverse complement strand
AAGTTTGTTAAAATAACCATTATCGCTATTTTACACCTAGTGGTGTATATATTATGAGTTCTTCAGTCAAACAGTTCCTTTCTTATCGTGATGCAGGTGTCGATATCGATGCCGGTGATGCACTAGTCAATGCCATTAAACCCTTTGCAAAACGCACCATGCGGGATGGCGTATTGGGTGGCATCGGTGGTTTCGGCGCCCTTTTTGAAATCAGTAAAAAATACAAAGCTCCAGTTCTGGTGTCTGGCACGGATGGCGTCGGCACCAAACTCAAGCTAGCGTTTCAGCTTAATCACCATGATACGGTTGGCATCGACCTTGTGGCAATGAGTGTAAACGATATTCTTGTCCAGGGTGCAGAACCGTTGTTTTTTCTCGATTATTTTTCTTGTGGTAAGCTTGATGTTGGGACGGCATCCCGGGTTATCAAAGGAATTGCGGCTGGATGCGAGCAGGCAGGTTGTGCGTTGATTGGCGGGGAAACTGCAGAGATGCCGGGGATGTATCCAGACGGAGAATATGACCTTGCAGGTTTTGCAGTTGGTGTAACAGAGAAAGATCGTCTGATTGATGGTACCAAGATTGCGCAAGGAGATGTCGTTCTTGGGTTGGCATCTTCGGGCATCCATTCCAACGGTTATTCACTGGTCAGACGCATCATTGATGTTGCCAAACCAGACTTAGATGCCGATTTTTATGGCAGGACATTGGCAGATGTCCTGATGCAACCGACCCGCATTTATGTGAAACCCTTGCTGAAACTGATGCAGACCGTTGAAGTTAAGGGTATGGCACATATCACAGGGGGAGGTCTGGTCGAAAATATTCCACGGGTATTGCCTGCTCATGTTGTGGCGGAAATCCAGAAAGATGCATGGGAAATGCCACCCTTGTTCAAGTGGTTGCAACAGAATGGCAACGTGGCAGAAAGTGAAATGCATCGGGTTTTCAACTGTGGTATCGGTATGGTGTTGATTGTTGCCGGGGAGGATGCAGAAAAAGCCATCGTTCTGCTGAAAGAAGCTGGAGAGATCGTTTGGAAAATTGGTAGCATCCGTCAGCGTAGCGGTGATGAGGCACAGACCATCATCAGTTAAAAAAGCCTCAGAATATGGCGCATCCGGCGGGGATCGAACCCACAACCCCTGCCTTCGGAGGGCAGTACTCTATCCATTGAGCTACGGATGCGTACCAGAAGGCAATATTCTACCGCATCTGATAAAAAGCTTCTGCATTTTAATTCAAGGCAGTCTCATCTCGCACGAGGCGGGTTCTGAGCGAAGTAAGCCTTAATTCCATTCATGATGGCATTAGCAATCGCTTCTTGGTGGGTATCAGAGTTGAGTTTTGATTCTTCTTCGGGGTTGGAGATGAAAGCCGTTTCAACCAGAATACTTGGAATATCCGGTGCTTTCAAGACAGCGAAAGCAGCCTGCTCGACATGGGATTTATGCAGGGAATTGATTTTACCCATTTCTTTCAGAACCTGATTGGCTAGTTTCATACTTTGCTTGATTTGACCAGACACAGACATATCCACCAACACGCTGGCGACTTGACTGTCTTGATGCTTGATATTGATCCCACCAATCAAGTCAGAAGCATTTTCCCTGTTGGCAAGGGTACGAGCAGCAGTAGAAGATGCTCCCTTTTCAGATAGGACAAAAACCGACGAGCCATGGGCAGACGATGAGGGTGCCGCATCGGCGTGGATAGAGATAAACAAGTCTGCTTTCGCAGTCCGTGCCTTTTTGGGGCGGTTGCCAAGAGGAATGAAGAAGTCTGCGTTTCGTGTCATCAGAGCATACATATTCGATTGGGAATCGATAAGCTTCTTCAATCGTTTGCCAATAGACAGTACTACATCCTTCTCTTTTGAACCATTATGACCTAAAGCACCAGAATCTTCTCCGCCATGTCCTGGGTCAATGGCGATAGTGACTTTTCGGTTCAGATTGACAGAACCAGAGGATGGTCTCTTTGCCGAAGTCTTCGTTTGCTTTTGAGATTTCTTTGTTTGATCAGGGGTTACGGTGGAAGCAACTTTTCTGGCTGATTTCGGATAGACATCCATAACCAGCCGATACTTGTATTGGGAAACAGGGGATAACAAAAAGACTTGCGGGGAAACTGGTTGCCTCAGGTCAAAGACTAAGCGGACAGTCTCTGGATCGAATTGCGCGACCCTTGCGCTTTTAATAAACGGGTCATTGGGTTGAATTTGTTTGGTGAGACCTTTTAGAACATCGTTTAAAGGGGCATTCTTGATATCCATAACCAGTCGGTTAGGATTGAACAGCAGAAAATAGCGATACTGGATAGTTCCGTCATGTTCAATTGTCACTCGTGAATTATCTTCGGAAGGCCAGGAACGTACTGCAACGATATTCCCTGCTTTTGCGGTAGAAAGCAATGTGAACAGTATCAGTACGGTGGACAGGAAGAAAGAGTAGAGGGCGTATCGCGTTTGATGGGTATTCATAGGGACTGTTCAAAAATGAATGTAAGATTATCCAGGCATTTTTCACCTTTTGGTGACATTGGTGACAGCACAGCCTTCCTTCCTTCCCCAAGGAAGGAAAGAGAAATGATGATATCAGGTGGTTCGGGCAATGCATCGGCATTCTCTGCCCATTCGATAACGTGGATGGCAGAGTCATTGAAAGAATCTCGGAAACCAGCGTCCAGAAACTCCTCTGCACATCCCATGCGGTAAAGGTCGAAATGAAACAATTCAAGAGGTTCGTTGCCAAGCATGATGGTATAAGGTTCGACAAGCGTATAAGTTGGGCTTTTCACTTTGCCCTGGTAGCCTGCCGCATGCAGAAGTGCTCGGGTCAAGGTTGTTTTGCCTGAACCCAGCGAGCCCTTCAAATGGATATTCAGACCCTTTTCAAGAATTCCTGCCAGTGCGGAACCCAATGCGCAGGTATCTGCTTCTTCCTTTAAATGAAATATCAATGATGCCATGTTAGTGGGAAAGACAATCATTATGGGGATTTGTCCCCTTGAATATAATTCACCATTATAGTATCAAGATTGGATGCGAATTTGGATGAAAAAGTGCGTAATCGCATGGGATCAGACAGAAAATTAAGCAAATTAGTTGAAAAAATGCGGGTTTGGGCAACGGAACTCGGATTTGCTGAATTGCGTGTGTCGGATATCCAGATAAAAGGCGCTGAAAAGCGACTCACCCATTGGCTCTCAAAAGGTTATCATGGAGAAATGCATTATATGGCAACGCATGGACTGAAGAGATGTCATCCAGAACAAATTGTTCCGGGGACTATACGGATAGTTTCCGTTCGGATGGATTATCTGGCGGGTAGAGGCTCTCAGGTGATAGTGCGTGAAAGGCAGAATGCATCTAGGCCATTTATGGCCAGAGTTTCGCTTTATGCTAGGGGAAGGGATTATCACCGTGTCATGCGCTCGCGACTTCAGGTTTTGGCATCCAGAATTGAAGCAGAGAATGGTCCTTATGGCTATCGTGTGTTTACAGACTCTGCACCAGTGATGGAAGTTGCGTTGGCGGCTCTGGCAGGTATCGGTTGGCAGGGAAAAAATGGCTTGTTGGTCAGTCGTCGGGCAGGCACATTCTTTTTTCTGGGGGAAATTCTGGTCGATCTCTCGTTACCAGTTGATTCACCAGAAACCAACCATTGTGGTAATTGTTGTAGGTGTCAGCAAAACTGTCCGACTGGTGCAATTGTTGCACCTGGGATTGTGGATGCCAGGCGGTGCATTTCTTACTTGACGATTGAATTGCGGGGCAGTATCCCGGTGAAACTGCGTCCCTTGATCGGGAATCGGATTTATGGCTGTGATGATTGCCAGCTCTGCTGTCCATGGAACCGATTTGCTAATCAGGCAGCTATTCCGGATTTTGCCGCTCGTCATCGATTGGATGATATAACGTTGGTTGAATTGGCCTCTTGGACTGAAGAAATGTTTAATCAGAGGATGGCAGGTAGCCCGATACGGCGTATCGGTTATGGATGCTGGTGTCGTAATCTCGCTGTGGCAATGGGCAATGCCCTTGCTGACCAGGCAGAGAGCATCGACAGACAGGCCATCCGGCAGTCATTGGAAGCAATGAAAACAACAGCTTCTGATATGGTGAAAGAACATATTGACTGGGCATTGGCACAGCAACGGGCATAAATACCCTGGAAGTAACGCCATGCCTGCCCTTTGAAAGAACTGCCAAAAAATGAAGAATTCAGAAAAACAGCAGAAAAACCATCGGCAACAACTGTCAGATTCCAACAGCTGGTTGATCGATGAATTTTGCGATGCGCTTTGGCTGGAAGATGGTCTATCAGCAAATACTATTGCTTCATACCGAAATGACCTGGTACTGTTTGCCCGTTGGTTGCAGGAAGAAACAGTCGTGGCAGATATCATCAGGGCAGGACAGGAGCAGTTAAATGGTTATTTTTTGGATCGTCATGTTGCCAGCAAGGCCACTTCTGCCAATCGGAGATTGACCGTACTGAAACGGTTTTATCATTATCAGATGCGATTGGGGCGGATTCTGGTCAATCCCTGTAGCAAAATGCGTTCTGCCAAACAGCCACAGCGTTTTCCACATACCTTGTCAGAATCACAGGTTGATGCATTGCTGGAAGCGCCAGATTGCAGAAATCCCCTGGGGCTTCGCGATAGAACGATGATTGAATTGATGTATTCCAGTGGGCTACGTGTTTCAGAATTGACTGCACTGAAACTGGATGCTATTAGTCTGAATGATGGGGTTGTGCGAATTCTTGGTAAAGGAGACAAAACCAGACTGGTGCCATTTGGTGGTCAGGCAGACAGTTTGATTCTTCGTTACATGGCTGAAAGCCGACCAGCCATCCTGTCTGGCAAACAATCAGATTACCTGTTTGTTACTTCACGGGGCACATTGATGACCCGCCAGATGTTTTGGATACTAATCAAAAAATACGCATGCAAAGCTGGCATCATGGATCCACTTTCTCCACATACCTTGCGGCATGCCTTTGCCACACATCTTTTGAACCATGGAGCGGATTTGCGGGTTGTTCAGTTGCTGCTAGGGCATTCAGATATCACAACAACCCAGATTTATACACATATTGCACATTATCGTCTGAAACAGCTTCATGCACAGCACCATCCTAGAGGAACCATGGCTAATCAGGGGACTATTCTGGGACAGGAAGTTGATGACGAAAATCAGTCTTTTGCCAAAAAATGACAGAAATGGTACAGGATAAGGCATAATATCTAGCTTATAACTAGAGATGGGCAAAATCTATATCTATGTAAAAGTGGGATTGGATTTTGTACATAAAGAAAGAGAATGTATACATTGCTATTCATTATTGTCGCTTATCTACTGGGCTCTATTTCTTTTGCATTGGTGACCAGCAAGTTATTCGGTCTTGATGATCCACGAACCTATGGGTCAGGCAATCCTGGTGCAACCAATGTCTTGCGATCAGGCAATAAACTGGCAGCGTTGCTGACACTTTTAGGGGATGCTACGAAAGGCTGGTTGGCAGTTTTTCTTGCTTCTTGGTTGGTTGACAAAGTCGGGATTAGTATCTGGAGCGTAGTAGGCGTGGCGATTGCCACATTTATCGGTCATCTTTTTCCTATCTTTTCTCGGTTTCAGGGAGGTAAGGGCGTAGCAACAGGATTTGGTATCTTGTTGGGAATCAGTCCGGCATTAGGCGGTTTTATTTTGTTGACCTGGTTGCTAGTAGCATTTCTGACCCGTTATTCTTCCCTTTCTGCTTTGGTTTCTGCCACACTTGCACCAGTTTATTATGGGTTGATGTTCAAAGTGGATGCTTTTTTTTGGGGCGTCTGCGTCATTTGCGCTTTGTTGGTTTTTCGGCATCATAAAAACATTGTCAACCTGGTATCGGGTACTGAAAGCAAAATTGGTAGCAAAAAAAAACCTTCTGATTGTCAACCAAGCTCTGAAAACCATATCCACTAAAACCGGATCAGTATTTATCAGTTTTTCACAGGGATGCCGTACAATACCACCGTTGGGTAATATTATATTCAGGTCATGTTATGAGTGCAGACAATAAAAACACCCCTGTAGCGACCGTCCAGCCGTCCAATTTCCTGAGGACTGTCATTGAGTCTGACCTTGCCAAAGGCATCTATCAGCGTCCTGGAATGCCAAAGGTCATTACCCGCTTTCCACCAGAACCTAATGGATATCTGCATATCGGCCATGCAAAATCCATCTGCCTGAATTTTGGTCTGGCAGAAGACTATAAAGGGCGTTGCCATTTACGTTTTGACGACACCAATCCGGCAAAAGAAGACCAGGAATTTGTCGATACCATCAAAGACAGTGTTCGATGGCTGGGTTTTTCCTGGGAACAGGATGGCGTTCCATATCTGCATTTTGCCAGTGATTATTTCGATATCCTCTATGAGATGGCTTGTGGATTGATTGAAGCAGGGCATGCTTATGTTGACAGCCAGTCTCCAGAAGAAATAGCGAAAAACAGGGGTACTTTCAACCGGCCAGGCATCAATTCTCCTTACCGTAATCGTTCTGCTGTTGAATCTCTGGATTTGTTCCGTCGCATGAAAGCGGGGGAATTCCCTGATGGGGCGCATGTCCTGCGTGCAAAAATTGATATGGCATCGCCGAATATGAACATGCGCGACCCCGTCATCTATCGGATTCGCCATGCTTCTCATCATCGTACGGGAGACAGATGGAGCATCTATCCGATGTATGACTATACCCACCCCATTTCGGATGCACTAGAAAAAATTACCCATTCCATCTGTACATTGGAATTCCAGGATCATCGTCCATTTTATGACTGGATCCTGGAAAGATTGGCAGAAAAAATCACACTGCCTGATGGCAGGGTTGTTGGAGGTTTTCTGGAAAAACCCTTGCCACATCAGTATGAATTTGCCCGTTTGAATCTGACTTACACCATTACCAGCAAACGCAAACTGCTTCAGCTGGTTGAAGAAAAACGGGTTAATGGCTGGGATGATCCCCGTATGCCAACCATCGTTGGGATACGGCGCAGGGGTTATACTCCAGAAGCTATCCGCCTGTTCTGCGAACGGATCGGTGTGGCAAAAGCAGATGGCTGGATTGATATTAGCACTTTGGAAGGAAGTTTGAGGGACGACCTGGATCCCAAAGCTCCCCGTGCTGCAGCCGTGCTACATCCACTCAAGCTCGTTATCGACAATTATCCGGAAGGGCAGTTTGAGACTTGTACAGCGCATGTCCACCCCCATTATCCGGAACGGGGGAAGCGGCAGTTTAATTTTTCCCGCGAGCTTTGGATTGAGCAGGATGATTTCATGGTAGAACCGGTCAAAGGATACCGTCGCCTGTATCCTGGCAATCGGGTACGCTTGCGTGGTGCCTATATTGTGGAATGCACAGGGTTTGACAGAGATGAGAATGGCAAAGTTATCACCGTTCATGCCAACTATTTGCCAGACAGTCGCAGCGGTACCAAAACCAGTCAGAGCTACAAGGTTCGAGGAACTATCCATTGGGTCAGCACCAGGGATGCCTTGTCTGCTGAAATCCGTCTTTATGACAGGTTGTTTGTGGAAGCCATGCCAGATGCTAATGGACGGGATTTTCGTGAAGCACTCAACCCTGACTCCCTTCAAGTGGTGAATGCTTATCTTGAGCCAAGTCTTGCCAAGGCAGAACCAGGTGATATCTTCCAGTTTGAACGTCAGGGATATTTCGTTGCCGACCTGGTTGATTCACGACCCGGGAAGCCGATCTTCAACCGTGCAGTGACACTCCGCGATTCTTGGGGAAAAGACCAGAAAAAGAAATAATCTGGTCATCCCCATCAAAAATGCCAGATATTCCTGTCTGACATTTTTTGTCAATGAATAGAACCCCAATCTATTTGCATCGGTGCTTCGTGTGGGTTGTTGAAATAGTTTTCTTCTGCAGAGTTGCTTCGTAAAGTGGCATGACCTCAGGCAGATGGGATTGCAGATTCTCGATACGTTTTTCATCCGAAGGGTGAGTCGAGAGAATATCGAAAGAGCTGCCGCCCGTCAGTTTTTCCATCTTCCGCCAGACATTGACTGCTTCTGTAGGGTTGTAACCTGCTCGTGCCATCAATTCCATGCCCATGGTATCTGCTTCCGTTTCCATCGCACGGGAAAATGGTAGCGAGAACAAAACATTGTTCATGCCACTGGCCAGTTCTGAGGAACCGATGAAAGCACCTAAGATAGCGGTTGGAATACTGGTTGCTACCTGTTGGGATGCCTGCTCGCGGGAATGCTCGCGCAAGGCATGGCAAATTTCGTGACTGATAACGGCAGCCAATTCGCCATCTGTCAGTTTTAGCTCATCGATTAACCCAGTATAAACAGCAATTTTGCCACCAGGCATACAGAAAGCATTGACTGTTTTGGCAGAGAGAACATTGACTTCCCATTTCCAGTGTAGAGCGTCTTTTCTGAAGATGCCGACCTGGTTAATCAACCGTTTCGAAATATTGACAACCCGATTAGTGTAAGACCTATTCGCATTCAGAACATTGGTCTTTCTTGCTTTTGTCAGTAGTGAACGGTAAGTTTGTTCGGAAACCTGGTTCATTTTTTCAGTAGAGATAATCATCAACTGGTTGCGGTCAGAACCGGTGACACCGCCTGTAGTTGTTGTCTGGCAACCACAGAGTACAGCAAGACAAGTAGCGATGAGTGCGGATCGGGTAAACCTTTGCTTCATTATTTTCCCTTTCTACCAGTATTCAGTGGTTTCGGATAGCCGCTTCATAAAGAGGCTTCACAGTCGGCAGAGACTTTTCAAGGTTGGCGATACGGGTTTGGTCAGAAGGATGCGTTGACAAGAACTGAGGAGGGGTGTCCTTCTGGAATTTTGCCATCTTCCGCCAGACATTCGGTGCTGCTTCAGGGTTGAAGCCTGCCCGTGCCATTAATTCCAGTCCCATGATGTCAGATTCAGTTTCCATTGTTCGCGAGTAGGGCAGACTGAAAAGATACCGGGAAACCAGTATAGCCATACCTTGTTGTGTCTGGCTGCCAGTCGCGATGCCGACCAGCCTAATGGCGCCTTGTTGCAGAAGTTGCTGGGAGATTTTCTCCCGGCTGTGTTCACGCAAGGCGTGGGAAATCTCATGACCAATAACTGCCGCAAGTTCGTCATCTGTCAGGTTCAGCTTCTGGATAATTCCTGTGAATACAGCAATTTTGCCACCAGGCATACAAAAAGCATTCACTTCATCGCTTTTAATAGTGTTCACTTCCCATTTCCAGGAAGTGGCGTCCGGCCGGAATACACCGACCTGGTTGGCGAGTCGCTGGGTAATGACAAGCACCCGTTTTGCATCAGAGCTGGTTGCGTCCAGCCTTCCTAGATGCTGTGCCTTGATAAGAGCCTGGTGGTAAGCCTGGGCAGATTGCTGATTTATCGTTTCAGCGGGTACCAGCAACAGCTGTTTGCGGGTTGTCTTTGTTGCGCCGGATTCCGTCGAGCTACGGCAGCCAGTCATCAGCAGAGAAAGAGATACAAGCACCGCCACGAGTATTTTTTTCATGTCGGTTTCTCCTCAAAGGGGCAATCGAATCGGGGATTATTGTAACAGATGTACGGCAGATATATGGAAAGACAGGATTCTTTCCACTTCAGGAATATCCGACGTACTAGCAGGTTTTTTCCCGTTAAGCTAGCTTAAAGAGAATGAACGGTCGTTTCTGAAAAGATAGCATCGTCGTTTCAGCGTGGCATAATGTGGGGAGAATAGCTTTGGATTCCAAAAGAAAGGAGTTTTCGATGAAACTGTATTACGCACAGGGAACTTGTTCCCTCTCTCCCCATATCGTTTTGCTGGAAACAGGATTACCTTATGAGCTGGAGACTGTTGACTTGGCAACTAAAGAAACCGGTAAAGGAGAAGATTACTATCTGATTAACACGAAAGGAGCTGTTCCTGCTTTGCAGTTGGATGATGGAAACATTCTGACAGAAGGGGCTGTTATCATCCAGTATCTTGCCGACCAGGTTCCTGAAAAAAAACTGATTCCAGTAGCAGGAACTCTGGATCGTTACCGCGTCCAGGAATGGCTGAACTTCATCGCAATGGATTTTCAGAAAAACTTCCTGCCGATTTTCCACCCGGATTTTACAGCCAGCAAAGAAGCTGCTGTCAAGCTGTTACAAAAACAGGGTGATTATCTTGACCGTCAGTTAGTTGGCAAAAACTGGCTTATGGGAGACCGTTTCACCGTGGCAGACATCTACCTGTTTGTCATCGCATCCTGGTTACAGTATGCCGGAATAGATATCGGACAATGGAAACAGCTGTCAGCCTGGTGGCAACGGGTTGCTGCCCGCTCCGCTGTACAGAAAGCCCTTGCTGAAGAAGGGCTGAAATAGCCTGAAAAATAAGTGGATGGGCGTCTCCATCATCAACCTCACGGTTATTATCGAATCCATAGAAGATAGAAGCAAATGGAAACAGAAACAACCATATTGACAGGTAGCATGATGGCTTATTCCTGGAGTCTGTCAGATTGAATGGTGGCGCAATGTCTGGATACAGTTTCTGACCAGTCCCGGGCCTGAATAAATCATACCGGTCAGCACTTGAACCAGCGAAGCGCCAGCATCGATTTTTGCTTGGGCATCTTCACCGGAAAGGATACCCCCCACCCCGATAATCGGGATGGTATCTCCAAGAGTCTTCTTTAACGCACGGATAACACGGGTCGAAGCATCCTTTACTGGAGTACCGGAAAGACCGCCGATTTCCAGTCCATACTTCAGGTGTTTCACGGCTTCGCGGGAAATAGTCGTATTGGTAGCGATGACCCCATCGATCTTATGGCGGAGCAGCGCATCGGCAATGTGGTCAGTTTGTCCATTATCGATATCTGGCGCAATCTTCAGTGCTAGTGGCACATAACGTGCGTGTTGTTGGGATAACCGCTTGCGGGCATCTGTCAACTGTTTCAGCAGATTGTCCAGCTCAGACTCACCTTGGAGCTGGCGGAGATTTTTCGTGTTTGGTGACGAAATATTGATAGCGATATAATCTGCCACAGGGTAGACTTTTTCCAAGCAGATTAGATAATCATCCACTGCATTTTCAATTGGTGTCGTCGCATTCTTGCCAATGTTCAGTCCAAGAATGCCCTTTTTCTGCTGATAGAAACGGGATGCTTTTACATTCTCGACTAGCACATCCACCCCATCATTGTTGAAACCCATCCGGTTAATCAGTCCCTCCACGTCAGGTAGCCGGAACATACGAGGCTTGGGATTGCCGGGTTGTGGTCGGGGAGTTACTGTGCCCAACTCCAGAAATCCAAATCCGAGGGAAGCCAGACCATCGATACATGAACCATTCTTGTCCATTCCTGCAGCCAGACCAACGGGGTTTGGAAAATCCAGCCCCATCACCTTCTTGGGAAGAGAGGCAATCGAAGGCGCCAAAGCAGTCAGCCTCAATTTTGTAGCTATTCGCATCGAAGAAAGCGTAAACAAATGAGCATTTTCCGGATCCATTGAAAATAGGAAAGGGCGGATGATGGGATACACAAAATCAGGAATCATCGGGCTTGGACTTTCTTTGCTTCCAGTTACCTGCTTGTTTAGGCAGTTGTCAATCGTGGCAATAATCCTTGCGTAAGGAAGAGAGTAGTTTCACCTTCTTTATTGTAACGTAATAAATGAAATGTCAGGTTGTCCCCTGTGAAAAGCTTCTGGAATTGGGCAACGGTGCCAGAAAATGGCAGAATGGGCAGTCAGCTGATTGCCATCCAGTCACAGCAGATAGATCGCAGACTTTATCAAGGTGGTCGGAAAAATTTTTGCGCGGCATCAATATCGCACCAAAAGAAGCAAGGTGAGCAGTTTTCTGCTGGCAGTCAATCAAGGAGATGCCTTGCTGTTTGAGGAAGGCTACCAGAAAAGCCAGAGCAATCTTGGAGGCATCTGTTCGGTAAAAAAACATGGATTCGCCGAAAAACATCCGGCCGAGACAGATGCCATAAGCACCGCCGACCAAGAGGCCATCATAAAAAACTTCGGCAGAATGGGCGATGCCAAGATGATGCAATGCCTGGTAATTCTGGCGGATGGCAGCCGTAATCCAGGTACCATTTTGCCCCTTGCGGTTCATGGATGCGCAATAGCGTATGACATCCTCGAAGGCAGTATCAAAACAGACTCGCCAGAGACCATCCGAATGCATACTTCGGTGTACCTTTCTGAGGGTCTTTTTCAGACTATGTGAAACAATAAAGCCATCCGTAGGTAGTACCATGCGGGGATCAGTGCTCCACCACATGACAGGATTTCCATCGTTGTACCATGGAAAAATACCTAGCCGGTAGGCTCGTACTAGTTGCCTTGGCGTCATGGTGTCACTAAAAGCCAATAGCCCCTCAAATCCCTTCTGGCAACAGGCCATTGACACATCAGGGAAAGGCTCATCAGGGGAGATCCA
>CAZWTQ010000004.1:0-2002 GCA_964636975.1 uncultured Oxalobacter sp. | reverse complement strand
GATCCAGGGCAGTTGGTCAATCGTTAAAGGTATCACAGAGAGTTCTCTGCCCGCAGAAAAGTCATTTGATAATCCGGTTCTTCTTGGCAACTCTTTCGATAGCCTCGCCAAGCTCCATCTCGTTCCAGCCCACAATCGCCGTAGCAGCCCGTTTTTCTTTATAAGACGTGAACTTGGGATCAGCTGCCTGAATCAGAACCAGCGGGACTTTCAGCTTACGGGCAGCATCAAACTCAATATTAGTCCAGCGTTTATATTCTTCATAGACTCCCGCCAGAAGGACTACACAGCAACATTGGTCCATCTGGGTCTCGATCGTAGTAATCAACGCCTTATTGGAACGCAGAAATTGTACAGGGTCATCCTTGGAGACACTACGGAACTCATACTGGAAATCAGTATTGCTTTTTCTGGCGTAGTCTGCCATCAGGCTGTTGATACGTTCCATGCCATCTTCAACAGACCAGACATGACACAGGAAAATCGGATAGGTTGCCATAACAGAAAACTCCTTAATGCGACAAATCAATAGTATGAACGCCAAAGCCACCATGCATAAGAATACCTGTTTTCAGATCTTCAAAAAAGAACTGCAGGGCATGGGTGATAGTTGAGAAAGCCAATCTGTCCCAAGGAATTTCGGTTGCCGTGAACAGGCGGACTTCGCAACTTTCTTCGCCAGGGGCAAAACAGGTGTCTTTCATGTCTGCTAGATAGAACAGGTGCACCTGCTGGAAAACGGCCAGGTTCATCAAGGCGAAAAGCTGCCGGATCGAGACATCGGCGGAAGCTTCTTCCAGTGTTTCGCGGACAGCTGTCTGCTCAGTAGTTTCATTGATTTCCATGAAGCCACCAGGCAGTGTCCAGTAACCGTCCCGGGGGGCAATGGCACGTCGACACAGCAAAACTTCTGTTCCACGGGCTGTTTCCAGACAGGGGAGCGCACAGACCACAATCTTGGGATTCTCGTAATGGATGGTACCGCAGGCAGTACAGACATCCCGCAAGCGATTGTCAAAAGAGGGGATCGTTTGCGTCAGAGGTTTGCCACAATTGGGGCAGAAATGCATAGCCATTGAAAAATCGCTCAAACAGGGTAGAATAAAAAGGGAAGCCTGAGCATTATTCTAGTCCGATGAAGCTGAAAATAGCAGGTTCTAGGTTGAAAATCAGGGAATACAGTTGAAATCCGTGGCAAATCCAATTATAATCATCCATCACAGACGCGGGGTGGAGCAGTCTGGCAGCTCGTCGGGCTCATAACCCGAAGGTCGTAGGTTCAAATCCTGCCCCCGCAACCAGTTGCCGAAAAAGCCACTGAGTACTCAGTGGCTTTTCATTTTTTCTTCCGTTCTTTTTGTTCAGTGCTTACTCCGTTTCAGATTATCTGTACTGATATCTGGAAAAATAAAAGATCCATTCAAGATCCGCTCATCCTGACTGTCATCTGATATCTGATAAACAGTCTGATAATTACAGGGAAAGATATTGTTTAAAAATAAAAATTTCTTCATGGAATGCAACAGTGCAAGTCCTGCCGTGGTTTTTCAGAAGAAAAAATGGCAAATATAAGCTGTTTCTGAAAACTGCCATTGAAATCACGGGGTTAGCCACGTTTTTTAAAGGAAATGGTTATAAGCACAGTTTTCAGAAAAAGGCAACGGGAAAATGCAGGTTGTTGTAAAAGAGCGAATTTGGGACGCATACAAGAATTTTTCAAAGAAAATGCTCTGTCCTGACAAAAATCACGGTATTTTGAATTGATTTTTAAAAAAGTGTGAGGAATTTGCAACAAAAATTGAGAAAAGCATAGCAGTCTGGAAAAGGAAAAGATAGAATGAATCTATCCTTTAAAGATGCCTCATCTCACAGGATGCGCGCAAGGTATCTTTTTTGGAAATAAAAGATTTATCTACATGTAGATGTACCTTCTAAAAAGGGAAATTAAAATGAAAAAAACGCTTATTGCTTTAGCTGTCTTAGGTGCTGCTGCTGGCACTGC
>CAZWTQ010000003.1:29332-39235 GCA_964636975.1 uncultured Oxalobacter sp. | reverse complement strand
AGCTCTGGATACCGATAGACAGGCGATTGACGCCTGTTTCCCTGTAAGCCTTAAATTTGCCGATTTCAAAGGTGCCGGGATTGGCTTCCATGGAAATTTCGGCATCGGGTTCCACTGGCAACAGCGAACGGACTATCGACAGCAATTTGTCGATGCCCGCTGCCGAAAACAGGCTGGGCGTTCCTCCGCCGATAAAGATGCTGATAATCCGGCGTCCCCAGATTAGTGGCAATGCCTGTTCGATATCACGTTGCAGCACAGCGATATAGGCGTCTTCATCCAGCGTACCTGTCAAACGGTAGGAATAGAAATCACAGTAAGGGCATTTCCGGATGCACCACGGGATATGAATGTAAAGCGCAAGTGGTGGCAAATTGTCAAAGGTCGGCAGGATTTCCCCTGCCTGCCTGAAATGGACAGGTTGCTCTCGCGTCATGCCAGTTTCTCCATCAGTGCCCGTAACGCCTTACCCCTGTGGGAACGGATATTTTTTTCTTCAGAAGACAGCTCAGCTACCGTTTTGCCCAACCCGGGAATCAGGAAATAGGGATCATACCCGAAGCCGTTTTCTCCTTTCGGTTTGTCAATGACGATACCAAACCATCTGCCATCCGCGATGATGGGTTGGGGGTCATCAGCTGAACGGACATAAACCAGAACGCAGTAGTAATTGGCAGAACGATCCTCGACACCGACCAGATCGGCAAGCAATTTCCGGTTGTTCCGGTCATCTGATTTGGGCTCACCGGCATAACGTGCGGAAAGAACGCCAGGTTTACCACCTAAGGCATCAACACAGATACCGGAATCATCTGCCATTGCCGGCAATCCTGTCTGCCGGGAAACATGGCGGGCTTTAGCCAGTGCATTCTCGATGAATGTACCAAACGGTTCTTCTGCCTCGATGATATCGAATTCAGACTGCGGATGAATTTCGTAACCCATTGGTTCCAGCATCTGCCTGAATTCCCGAAGCTTTCCCGGATTGCCTGAAGCAAGAACAATTTTTCCAACCATGAATCACCTATCTATTAACTTGCCCACTAACCCGTTTGATGTTCAGCCCAGACCTAGAACACGTTTCTGTATGCCAATCAACTCAAAAATGCCACTTTTCGCCAGGTTAAGCAATTCCATCAGTTTTTCACTGGAGAACGGCTCACCTTCTGCTGTCCCCTGGATTTCCACAAAATCTCCATTTTCAGTCATCACGACATTCATGTCGGTATCACAGGTATTGTCTTCCTGATAATCCAGATCCAGCGCAGGAGCGCCATCGCAGATTCCGACTGAAATTGCTGCAACGAAATGACGGAGCGGAATGGATTCAATCAGACCTTCTTCTACCATACGGGCAAATGCATCATAAGCGGCAATCATGACACCACTAATGGAAGCAGTACGGGTACCGCCATCTGCCTGAATGACGTCACAATCGAGTTTCAAGGTTCGTTCCCCAAAAGCATCTAGATCAAATGCGGCACGGATGGAACGACCGATTAGCCGCTGGATTTCCTGTGTTCTACCACTCTGGCGCCCGCGGGCAGCTTCACGTTCCATCCTGGTATGGGTTGAACGCGGAAGCATGCCGTATTCAGCGGTCAACCAGCCACATTTTCTGCCCCGCAGGAAAGCCGGAACAGATTCTTCGATGCTGGCGGTACAAATGACTTTGGTATCGCCAAACACGGCTAGGACGGAGCCCTCGGCATATTTAGTGTAATTCCTGATGAATTCAATGGATCGCATGGCGTTCAGGGGACGACCATTTGAACGGATAAGCTGTATACCGGACATAACCCTTTTACCTCCAGAAACAAAATATGTTCAATGATACCATTTCCCTTACGACATCAGTCAGATCCACCCTGTCCTATTCCCATATGGCATGGTCAAGGTTTTTCAACAGGTTCAATGGCCTGAACAGGGACTGCATCACGGTGTTGCCGATGAAAGACTGATTGTAAGGGTGTTCCGAAACGGCAATCCGGTAACTGGTATTCTCAAACCGATACTGAAACCGTTCTGCCATCTTGCCCCAGAGTATCAGGGTTACTGGCTGTTCCCAATCAGTCTGGCAAAAGGCCAATGTTTCCAGTACAGTATCCAGAAGCGGCTGCCAATAACGGGTTTCTCGGGTGACCGGAATTTCCTTCCGGAAAACCAGTGAGGCATTCAGCAACAGAAACCCACTACGAATCATGTTTGCCTGAAGTGCCTGCCCTGTCAGGATGAATGTCGAATCTGAATGCAGGATGCGCTCTGCAAACTGTTTCATCGCCATCTTGCCAGTATCATCCGGTTGCAGGTAATTTGCTGCAACTAACAGCATTTTGATGAAATTTCGCAGGGAAACCGCCCGATTGACAAGCTTTGAAAGTCCTTCTTCAGACCACAAGTTCTGAACTGCTGCATCCATGAAACAATATCCTGATGCACTGGCTTTCCGGGGATAAGGACTTTCTCCTATCAGGATATAGCGGACTTTGTCCATCGGTTGGGAAAACGCTGCGAAAATCCTGCCTTGTGTTGGCAGGAAATCACTGTTTTCCAGGCTATCCAGATAACCCGGTGTGTTTGCCTGTATAGCCGTCAATCCCTGGATCAGGCAATTACGCCAAGTGGGATGAACCTTTTGCAGGGCTGTTTCAATAAATAGGGGTAATTGGTTCATTTTTTCAATGCTTGTTGCCTGATTCTGTCTATGATGGAAGCACCAAATGCCTGTTGACGAAGCAGATGCAACTTATCCCTAACTTGGGCAGCTTTTTCAAATTGCAGGTTTTTGGCAAAGTCTTGCATCTGTTTTTCGAGTTTTTTGATTTCCCGTCCCAGTTCGTTTTCAGACATGACTTCATAATCTTTCCGTCCTTCTTCTGCCCGAACAGTTTTACGGCTTTCTTCCGGATGAAATACCCCGTCAATCAGTTCACGAATTTCCTTGGTAATGCCCGATGGAGTAATGCCATGCTGTTGGTTGAATGCCATCTGTTTGGCTCTCCGCCGCTTGGTTTCGCTAATGGCGCGTTTCATGGAATCCGTCATATTGTCTGCATAGAGAATGGCAGCACCATTCAGATTACGGGCGGCACGCCCGATAGTCTGGATCAGGCTACGCTCTGAACGGAGAAATCCTTCTTTGTCAGCATCCAGAATGGCAACCAAGGAAACTTCGGGAATATCCAGTCCTTCCCTGAGCAGATTGATACCGACTAGCACATCAAACTTGCCCATCCGAAGATCTCGAATGATTTCAACACGTTCAACGGTATCGATGTCGCTATGCAGATAGCGAACCCTGACATCATGTTCCGACAGGAATTCTGTCAACTGTTCTGCTGTCCGTTTAGTCAGGGTGGTGACCAGAATGCGTTCATCATGAGGGACACGATCATGAATTTCTTTCAGCAAGTCATCGACCTGGCTGTCTGCCCTTCTGACCTCGATAGCAGGATCAACTAATCCCGTCGGACGGACAACCTGTTCAACAACTTGCCCCGAACGGGAAAGTTCATAGCTTGCAGGCGTTGCAGAGACAAAGACAGTCTGTCGCATCCTCTGTTCGAATTCATCAAAACGCAATGGACGGTTATCTAATGCGGAAGGTAGCCGGAAGCCATAATTAACCAGATTGGTTTTCCTGGAATGGTCGCCATTGTACATGCCGTTGAGCTGACCAATGGTCACATGGGATTCATCCAGGAACATGATAGCATCTGATGGCAGGTAGTCCACTAATGTCGGTGGCGGCTCCCCAGGTTTCATCCCTGTCAGATGACGTGAATAATTTTCGATGCCCTTGGTAAACCCGACTTCTTGAAGCATTTCCAGATCAAAGCGGGTTCGCTGGTCGATGCGCTGTTCCTCAACATATTTCCCCTGTGCATGAAACCATGCCTTTCGCTCTGCCAGCTCTACCTTGATGGTCTCGATAGCATTGAGGACGGTTGCCCTAGGGGTCACATAATGGGAGCCTGGATAAATAGTGAATCGATGGATTTTCTGAAGGACTTTTCCGGAAATGGGGTCAAAAAAATGCAGGCTCTCAATTTCATCGTCAAACATTCCGATACGGATAGCATAGTCAGCATTCTCGGCAGGAAAAACATCGATGATATCTCCCCGCACCCGAAAGGTGCCACGACTGAAATCGTAGTCATTCCGGGTATACTGCATCTGGACAAGACGACTAATGATTTTTTTGTAAGGCATCCGGTCATGGGTACGCAATGTCAGAATCATCTGGTGGTATTCATTGGGATTACCAATCCCGTAGATTGCGGAGACGGTCGCAACAATCACCACATCCCTGCGCTCCATCAGTGACTTGGTGCAAGACAGGCGCATCTGCTCAATATGCTCATTGACTGCAGAATCTTTCTCGATGAAAAGATCCCGCTGAGGGACATAAGCTTCAGGCTGATAGTAATCGTAATAGCTGACAAAATATTCAACGGCATTGTTCGGGAAAAAATCCCGAAATTCACTGTACAACTGGGCAGCCAACGTCTTGTTTGGTGCAAATACAATCGCCGGACGTCCCAACCGGGCGATGACATGAGCCATGGTATAAGTTTTGCCTGATCCCGTTACACCCAATAATGTCTGAAAAGACAAACCATCACGGATGCCTTCAACCAGTTTTCCGATGGCTTCTGGCTGGTCACCAGAAGGTTCGAATGGTTGGACAAGTTCAAACGGTGAGTTTGGGAAAGTCACAACTTTTTTATCCGTTTTTCCGGAAGAAATCGCTGATATGTGAGCCATTGCGTTTACTGAAAATGCTAAAGAACGCCAAACTATTGATTAAAGTTTGCAGGAGCTATTAGATCTGAACCAGTATATACGGAGTCAAAATCCGCTATCTGAAATCCGACTTTAGACGCACGATCCAGCGCATTTTACAATATCATTTACCGAAACATTGTTCAACCGCTTGTCTCGATGTTCCTTGCTTTTACCACACTAACAGCATCTACCTGCTCGAAATCCTTTTTCTCATCCTTCAATGTTTTGTTGAATCCTAAAACCACTGCAAGAACACAGACTACTGTCTGGCGCGGAGGCACTGACGGCAACTCTATCCATGCGTGAGTCAAACATGCTACTCAGGTAACATCTTCCAGCAAGTCTAGAATAACTCTCACCCAAACTAAGTCAATGGTCACCCGACATCCCCCCCAAAAAACAATCTTGACAATCACACAAAAAACCGAGATAGTATATATTCTGGTATATGAATTTCGCTGAATTTCATTTCATTATGAATAAAATACTGAACACGCACTCCCTTCCCCCCCCCCACACACACACATACAAACATACTACACACGTACGCACGTCACATATCACCGTGCCCACAGAAGTCTCATGATGATTCTCCTCGTGGGTCTTGTCTCTCTTGTACTCAAGTAGAAAAAAGCCCTCCGCAACCTTCTGAAATCAAACGAGATAAAGTCATTGACGTTGCCAAGGGGATCGGCATTCTCATGGTAGTGTGTCTGCATTCATCGATAATTTTTTTACCCAGAGTAGAATTATCTTTTTTCTTCTTTATCAGCGGTTTCTTCGTTCCTAAAATCGCTAAATACGGTTTTCTTGACGCATTGTGGTATAGATCCAAACAACTCTTGCTACCAACATTTGGGTATTCCATTCTTTTTGGACTATTGGCTTTTTTATTAGCCCGCTTACCTCAAAGTGGTTTTCCTCACTATAGATTCTTCACATGGCTTACTCCCGAGAAAATTTTTTTTGACCCATTGTTTTTCCAGCCTCTTCAACCATGGGCGTTCACCATGTGGTTTTTAACAGCATTATGGTGGGCTGGATTGCTTTGGTTGATATTTAGAAGAATTATCGAGACTTGGTCTGCCAAATCCTTTTTTAATCGGTCGCTACTGATAATTTGTCTTCTATTTTTGTACTACTCCTGCATAAACGGTCCTACTTTGATCGCAAACCGTTACATCGGTTGTTTTGACCGTGCAATCTACGCATTTGTCCTTCTGACATTCGGTTTTCTTCTCTATCCTCATAAAGATTTTTTGTTCTATGGCAAAGGGCGTTTAATTCTTCTTTTTTTAGCTGCTATAGCGATCGCTTTCAAAATCAATTACTGGAATCAATTGCCATCTGTATCTCTCCGACTCATGGTGTTTGACATCCATTTTCGCCCTCTTTATCTATTCGTTACCCTTAGTAGCATAGCTCTCTTCTTTGTAATTTCCATAGCAATTTCAAAGCTTTGTTTTTTGGAACGAATCACTTCGTATATAGGAGAAAAGAGCTTGCATATCATGATATTTCACCCTTTGGGATTATGGCTGTATGGCTATGCTATGAGAATAATGGACTATCATCCTTGGGCAGTTGGTAGATTTCTTACGGGTTTGTTTTTCAGCCTTATTTGTATCTTCTGTTATGACAGGTTTACGAGAAAGATATCAAAGATCATCAATAACATCAGGCTAAGAAAAGAAGACAGTTGTAGCAAAACCAAGACAATCTAGCGATCAAAAGCAATCACGAACGCTAGGAAGAAGTCGTAGAAACGACAACGACCTTCATCCACGCTAGCATCATGGCATACTCTCAGATTCTAACATTTTCAAAGCCTTCTTCTTTCAAGCTTTCTATAACGCCATCAATGCATAGCCTGATTTTTTGAAAAATCAAGTACTTAATTCGAAATTTTTCTTAGCTATTGGTTGTCGAAGCGTAATTTGATAAGATTCCATCTATGACGAGGGTTTCCCCCGTTTTTCAGGTTTGGATCCACACGTCGATGATGTGCATGGAAGTCCGTGTGGACGCCTTTGTGTTGGACAACCAATAGTATCACGATGAATAATTCTATCTTACCCGCCATTCCAATGGCGCCACGTGACCCGATTCTGGGCATTACTGAAGCATTCCGCGCTGATGAAAATCCCAAAAAAACCAATCTAGGAGTGGGTGTCTATTACGATGATAACGGCAAGGTTCCCCTGCTGAAATGTGTAGTCGAAGCTGAAAAGTTGATAGCAGCGACAGAAACTCCTCACACCTATCTGCCTATTGATGGTATCCCAATTTATGACACAACTGTGCAGAACCTAGTGTTCGGCGCTGACAGTTCCGCTATTCAGGAAAAACGGATTTCTACCGTCCAAGCACTTGGAGGAACCGGTGCATTGAAAATCGGGGCTGATTTCCTGAAACGTTTTGCTCCTGACGCTGAAGTTTGGATCAGTAATCCAAGCTGGCAAAACCATTTTGCACTGTTTGACTATGCAGGTTTCAAGGTCAATACCTACCCTTATTATGATGAAGTCACCCATGGCGTCAATTTCAAGGGGATGATGGATACACTGGGTTCTGTGAAAGCCGGCTCTATCATCATACTGCACGCCTGTTGCCATAATCCGACCGGTGCAGACCTGACTGATGATCAATGGACGGAAGTTATTGATATGGTCAGGAAAAACCATCTGATCCCTTTCCTGGATATGGCTTACCAGGGTTTCTCCAAAGGCATCGCTGAAGATGGCAGGATTGTCCGCCGTTTCACGGAAAGTTATTCACCTGTTCTGGTTTCCAATTCTTTCTCCAAGTCTTTCTCACTGTATGGAGAACGTGTTGGTGCATTCAGTCTGGTAGCTACTGATACGGATGAATCTTCCCGGGTTCTATCCCAACTGAAACGGGTCATCCGTACCAACTATTCCAACCCACCAATGTATGGAGCAAAGATTGTCGGTACGGTTCTGTCGAACCCTGTTCTGCGACAAATGTGGGAAGAAGAACTCACAGGGATGCGTGAGCGTATCCATATCATGCGTCATCAACTAGTGGAAAAACTGACTGCCAAAAAACCGGATATGGATTTCAGTTTCATCACCCAACAAGCAGGAATGTTTTCTTATTCAGGCTTGAATCAGGCACAGGCGGAACGTCTGAGAAATGAGTTCTCAATCTATATTGTTGGAACAGGACGTATCTGCGTGGCCGCATTGAATTCGCATAACATCGATTATGTGGTAGATGCTATCGCTGCCGTTCTCTGATCCATTATTCACAGGCATGAAAAATCCGGCTGAAGTGATTGCGACAGCCGGATTTTTCATGCTATGCCCAAAAACGTGTCATTCCAGATTTTGCACCTGTTCCCGGATTTGTTCAATCAACAGTTTCAGGTCAATCGATGCATCTGACAATTCCTTGATGGCGGCTTTTGACCCCAAGGTATTGGCTTCCCTGTTCAGCTCCTGAAGCATGAAGTCTATCCGTTTACCCAGCATACCGCCTTTCTGGAAGATTTCCCTGATTTCCTCCAGATGAATTTTCAGCCGTGCCAGTTCTTCCGCAACATCAATTCGCATACCGTACAGGGTTACCTCCTGCCGGATACGCTCAGCAACTTCCTGCTGCTGGGGCATAGTCTGCGATGGATTGTCTATTGTGGCAATTCCAAGTGCTTCCTGCATACGACTAATGGCTTTCTGCTTGAATTGTTCCAGCATCTGGGGAATCCATGGTTCAACCCGACTGACAATTTCCTGCATGGCAGAAACTTTTTCCAGCAATTCAGCGGCTAATGAGGCTCCTTCCCTTTCACGTTCCGCCGTAAAAGACTGGAGTGTTGCCGACATGGCATCCCTGACTTGTTCTTGAAGGATATCCTTGTCAGGTGCCACATCTTCAATCATCCCTGGCCAACGCAGAATTTCATTAACTGTCATACGTTGCGACTGCTGGGTATGTCGAAGTACTTCACCCTGGAGTTTCATTACTTCAGCTAACAAGGATTCGTTCAGGCACAGGGATGAAGATGCAAAAACTCCCTTGCCAAAAGACAACCGACATTCAACTTTGCCCCGTTTGACCTGTTGCATGATGGTTTCACGGAAGACCGGTTCATACATCCGGAATTCATCATTCATCCTGAACTGAAGATCCAGAAAACGCGAATTGACACTTTTCAGCTCAATGGTCAATGTCCCTGCCACTGTTTCAACAGTAGTTGTCGCATAAGCAGTCATACTGCGTACAGTCATTTGGACTCCTTTTCTGATGTTCCAAAAATGTCACAATCACAACAAAAACGGCACACCTGGGCGTACCGTTTTTGTAGCACTTTGCCTACAAGGAGATTATTTGCTACGGCTGCGGTATTCGCCTGTGCGGGTATCAATTTCAATCTTGTCGCCGATTTCAACAAACAAGGGAACCTGCAAGGTATAACCACCTTCTTTACCACTGGAAATTTGTGCAGATTTCATGACCTTGCCGGAGGAAGTATCCCCTTTGACAGCCGGTTCCGTATAAATGACTTCACGGACAACTGTATTCGGTAACTCCACAGCGATTGGTTTTTCGTTGTAGAAGGTGATTTCACAAGGCATGGCATCTTCCAGATAATTCAAGGCATCACCCATGCTGTCTTCCTCAACTTCGTACTGATTGTATTCAGCATCCATGAAAACATAATAAGGTGCGGCATGATAAGAATAAGTGACTTCTTTCTTGTCAAGAATAACCGTATCAAATTTTTCATCGGCACGGTAAACGGTTTCCATCGGGGAACCTGTCAACAGGTTTTTCATCTTCATCTTGCAGACAGAAGAGTTGCGACCAGATTTGGAATATTCGGATTTCAGGACCACCATTGGATTATTGTTGACCATGATAACGTTACCGACCCGTATTTCTTGTGCTGTTTTCATAAAAATAGATTATCAGTAGTAATTGAAAAATAAAATGTCCGTAGAATTTCCGGTAGCTCTGAAAATATCATGCAAGATGCTACCAATAAAGGAGATCATGATATTTTAACGCAAAAAATTTACAAACCGAACTAAAGACGTTGCTAAATCAGGTTGTTCTGCCAGTTTTTTGTGCCAAATACCACTGTATTTCGTC
>CAZWTQ010000003.1:10162-29322 GCA_964636975.1 uncultured Oxalobacter sp. | reverse complement strand
ATACTGCTCACTTGCTCTCTTGTTCAATTCTGGCAAAATTGCCTTGAATTCAATCCAGGATTTCCAAAAGCTGTCCTGCCTGCTAGTGCAGTTATTCCATTGTTTCCAGAAATGCCGGAAAGCCAGCTGTTCCTGTGCAGCTAATCCTTGCTGGTACAGATCCATGAAGGCTTCCAGCTTGCCGATATGTGCATTTTTTTTCTGGGGATAAATCTGCCAGACAAAAGGTCTGCCAGCCCATTGTGCCCTGACAAAAGAATCTTCACCCCTAACAAAATTCAAGTCAGCTGACCACAGCAAACAATCGTACAATCGCTGTTCCATGACAGGAAGTATCTTTATCTCTAACGCACCTTCCCGAAAATGGATGCCCGCCCCGGGTCTCTGATGAATGAACTGTTCAACCAACTGGACTGCTGTCCCTTCCGGAATCAGGCATAAAATGGATTCACCTGACTGAAGCAGACTATCTAGCAGTTGTAAAACAGGTGCCGTGGGATAACAAAACAGGGTAATGATGAACTGCTCCTCCCTGCAAGCGACCCCTAGGGATGATAAGAAACGGATAGCATTTTTCCGATCTGCCTGGAATGCAGCGACTGTTTCAACCAACCCTGCTTCACGAATAAGACCTCCCGTTTTTGTAGAGAATCCTGGAAAATAGAAATATTTAGTCAGTGGCAGTCTGGGATGTGGAGACTGCATCAGATGCACCGATGCTACCCAAGATTCCGCACTGAGGTACTCAAGATTGATCCAGATGGGTTTGACTGTCTTTATCTCCATCTGGTTGAGATAGACATCCGGCAGATGGGTACCGAATCCCTCGATAACAATATCTGGAACCTGACCGATATCAGAAAGGGATATATCAGATTTCCAAACGCAGATATCAACACCATCGACGGTCTGTCTTTCCAACCCCGCATCAATGATCGGACAGATTTTCTGCAACACCTGTAATCGGTCAATCCATAAGCGGATTTGACAATGCTGTTCTGAAGCTAACTGTCTGGCAAGGCGCCAGCAGACGCCAGCATCTCCGTAATTGTCGATGACTTCGCAGAATAAATCAGCGCACAAAGCGACTTTTTGATTCTGAAAACTCAATATCTGTGCCATCAGGCAACTGATTTTTATACTGATTTCAGCAATGACAGCATCCGGGCAAACACGCGGGGTGAACCGGCGATGATATTGCCCGATGTCAGGTAATCTCTTTCCCCGTCAAAATCTGAAACAATGCCCCCTGATTCAGATACCAGCAATGCGCCAGCGGCAATATCCCAAATTTTCAGGTCTTTCTCATAGTAACCATCATAGCGACCACAGGCAACATTAGCCAGATCCAGTGCTGCAGAACCGGGACGCCTGACAGCCTGAGCATTCAATGTCATGGCCTCAAACATTTTCAGGAACTCTTTCAAAGCCTCGGTGTCTTTTCTACGACCAGCAAATCCGGTTCCAATCAGGGCTTTGGACAATTTGTCTGTCTTGCTAACACGGATACGCCGATTGTTCAGGAATGCTCCACCACCTTTGGAAGCTGTATAAAGATTATTGACAACAGGGTCATAGACTAGTCCATGAGTCACAACCCCATTCTGCTGCAAAGCAATGGAAATACAATAACAGGGAAAACCATGGATGAAATTGGTCGTACCATCCAGCGGGTCGATAATCCAGACATTCTCGTTGTTGCCGCTATTGAGCGTACCAGATTCTTCTGCCAGAATAGCATGATCAGGATAGGTTGTCAGAAGGACATCTATGATGGCAGCCTCTGCCTCACGATCAACTTCTGTCACAAAATCATTCGCGTCTTTCTGCTCAACCTTGATCTGTTCAAGATTAAAGGATGCATGGTTGATAATAGATGCCGCACGACGGGCGGCTTTCACCGCGGTAGTAAGCATGGGATGCTGCATAGTGTTCTTGAAAAAACATTCACACCAGAATATCCGGCACAGTCTTCTGATGTCATAATGATTGATAAAACGAACCTGCAAAGGAACGATGTCAGACAGATAATCCGGAGGTCTTCCACTTTCCTCTAAGCTTCTATTCTAAATGAACACGCAGAAAACTGACACATCCATTTTCAACACATTGCGGTTTGTACTGGTCGAAACCAGCCATCCTGGCAATGTGGGCGCAACGGCACGGGCACTCAAGACAATGGGATTTAGCAGGCTGGTTCTGGTTCGTCCCCGTTTTCATGATGTCCTTACCCATCCAGATGCCCGTGCATTTGCCAGTGGTTCCCTGGATGTACTTGAAAATGCCCGGATTGTGGATTCTATCGATGAAGCCTTGAACGGCTGTACCCATGCAACGGCTGTCACTGCCCGTCTCCGTGAATTTTCATCCCAAATACTGACACCCAGACAATTCGCTTCAAGCTGGCAAGAAAACCATGTGCAACAACAGGTACAGGCACTAGTCTTTGGTAGCGAACGCTATGGATTGCCCAACAGGATTGTTGGGCAATGTGATTCCGTGATCAACATTCCTGCCAATCCTGAGCATGCTTCACTGAACCTGGCTCAGGCAGTCCAAGTTCTGGCTTATGAATGCCGGATGGCAGTGCTGGACAAAAAACAGTTACCCAAAACCAAAATGGAAAAGAACGTTGGTTTTCATGGAACCCCTGCAACAATTGAGCAGATCAACGGGATGTTTGAACATCTGGAAAAAGCGCTGATTGCCTCTGGCTTCCTGGATCCGGAAAATCCCAAAAAGCTGATGCCAAGACTTAGGCGATTATTCTTCCGTTGCCATCTGGAATCTGAAGAAATCAATATTCTCCGGGGCATTGCCAGCCAAATTGAAATACTGGCAAGAAAAGGCCGGCAATAACACTGTCATCCCACTGTCAGCCGATGCTATTTCACCAGCTTCGGGAATATCATTCCAAAGGACGGATCAACCCGACTACTATGCCTTCAATATGGAAATTTTCCAGCCTGCCATCCACCTTAATTGGTTCAAAATCCGGATTTTCCGATAATAGTTCAACTGCCCGCCCTTTTCTGCTGAAACGTTTGACAGTCACTTCATCACCGATACGGGCAACGGTAATCTGATTGTTCTTGATTTGGGAAGTCTTTTTCACCGCAATATAATCACCTTCATAAATGCCGACATTTTTCATGGAGGCATCACGAACCTTGAGCAGGTAATCCGGTTTTTTCGAAAATATCGACGGATCAATCTGGATTGTTCTCTCAATATGTTCCCGGGCAAGAATTGGGGCACCAGCAGCTACAAAGCCGATTAATGGCAATTCCATGAGCCCTGCGTAATTTTCTGTTTCAGAATGTTTCCCCCTATGACGCAATAATCGTATCCCCCTGGAAATGCCGGGTACTATTTCAATAACGCCTTTCTTTGCCAATGCCTGAAGATGCTCTTCAGCTGCATTGACAGACCTGAAGCCTAGTTCTGCCGCAATCTCTGCTCTCGTCGGTGGAAAACCTGTCCGCTCGATGGAATTCCTGATCAGACCGAGGATCGCCTGCTGTCTTACTGTCAATTTAATCATAGTCACCTTATTCCATCAATCATGAATAAATCTGAATTAAATTATTAACACTAAAAATACTGACAATCCATATAGATATGTACATTTGAACATGTATTTTAAAAGATTTTCTACATCTCTGCCAGAGATGTTTTCAAAATGGGTTATCCGATATGACAGAAAGAAAAGATTTTCTGGTCTGTCTGACTTGTGTCCTATCACTGCGATAGTACTCATCAATCTTCTGCCAAGACAAGATTCATCCTGGCAGGACAAGACAGTTCCTGTTTATCTTCCAAAAAATCAGGATCTTTCGAATTATTGCATTAAACAGTCAAACAGTGTTAGAATCTGGATTTTTCTTCTTCCCGCACCCGACTTGACGCCAGGGGCGGGCATATTTTCAACGTCCAAAAGGAGTACGCATGCGTCACTATGAAATCGTTTTCATCGTTCATCCGGATCAGAGCGAACAGGTTCCGGCAATGATTGAACGATACAAAAACAGTGTCACTTCCAGCGGTGGTAAAATCCATCGGGTCGAAGACTGGGGTCGTCGTCAGCTGGCCTATATGATCAACAAGTTTGCCAAGGCACACTACGTTTTGATGAATATTGAATGCGACAGAGAAACCCTGAATAAACTGGAAACTGCATTCAAGTTCAACGATGCCATTCTGCGTCATCTGACTATCAAGATGAAGCACGCTGAAACCGGGCCTTCTCCAATGATGAAATCTGCCCAGAAGGAAGAAACTGGTAAGGTTTCCGCAACTGAACAGTCCGCTTAAAGTTGAAAAACCATTGCACTAACACTAATAAAGGAGGCTTTTCTGACACCTATAAACAAGCTTGAACTTTCTGCAGGTATTAAAGACCGGACAGCTATCCGTTATACCCCAGCAGGCGTTCCAGTTATATCAGCGACACTGCACCATCAATCCAGACAGGTGGAAGCTGGCACAGTGAGGAATGTAGACATAAGTATCCCTGCTATCGCTATCGGAGAAATTGCAGGGGAAATCCAGAAACTGCCTTCCAACTGCTTTTACCAGTTTAAAGGTTTTATCGCTACAAGGAGTCTGAAAAGTCTGAACCCAGTATTTCATATCACTGGTTTTTCACTGATAGAATAAATCAAATTTTTATACAGGAGCTGAAAATGGCATTTGGCAAAAAATTCGAAAAGAGCAGAAACAAAGATAAACGCAAACAGCAAAACCCTCTGTTCAAACGCAAAAAATTCTGCCGTTTCACTGTTGCAAACGTAGAACAGATTGATTACAAGGATATTGATACCCTGAAAGATTTCATTCAGGAAAACTGCAAGATTATGCCTGCCCGTCTGACTGGCACCAAGGCACACTACCAGCGTCAGCTGGACACCGCCATCAAGCGTGCCCGCTTCCTGGCTCTGTTGCCTTATACCTCCCTGCACTCTGCCTGATATTGTCGATTAATCTAAGGAACATTGGAGAAAAACATGCAAGTAATTTTGTTGGAAAAAGTCGGCAATCTGGGCAACCTCGGTGACGTTGTCAAGGTCAAAGATGGTTATGCCCGCAATTACCTGATTCCTCAACACATCGCACGTCGTGCAACGGCCGAAGCTATCAAGGAATTCGAAACCAAACGTGCTGAACTGGAAGCCGCAGCAGCCGCTAAACTAGCTGATGCACGGGCGCAGGGAGAAAAACTTTCTGGTCTGACTGTCCAAATTTTGCAGAAATCTGGTGTCGATGGTCGTCTGTTTGGTTCTGTTACCAATTTCGACATTGCCGAAGCACTGACCAAACAGGGCTTTGATATCCACAAGGCTCAGGTTCGTCTTCCACAAGGTCCATTCAAGGCTATCGGCGACTATCCTGTTGACGTTGTTCTGCACTCTGATGTTGTTGTCAACATCACTGTTTCCGTTCTGGGTGAACACGTCTAATCAGTCGATTCCAGATACCAAGCAAAAACCGGAGACTTTTGAATCTCCGGTTTTTTATTACCTTGCCTTCCGACAAGAGCATTCACGACGTTTTTATTCGATACAAAACGAAATAGGTTCGTCTGTCGTCTTTTCCATTCCCCGTTTTCATGAATGCGAAGAGATGGTTATAGCAAGTTTTCCAGGCGAATTTTGGTGACTTTACCCATGACTGTTGAAATCTGCTCGATTTTTTCAATCGCAGCATTCATGTTCTTTTCCCGGGTCTGGTGCGTTAAAATGATGATATCGACAAGTGTCTCACCTTCTGGCGGCTCCTTTTGAAGGAACGCATCAATGGAGATACTCAAATCTGCTAGGATCTGTGTGATATCAGCAAGAACTCCCGGCTGATCCTTGACCTGCATTCTCAGATAGTAGCTGGTAATCACTTCCGTGATGGGCAGGATTGGTGTGTCATTCATCGCATCTGGCTGGAATGCCAGATAGGGCACACGGTGTTCAGGATCGACCGTATCGACACGGGCAATATCAACCAAATCTGCGATGACTGCTGATGCTGTCGGTTCAGAACCAGCACCTTTGCCATAATACAGGGTAGCACCAACTGCATCGCTGTTGACCAACACGGCATTCATCGCCCCTTCAACATTGGCAATCAGGCGCTTTTCAGGAATCAATGTCGGATGGACGCGCAATTCGATGCCATTTGCCATCCGTTTAGTGATACCCAACAGCTTGATGCGATATCCAAGTTGCTCGGCATAAGTGATATCGATAGATTCCAGCCCGATAATTCCCTCAACATATGCCTTGTCAAACTGAACCGGTACCCCGAAAGCAATTGCCGACATGATGGTCGCCTTGTGAGCTGCATCAATTCCTTCAATATCAAAAGTCGGGTCAGCTTCCGCATAGCCTAATGCCTGTGCATTTTTCAGGACAGTCTCGAAATTAAGTCCTTTGTCACGCATTCCTGAGAGGATAAAGTTTGTTGTGCCATTGATGATGCCTGCAATCCATTCAATCCGATTGGCAGTCAGCCCTTCGCGGAGTGCCTTGATAATCGGGATGCCGCCGGCAACAGCCGCTTCAAAAGCAACGATGACTTTTTTCTTTTGGGCTGCTGCAAAGATTTCATTGCCATGCATCGCCAGCAATGCCTTGTTTGCAGTAACAACATGCTTGCCATTCTCAATGGCTTTCAGGACGAACTCCTTGGCAACGGTATAACCGCCTATCAGTTCAACAACAATATCGATTTCCGGATTATTGACCAAAATATTACCGTCAGCGACAACTTCACAAGCCCCGTTGACGATGCTTTTCGCACGCTCGACATCACAGTCGGCAACCATCGTCACTTCGATACGGCGCCCTGCCCGTCCCAAAATTTCACTCTGATTGCGTATAAGGACATTAAATGTGCCAGAACCAACTGTTCCCAGACCCAGGATACCAACTCTTACAAACTTCATTTTTTTGATTCAATATTTGATTCAATATTTGGCAATACTTCAGATAACTTGCGATTCTTTCTGTTTTTGGGACGTTTTTCCATATTTCTTGCGGGCAAGTTCTTCTGTGCCAAACTTCTTGCGGAGGTAGGCCAGATAATTGGCAAGACGACCAATGGCCAGCTTCAGATCATCTGAAGGTGGTAGGAAAACAATCCGGAAATGGTCAGGAGCAATCCAGTTGAAACCTGTGCCCTGAACAATCAGCACTTTCTCACGATCCAGCAGGTCATAGGCAAACTGCTGATCATCCTTGATGGGATAGATTTCCAGATCCAGACGAGGAAACAGATAAAGCGAACCTTTGGCTTTCACACAGGTTATCCCCGGTATTTCCGTCAGCAACTTATGTGTTAAGGTGCGCTGACGTTCAAGACGACCTCCAGAAGCCACCAAATCATTGATACTCTGATAACCGCCCAATGCCGCCTGAACGGCAAATTGTCCAGGAACGTTGGAACAGAGTCGCATGGACGACAGCATGTTCAGTCCGACAATATAGTCTTTCGCATACCGTTTTTCTCCTGAAACAATCATCCAGCCGACACGGTAACCACACGCCCTGTAATTCTTGGAAAGGCCATTCAAGGTCAAAAACAGGACATCATTGGCAAGGGAAGCAATGGAAGTATGCGTAACACCGTCATACAGGCATTTATCGTAAATCTCATCAGCAAAGATAATCAACTGATGCTGGCGGGCAAGATCGATAATCTGTTTCAGCAAGGATTCTGAGTAAACTGCCCCTGTTGGATTGTTTGGATTGATAATGACAATTGCCTTGGTGTTCGGCGTAATCTTGGCTTGCATGTCAGCAATATCTGGCATCCAGTCATTGTTTTCATCACAGACATAATGGACTGCTTTGCCTCCAGCCAATGTGATTGCTGCCGTCCACAAGGGATAATCCGGAGCAGGAACCAGCACTTCATCACCATTGTTCAACAGTGCCTGCATACCCAAAACAATCAGTTCGGAAGCCCCGTTACCAAGATAAATATCATCAATCGTCACACCATCAATCTGTTTCTGCTGGGCATACTGCATGACTGCCTTGCGGGCAGAATACATCCCCTTGGAATCAGAATACGCTGTCGCATTCCGTATATTCCTGATCATGTCTCGGACAAGTTCATCAGGCGGATCAAAACCGAAAACACCGACGTTGCCGATATTTAGTTTGATGATTTTTTGACCTTCTTCTTCCATCTGTCGCGCCCTGTCAAGTACGGGACCGCGAATAGCATAGCAGACATTATCCAGCTTCTTAGATTTGTCGATTGTATGCATTTTATGCTCACTCAGAATCCTAATTAGATAAAACTCCCCTCCCGACAAGGAGAAATATTTATTTTGAAGAGTTGACTATAAATAATCAAGTCCTTATCAGAAAATTAAAGATCGTCCGGAATCCTGCCGATTTTCGCAGTACATCATAAATATCCCTTTCAGGCAGGGTATTTGACTTGCATACCAAAATCCTCCATTTCACTGTTCCTTTCGGACATACTTCAGATTATCATTATCATGAGTCTGTTTTTACTGTGCTATGCATTGTCTGGACAGACCTGTAAAAACTGATATCTGACAACTTTGACTTGTAATGTAAGAATGGCCATTTCAAACGAAACCTTGAGTATCAATCAGCCAATTCCAGAATTTTCTGCTGAATCTACCATTAAACCTTTCAGTCTTTCTGATTACAAAGGCAAGAATCTTGTTATCTACTTTTATCCAAAAGACAACACCCCGGGATGTACAACTGAAAGCATCAATTTCAGGGATGCCTACCAGGCATTCCAGGATGCCTGTACTGCTGTTGTCGGTGTCAGCAGGGACAGTCTGAAATCCCACGAAAATTTCTCCAGGAAACTTGCCCTGCCATTTCCCCTGATTTCAGACCCGGAAGAAGTTCTCTGTAACCGTTTCGATGTGATGAAAGTCAAGAAACGCTACGGGAAACTGAGCCGGAGCATAGAACGTAGCACGTTTCTAGTCAATGCCCAAGGTGAACTTGTCCGGGAATGGCGCAATGTTAAAGTGGCAGGGCATGTCGATGATGTCCTTCAGGCTGTCCAGGATATGCAAAAAAAATAATTTGTTTTTCCACAGGGCTTATCCAGTATCTAAATAATTCCTCGGAAATGAGGAATTCCATGCAACGGAGCTGACATGCCATTGCCTAAAATGCCCCAGAAACCTGCTGACCAAGTTCGGCATCAGGAAGTTGTCATTCCTGAAAACAGCCCATCAACCCAGATCAGGGATCGCATCAAAGTCAGACCAGGACATTCCCAGAACCAGCCTATCCCCAAAAAGAAACTGACCGGAACCAATCGGCAGACGCCTTTAAGTAAAGCAGCCAGTTTGTCAGGCATTCCCAAGATTTTTGTGCTGGACACAAATGTCCTGATACATGATCCCACATCGCTTTTCAAGTTTGAAGAACACGATATCTTCATCCCGATGAAAATATTGGAAGAACTTGATGCGCATAAACAGGGACTTTCAGATACGGCAAGAAATGCAAGGCAAATTTCTAGAGTGCTGGATAGGCTCATCGCTGATGTGGACAGTAATGTTCTTTTATCCCAGGGCATTCCACTGGATAAACTGGGCAATATTGAAGCAAAAGGCAAACTGTATCTTCAGGCTGCAACTGGCAAACGGACTATCAAAGAAAATGGCAATAGCCCGGATAACCAAATTCTCGATGCCGTTATCGAGCTTTCAAAGAACCAGAAAGGCCAAATGGTTGTACTGGTCTCAAAGGACATCAACATCCGGCTGAAAGCCCGGGCATCGGGTCTTTCTGCGGAAGACTATTTTAATGATCAGGTGCTGGATGACCAAGACCTGCTTTATCCGGGAATCCTTCAGCTGCCAGATGATTTCTGGGATACCAACAGCACCAACTTGAAAACCCGGACGGAAAATGATCATCATGGTTACAGCCAGACTGTCTATACTTTCCAGGGATCGATTGTCCCTTCCCTGCTGGTTAATCAATTTGTCTATCTGGAGCAGGATGGAACCTCCCCGCCTTTCCAAGCTCGTGTAACAGCAATTCGTGATGGAAATGCCTCCATCAAGACCCTGCATGATTATACAGTCGGCAAGGACAATGTCTGGGGTATCCATGCGAAGAATGCTGAACAGAACTTCGCACTGAACCTGTTGATGGATTCTGACATCGATTTTGTGACCATTGTCGGCCAGGCAGGAACTGGCAAAACGCTATTAACCCTGGCAGCCGGACTTTCACAGACTTTTGATAGCCAGCGGTATAATGAAATTATCGTCACCCGCCCGACTATTCCCATTGGAGAAGATATCGGCTTCCTGCCAGGTACAGAAGAAGAGAAAATGTCTCCCTGGATGGGTGCGCTTGATGACAACCTTGAAGTCCTGACATCTGGTAATCAGGAAGCCGGTTCATGGGAACGGCAGACAACCCACGACCTGATCCAGTCACGTATCTCCATCAAATCCATGAATTTCATGCGAGGCAGAACTTTTATCAAGAAATTCGTGATTATTGATGAAGCTCAGAATTTAACTCCCAAGCAGATGAAAACCCTGATTACCCGCGCTGGTTCTGGTACTAAAATCGTCTGTCTGGGTAACCTTGCCCAGATTGATACCCCATACCTGACTGAAGGCTCAAGCGGATTGACTTATGTCGTCGATCGTTTCAAGGGATGGGAGCATAGCGGTCACATTCTGCTTGCCAGGGGAGAACGCTCACGGCTTGCCGATTATGCCGGAGATATTCTTTGATATTCCTTAAATAACAAAAGAGCCAGGAAACACCTGGCTCTTTCGAAAGACTGATCTATCAGCCTGCTAATGGTTTCTTTCTGAAAACCAGTTTGTCATTTTCGACATCAATCTGAACCATATCACCTGATCCAAACTTGCCTTCAAGGATTTCCTTAGACAGCGGATTTTCGATGAGATTCTGGATAGCCCGTTTCAGCGGACGCGCCCCGAACAGCGGATCAAATCCGGCATCGGCAATCTTATGCAATGCTACATCCGAAATTTCCAGCGACATATCCATGGCAACCAAACGTTTGTTCAACAAATCCAGCTGGATACGTGCAATGGAACCGATGTTCTTGTCATCCAGTGCATGGAAGACCACGATTTCATCGATACGGTTAATGAATTCCGGCCTGAAATGTTGCCGGACTTCACCCATGACGGCATCCTTGATGGCTTTCTGCTCACTGCCCGCCATCGACTGGATAAGGTGAGATCCCAGGTTCGATGTCATCACGATGACCGTGTTCTTGAAATCAACTGTCCGTCCCTGGCCATCAGTCATCCGACCATCATCCAGTACCTGTAGCAAGACGTTGAAAACATCCGGATGAGCTTTTTCAATTTCATCCAGCAAGATGACGCTGTATGGTTTACGGCGAACTGCTTCTGTCAGATAGCCACCTTCTTCATAGCCAACATATCCTGGAGGCGCACCAATTAACCTGGCAACTGAATGCTTTTCCATGAACTCGCTCATGTCGATACGAATCATCGCATCTTCCGTATCAAACAGGAATGAAGCCAAAGCCTTGCACAGCTCCGTCTTGCCGACGCCAGTTGGTCCTAGGAACATGAAAGAACCGTAAGGCCTGTTCGGGTCAGACAACCCTGCACGCGAACGACGGATGGCTTCAGAGACCGCAACAACCGCTTCGTCCTGACTGATGACCCGTTTATGCAGTTCATCCTCCATGCGCAACAGTTTTGCACGTTCCCCTTCCATCATCTTGGAAACCGGAATACCAGTAGCACGGGAAACGACTTCTGCAATTTCTTCCGCATTCACCTCTGTACGAAGCAGTTTCGGCTTTTCATCAGCCTTACCATCCTTCCCGCCTGCTTCCACTTTCAGCCGATTTTCCAGGTCAGGCAAAACGCCGTACATCAGTTCAGACATTTTCTGGTAATCGCCCTGACGTTTCGCTTCGTCAATCTGGAGACGGACTTTTTCGATCTCCTCTTTCGTATGCTTGGATCCTTCGACAGAAGCCTTTTCCGCCTTCAGAATTTCGTTGTAATCTGCATATTCCTTTTCAAGGCGCGCAATTTCCTCTTCCAGCAGTACCATACGTTTTTTGGATGCATCATCCGTTTCTTTACGGACAGCCTCACGTTCAATCTTCAACTGGATAATCTTACGGTCAAGCTTGTCCATGACTTCCGGCTTGGAATCGATTTCCATCTTGATCCGCGAGGCTGCCTCATCAATCAGGTCAATCGCCTTGTCAGGCAGGAACCGGTCGGTGATATACCGGTTGGACAGTTCGGCCGCTGCAATAATCGCCGGATCAGAAATCTCGACACCATGATGCATTTCATATTTTTCCTGCAACCCGCGAAGAATGGCGATGGTATCTTCAACAGAAGGCTCGTCTACCATAATCTTCTGGAAACGACGTTCGAGTGCAGCATCTTTTTCAATATATTTGCGGTACTCATCCAAAGTCGTTGCACCAACACAATGCAATTCGCCACGAGCCAATGCCGGTTTCAGCATATTGCCGGCATCCATCGCGCCTTCCGATTTGCCTGCACCTACCATCGTATGAATTTCATCGATGAAGACAATATCCTGCCCTTCGTCTTTCGCCAGTTCGTTCAAAACAGCTTTCAGACGTTCTTCAAATTCTCCACGGTATTTCGCACCTGCCAGCAGAGCCGCCATATCCAGTGCAAGCACCCGTTTACCTTTCAGGCTTTCAGGCACTTCCTCATTGACAATACGCTGGGCAAGCCCTTCAACAATTGCCGTCTTGCCAACACCGGGTTCACCGATTAGAACCGGATTGTTTTTCGTACGCCGTTGCAGAACCTGAATGGCACGCCGGATTTCATCATCACGACCGATGACGGGATCCAGCTTGCCGTTCCGTGCCCGCTCAGTCAGATCCAGTGTATATTTCTTCAATGCTTCCCGCTGGGATTCAGCATCTGCAGAATTTACTGTCCCGTCTCCCCTGACGGCTTTAATTGCTAATTCCAGAGCACTCCGGGTCAAACCCGCCTCACGGGCAAGCCGACCAGCTTCTGACTTGTCTTCCAACAAGGCCAATAACACCATTTCACTGGCGATGTATTCATCCTTGCGTTTAATCGATTCCCTTTCGGTCAGATTCAGCAGGTTTATCAAATCCCTGCCGATCTGGAGATTCCCTCCATGACCGCTGACTTTCGGCAAACGGTCAAGGGATGTTTTCAAGGAAGACTCAAGCTGCGCAACATTAACGCCTGCACGCTGCAGTAACGAACGTGTACTGCCATCACTTTGCTGCAACATCGCCAATAACAGGTGGGAAGGTTCAATATACTGATTATCGCCACCCACTGCCAGGCTGTGTGCATCTGAGATAGCTTCCTGTAACTTCGTTGTTAATTTATCCTGACGCATACCAACCCCCTAATATGTTGTGTTAGTGCTTATATAGGGTGCAAAACGCCGTTTTCAAGGTTTTTACAACCAAATTCCAGAAAATCTCCGGAAAGACAACAGGGGAAAACAGTCATGCGTTTGAAAACAGCCGATAACAGGCAAAACCCATCAGACACAACAGGACGGATCCTGCGACATGCAACAGGAGCTGAGCACCTGCCCATAAATATTCGCCCCGCTGAAGTAGTAGCATCGTTTCCGCGGAAAATGTCGAAAACGTCGTCAGCCCTCCCATGAAGCCCGTCACAATTAGCAGCCGCCATTCAGGGCTAATTCCTCCATGACTGCTGAAAAACGCCGTAGCAATTCCAATCAGATATCCACCAACCAGATTTGCCACCAGCGTTCCCAGGGGAATATGGTCATGTACGGCATTTAACAGATTTCCCAGCATCCACCGCAACCAGGCGCCACAGGCGGCACCAATACCAACTGCAACCCAACCCATCATGTTCCTCTCAGTGATTCCATACAAATATTTTCCATAAGGGAAAGCAGACATAAAATAAAAAACGCCTGCCTTCACCACCCCGGTGATAAGACAGGCGTCATCAGCTGTTTCAGACAACAAATCAAACAGCGGTTTTATACGAGATAAGGTGGAACACCATCACCTTTAGCAGGCAATCATAATCCGGATTAAAGCCAATCGCAAGAAAACCGGTCAAACCATCAATTTTCTTTCAGAAAGGTGGCGCAGATACCAAACTGACTGCTATCTGGAGGCAATTTTCTCGTTCGTAGGCTTTGCGTCAACCCAGTGATTCCCCTTTCCTGTTATCTCTTTTTTCCAGAAAGGCACACGGGCTTTCAGCATATCCATCGCATAGGCACAGGCTTCAAAAGCCTCATGACGATGCTGAGAACAGACAATTACCAAAACAATCTGATCTGCCGGTTTCAGCTTTCCGACACGGTGGATAATGGCCATATCCTCAATCCGCCACCGTGCCCGAACCTCAATCTCCAATTCCTGCAGCACTTTCTCTGCCATGCCCGGATAATGCTCCAGCTCCAGGGATAAGACTGCATCATCCGCCTGACCATGGATGTCCCTGACCGTACCGAGAAAGGACACCACGGCACCAATCCTGGGAGAAGATGCCCGAAGCCTGGCAACTTCTGCAGACAAATCAAAATCTTCTATCTGGATAGAGATACTCATAGGAAGAAAAGTATCCGTTTCCTAGATGGAAGAAACTGTTCTTGAAATGATTTCCAGCTCAAGGGGAAGCTGGATCAGCGCTGTTTCTTCTGAAAGTTTCTGCCAGCCTTTCGTGGCACGCAGCATATCCAGCTGGATATCCAGATTGCTAATCAGCATCGATAGCTGGAACAGTTTATCTTTGTTTTCCAGCATCGACGCATGGCTATTGTATTCCTCGTTCCAGACGGCCAGAAACCCTGTCAAATCTTTCCATTCAATCTTTTCTTTTAGCATCGCCTGATTGAGGGCGTATTCCTGCAGGGCTTTCTGAACACGCTGTTTTGCCAGATCGATCTTCTTCACTACAATATCATTATCACTCATTCTTACAACTTTCTTCTTAAAAATCAACCAGTTATGTTACTTTCCTAGAAACTGTCCAAAAACGTCGCCAGATGTGGCAACAACATTGAAACAACAGCCGACTATTTGACTGGCTATTCAATAATCCTGAGCGAATAGTCGGTTGCCCTGACAGATTTTGTCAGTTCACCGATTGAAATCCGGTCAACCCCGGTCTCTGCAATTGCCCGGACTGTCTCACGGTTAATGCCACCAGATGCTTCCAGTACTGCGTCCGGATAACCTGCATGGGCAATTCTGACCGCCTCGCGCATATTTTCCAGCGAAAAATTATCCAGCAATATGGACTGGGCTCCTGCTGCAAGAGCCTGCCGCAACTGTGTAATGGTTTCCACCTCAATCTGTACAGGTACGCCATGCTGTTTTGCGGCTTCTGCCAAAACTTCAGGAATCCCTCCTGCTGCCGCAATATGGTTTTCCTTAATCAGAATGGCATCGTACAATGCCAGACGCTGGTTGTTGCCACCGCCGACCCTGACTGCATATTTTTGGGCAAGCCTCAAACCGGGAATCGTTTTCCGTGTATCGTAAATGCCGGTCTGCGTCCCTTTGACCAGGTCGACATATTCCCTGACTGCAGTTGCCACACCAGAGAGCAGCTGTAAAAAATTCAGGGCTGTCCGTTCAGCAGTCAACAGGGAACGGACAGTTCCAGCCAGACTGCAGACCTCACTGCCAGCCAGCATGACATCTCCTTCGGCATACTGCCATTTAACCCTGATACGATCATCGACCATCGCCATGACAGTCTCGAACCAGGGAACGCCACACAGCACAGCCCGTTCACGGACAATCAGCCGGGCAGTAGCTGTTTCATCTGCGGGCAGTAAAGAGGCCGTCAAATCCCCTGTTCCAACATCTTCCGCCAAGGCAGCCCTGACGTTTGCAACCACCTCCTGCTGAAGTTTGTCCACCGGCAACGAATCAAACTGTCTCATGCACACCCCATTCCTGATGTCAGTTCCTGTTCCCTGTTTTTTGTCGCTTTCAAAGTTGCTGAAAAATTTAGCATCCGTTCGATGCAGACAATCGCCTTTTTCCTGATCGTTTCCTCGACAAACACTTCATTCTCTCCAGTTTCCAGCACCCGAACCAGATTTTCCAGTGAACTCATTGCCATCCAGGGACATTGTGCACAACTTTTGCAGGTCGCGCCATTGCCTGCTGTTGGCGCTTCCAGCAGGGTCTTGTCAGAGACCTGCTGCATCTTGTGGAAAATGCCTTTGTCTGTAGCAATGATGAATGTTTCCGCATCCATCGTCTTCACCGCCTTCAGAATCTGGGATGTTGAACCTACGACATCTGCCAGCTCAATCACGGAAGCCGGAGCTTCCGGATGCACCAGAACTTTCGCATCAGGATGTTCCTGCTTCAGCAAATAAAGCTCTGCCGCCTTGAATTCATCATGTACCAGACAGGAACCCTGCCACAGCAACATATCTGCCCCTGTCTGTTCCTGGATGTAACTGCCCAGATGACGGTCAGGCCCCCAAATGATTTTCTGCCCCTGCTCCTTGAGATGGCTTACAATTTCCAGACCAATGGAAGAAGTCACCATCCAGTCAGCCCGTGCCTTGACTGCCGCACTGGTATTTGCGTAAACCACAACCGTCCGATCAGGATGCTGGTCACAAAACGTTGTGAAATCATCTACGGGACAGCCAAGATCCAGTGAACAGAAAGCATCCAACGCAGGCATCAGTATCTTTTTTTCCGGACTCAATATCTTTGCTGTCTCTCCCATGAAACGAACGCCAGCAACCACCAGGGTCTTGGCGGGGCAATCTCTACCAAACCGTGCCATCTCCAGGGAATCTGCCACACATCCTCCTGTTTCTTCTGCCAGATCCTGAATATCGCCATCCACATAATAATGGGCGACTAAAACAGCATTTTTTTCCCTGAGCAGCTGTTTAACCCGATTCCGGCAAGCTGCCCTTTCTTCACGGGAAAGTGTACGGGGCACTTGTGCCCATGCATCGGCAAGTATCCTTTTGCCTGACTGCATATCAGGCAGGTCATATTGGATTTTTCTGAGTTCCTGCATCTTTTCCCTCTTTTCTCTGGTAATGAGCCCTGGTAATGGCAAATGTCATTTCACCGTCGGATAACCGCTCAAATCCAAAGTCACCACTCCCGCTTTCGACTGGAGATGTGCCTTCGCCCCGACTGGCAAAGTTGCCTTTTCCTTTGTGTGGCCAAACGGCAACCCTGTAATCACTGGAACCGGAGAGCGCTTCCGAAACCATGCCAGCATCGTTTCAAAACTATAACCATTATCTTCATCATACAACCGGTAGCCGGTGAAATGTCCTAGAACCAGCGCTTTCTGTTTCCGCAAAATACCGGCCTCATCCAGCTGAATCAGCATCCGTTCTATCCGGTATGGATGCTCGCTGACATCTTCCAGAAACAGGATACCATCCCTGATATCCGGCATCCACCGGGTTCCCGCCAGATGGGATATCATCGTCAGGTTTCCTCCCCAGAATATCCCTGACACATCAACCTCCGGATTGTCTGCCTGTGGCCATTGCAGGGTTGTCACTGGATGGGTCAGCACCTGCTCGAAATGTTCAATCGTATAACGGCTGGGATTATCGAGTCCGTAGTCACTGTAAACCATGGGGCCATGGAAACTCACTGCTCCATATTTCAGCAATCCCATCTGGATGGCTGTCATGTCACTGTAGCCGACAAATATCTTGCCACTGGCTGCCATTTGCCGGAAATCCAGTTTTTCCAGCAACCGGCTTGCGCCATACCCACCCCGTACCGCCATGACCAGTGTGACATCAGGGTTTTTATAGGCCTCCCTAATCTGGTGCAACCGAAAGGCATCTGTTCCCGCAAAGCGCTCATGATGCAATTCCGGCCTGTAATAACTGGTGACCCTGAAACCACGCTCTTCAAGGACTTTAACACCCTGCTCATAACGTGATACCGGCAAGGTATAGCCACTGGGTGCAACCAACGCAATCGAGACATTTTTCATCGCTCCTGGCTCCTGTATCAGTTCTGGAATTTCCTGTCCAGCTATTTCCTGTCCAGCTGTCGCCTGCATGGTAGCTGACGGAGCCGCCACAGCATCTTCTGCCCGTACGGGAAAATGTACGGAAAAAGCACCGGCTACCAGCATGCCCAGCAACATCAGAACGTTTTTCATCAGCAATTATTTTGTTCAGTTGTTCAGGATTTGCCATTCCCTGCAAGCGTCTTCTCCCGCAGTTTTCTTGCCTTTGCTTGCGCGCGCCTTGCCGAAAAAAACTGCCTCAGGATGGCAACCGAGTCATCTGCCATTACATTGCCAGCAACTTCTGCATGATGGTTCAGGGAAGCATCTGACACCAGATCGACCGCACTGCCACAAGCCCCTGTTTTCGGGTCATTTACGCCGAAAACAATCCGTTTCAGTCGGGCATGCATTATTGCGCCGACACACATGACGCAAGGCTCCAGCGTGACATACATCTCGCAATCCGGCAGACGGTAATTGCCACATGCCTTTGCCGCCTGGCGCAGGGCAACAATCTCTGCATGGGCAGTTGGGTCATGCGTTGAAACCGGCTGGTTATATCCACGGGCAATCACTTCACCATTTCGTACAATTACTGCTCCAACCGGCACCTCGCCTGCTGCACTTGCCAGTTCTGCCTGGCGCAATGCTTCACGCATATACCGCTCATCACACATCTGCTCACGCATCTACTGTTTCCGCAGTGACTTCAGCCCAGCAATTGGGTGTTTCATAAATCCTAACTGCCTTCAATGCCAGCGCATTGCCGTAAAAATCCGCATAGACATCCTTCAACAAACAAAAAGCGATATTCGCCAGATTTTCCGCCGTTGGAACCTTATCCAGGACAACCGTTTTATGATCCGGCAGGCTCTCCAGGAAATTCCTGATAACCGTATCTTTCTCATACACCAAAAACGCATGATCCCATTTGGACGCCAGATGATCTTCCGCCAGCTTTTTCACATCTGAAAAATCCAAAATCATGCCATTGGCGGCGTGACCGTCCTGATCAACTGGTCTGCCTTCCAGCGTAATATGCAAAACATACCGATGCCCATGCATATTCCGGCACTGGCTGCGATGGTCGGGTATGCGGTGTCCCGCATCAAATTCAATT
>CAZWTQ010000003.1:0-10152 GCA_964636975.1 uncultured Oxalobacter sp. | reverse complement strand
ATCGTCAGCATGCGATATTCAAGGTATCTGTAAATATTTATGGATCTGCAAGCTCAGTTTCCATTGTGGATGCTTCAGACAGGTTTCTACTGCTATTTTAACGTTTTGCTGGCGGTTTTCTCCATCCATCGGCTGAAGATAATAATGGGTAAAATCCAGCTGTTCATACGCTTTCAGGTTCTGTCCCTCCTGCGGAACAACAACCTTGAGCTCATCCCCCTGGCGGACAACCAGTTTTGCGCCCGCTTTAGGGCTAACACAAACCCAGTCCACACCTGCTGGCACGGCAATCGTTCCATTCGTTTCAACCGCGACCTCAAATCCCCTTTGATGCATGGCATCAATCAGGGATTCATCCAGCTGGAGCAACGGTTCCCCGCCGGTAAACACCAGATAGCGGGATGCAGGGTAATCCGCTGGCCATAAAGCCATTATCTGGCTGGCCAACATCTCTGCCGTAGCATACCGCCCGCCTAAAGAACCAGATGTCCCGACAAAATCCGTATCACAGAAACGGCAGACAGCACTGGCACGATCCTGCTTTCGCCCTGACCAGAGATTGCACCCTGTGAAACGGCAGAAAACGGCTGGACGTCCTGTCCGGTTACCTTCTCCCTGCAATGAATAAAAAATCTCTTTGACGGTATAAGCCAAGACTATTTTCCCCAAGTTTCCCCAAGACCTTCAAGATGAATTGTCCCCATTGCTGCCAAAACCCGTTTTGTAATTCCAGCCTGCCATTTTTCAGTCCATGCGCTTGTCCACCAGTTAGCTTCTGCCGGTTGTGTCCGCATAGTCCGGATACGCACCGTCCAGGCAGACTAGGCCGTCATTTCCGTCATTCCCACTCGATCGTGGCAGGCGGTTTCCCCGAGATGTCATAAACCACACGGTTAATCCCCTTGACTTCATTGATGATACGGTTTGAGACCCTGCCCAGCAGTTCATGTGGCAGGTGCGCCCATTGCGCCGTCATGAAATCCTGCGTCTGGACAGCCCGCAATGCCACAACATACTCATAAGTGCGGCCATCACCCATCACCCCAACAGACTTGACCGGCAAAAAAACGGAAAATGCCTGGCTGGTCGCATCATACCAGCTGACCGGCTCTCCCCTGTCAGATACCTGTCCGGAAGGCGTATTGCGCAACTCTTCCATAAAAATGGCATCTGCCTGCCGCAGGAGGTCGGCATAGGTTTTCCTGACTTCGCCCAGAATACGGACACCAAGCCCCGGTCCGGGGAAAGGATGGCGGTAAACCATCTCGCGGGGCAGCCCCAATGCAAGTCCCAGTTCACGGACTTCATCCTTGAAAAGCTCAGATAAAGGTTCCAGCAACTTCAGGTTCAGTGTATCCGGCAACCCGCCGACATTGTGGTGGCTCTTGATAGTCTGCCCCTTTTTGCCCTTTCCCGCACTTTCAATGACATCCGGATAGATGGTGCCCTGTGCCAGCCATTTGGCATTTTTGATCCTGCCTGCCTCACGCTGGAACACCTCAACAAATTCCCTGCCGATAATCTTTCTTTTTTCCTCCGGGTCAACCACACCGGCAAGCTGTTTCATGAACTGTTCGGATGCATCGACATGGATAACCTTAACACCCAGGTTACGGGCGAACATATCCATCACCATCTTGCCTTCATTCAGACGCAAAAGGCCGTGATCGACAAACACACAGGTCAGCTGGTCACCGATTGCGCGGTGGATAAGGGCGGCGGCAACGCTGGAATCAACCCCACCGGAAAGCCCAAGAATGACATCATCCTGCCCCACTTTCTGACGGATGGCCTTAACAGCCTCACTGACATAGTCCGGCATGTTCCAGTCAGACTGGCAGCCACAGATGTCATGGACAAAACGGTTCAAAATGGCCTTGCCCTGCACGGTATGGGTGACTTCCGGATGGAACTGAACCGCATAGAACCCCCGTGATTCATCTGCCATGCCCGCAACCGGACAGGCGTCATTGGACAGCACGACCCTAAAGCCTGCCGGCAGGGCCGTCACTTTGTCACCATGGCTCATCCAGACTTTCAGCATGGCAGAGCCATCTGGCAAAACCGTATCGGCGATGCCGTCAAACAGCCTGCAGCCCGTCTGGGCAAACACTTCGGCATAACCGAATTCACGAACCTTGCCATTTTCGACCCTGCCACCCAACTGGGCAGCCATCGCCTGCATCCCATAGCAGATACCCAAAACCGGAACGCCCAGTTCAAACACAACCTGCTGGCTTCGGGGGGTATCGCCTTCTGTAACACTGTTAGGACCGCCAGAAAGGATGATGCCTTTTAGCGTTCCATCCTTCGCATAATCCTGGATGAATCCGGGTTCAACATCATAAGGCACAACTTCAGAGAACACGCCGGCCTCACGGACACGCCTGGCAATCAGCTGGGTGACCTGGGAACCAAAATCAAGAATCAGTATCCTGGAATGCATAACAATTCCCATGAAAAAAACAGAACCACAAAAAAAGGCAGGAAAACCTGCCCTTTCCCGCCTTATTCGAGATGGTAGTTTGGAGCCTCTTTCGTAATCTGCACATCGTGTACATGGGACTCACGCATGCCTGCCGCGCTGATTTCCACGAAGACGGCTTTTTCCTGCATTTCCGTGATGGTTCTGCAGCCACAGTATCCCATCGAAGAACGCAGGCCTCCCACCAGCTGGAAAACAATCGCATTGACACTGCCCTTGTAAGGCACACGGGCTTCAATACCTTCTGGCACCAGCTTGTCAGGCTGCTGTTTGGATTCATCCTGGAAATAGCGGTCAGCAGAACCCCGTTCCATCGCGCCGATACTGCCCATGCCACGGTAAGCCTTGTAGCTTCTGCCCTGATACAGGATAATTTCGCCTGGCGCCTCATCAGTGCCCGCAAACATGCTGCCCATCATGACGGTGGAAGCGCCTGCCGCAATCGCCTTGGAGACATCGCCGGAAAACCGGATACCGCCATCAGCGATACACGGAACGCCGGTTCCCTTCAGGGCATCAGCCACATCGGAAATTGCCGTAATTTGCGGAACCCCGACACCGGCAACGATACGGGTCGTGCAGATGGAACCAGGGCCAATACCGACCTTGACGGCATCAGCGCCATGATCGACCAGGGCACGTGCGGCATCAGCCGTCGCGATATTGCCACCAATGACCTGGATGTCCGGATAATGCAGCTTGATCCATTTGACGCGGTCAAGAACCCCTTGGGAGTGACCATGCGCCGTATCGACAACCAGCACGTCAACACCCGCATTAACCAGCATCTCAATCCGTTCATCATTGTCAGGACCCACACCGACTGCGGCACCAGCCAACAATTTGCCGTACTTGTCCTTGGAGGCAAACGGATAATCGTTGGTATTCCTGATATCCTTGACAGTAATCAGGCCACGCAATTCAAAGCGGTCATTGACAACCAGCACACGTTCGAGGCGGTTGCGGTTCATCAGGCGCTTGGCGTCATCCAGGGACTGCCCTTCCTTGATGAACACCAGTTTTTCGCGGGGCGTCATCCGTTCACGGACAGCGATATCCAGTTCTTCCTCAAAGCGGAGGTCACGATTGGTGATAATGCCAACCACTGTACGGTTTGGCCCCTGGACAACAGGAAAACCGCTGATACCATACTGATGGGACAAGGCCATCACTTCACGGATTTTCATGCTTGGCGGAATCGTGATCGGATCAGTCACAACACCGGCCTCAAACCGTTTGACCCGATCAACCTCTTTTGCCTGTTCAGCAGCGTTCATGTTCTTGTGGATGATACCGATACCTCCCTGTCTTGCCATCGCAATGGCCAGGCTGGACTCGGTAACCGTATCCATCGCGGCGGAAAGCAAGGGAATATTGAGCGTAATACCTTTGGTCAGCTTTGTTTTCAGGTCAGCGTCTTTGGGGAGAATGGTAGAATGTGCTGGAATGAGGAGCACATCATCGAATGTGAGCGCTTTTTTGAGTACACGCATGGTCTTTATCCTTTTTTTCCAAAATCAGATTATAGCTTTTCAGGCACTTTCCTGCACGGCATCTCCCTGAAAACCTGCTGATACCCGATGACAGCGTGCGTAAAAACAACACAGAAACAACACGGGAAAACAGGCTTTTTCCTTCCCTTTTCCCGCTTTGCCATCCATGGCTGGAACTGCCTTGGAACGACCCCGAAACTGGTGATATTGTATCCATACATAAAAAATCAAGATACAATTAATTCATCCAATAACATGTTTTTATTGAATTTTTATTGCTTTTTATAATTTTTCTGTATAAAATCACGCTTTCTTAAATATTTCAGGAGGTATCAACAATGGCTCGTGTCTGTCAGGTCACCGGGAAAAAACCAGTCTCCGGTCACAAGATCTCTCACGCCCACAACGTCACTAAACGCCGCTTCATGCCCAACCTGCATCGCCGCCGTTTCTTTGTTGAATCTGAAAACCGATGGGTTTCCCTGCGCATCTCCAATGCCGGTTTGCGCATTATCGACAAGCTTGGCATTGATGCTGTCCTTGCTGACATGCGTGCCCGCGGCGAGAAAATCTGATTATCTTACGACACCTTTTTTGCTTTTTGAGGAGTTTCTGTCATGGCCAAAGCTGGTAGAGAAAAAATCAAGCTGGAATCCACTGCGGGTACCGGTCACTTCTACACGACAACCAAGAACAAACGCACTATGCCCGGCAAACTGGAAATCACCAAGTTTGACCCCAAGGCAAAGAAACACGTCCTGTACAAGGAAGCCAAAATCAAGTAGTCCAAACAGTCCGCATACCCCATTCAAAGCCTCTGGAGGCAGGCCAGAAACCTGTTGGCGCCTATCAGGCAAAGTGGGGATAAAGTGGCAAAATACGGCGTATGGGCGACGTAGCCTTTACGCCGTAGCTTTTTTGTCTGCCACATGTGCCATGTAAACGGCTATCAGGCATCTTACCCAAAATATCCTGAAAATGTCCCCGTCGATGTTGCCGCACGTTTCAGATATGCCAAACCCGCCAAAGTTTCACGTTTCGGCAAGTTCGGCAAGTTCAATAAGTTCGACAAGTTCGGCAGGTTATCCCAGCCTTTGCCTTTCCGCATGTCAACGCCAGGCTTTCCTGCCGCCGTTCTGATTGGGTACATGGGAAAAAACCGCTCCCCTTCCCTTGCCTTAACCTCTATCTTTTAGCCTCTGTCTGCCCGATGCCAGGCATCGTGTTTGCTTTCTTTCCCCCGCTGGACAAAAAAATAAAGGCACCCCGTTTTTCGCCTGGGCGCCTATTTAATGTCCAGCTTTAACTGAAATCCTATTTTTTTAAATAAACTACGAAACCTTTTTAATATTCCTTGATCCGACAAGAGAATTGAGGATATTCAGTTCTACCCTAATGGCATCAACATTGCGATAGACTTTTTCAAAATCAACATAATATCCATAATTTGCGATGCTATTACGAAACCCTGCCAACCAGTTATTAAAATTCCTTTTCAATTCAATATCCTATCCTGCCACTTTTCTCACATAATACATGCTAAAAGTTAAAAATAAGCAATTCCTTAATCTTTCCTCTCGACTCACTGTTACAGTTAATCATGCGAGTCGCTTCTATACGCCTGATTTTATGGGAGGCATAGATATCATCAAAAAAACGATCATTTATGTCAGCATTTTTTGGATCAGAATTGCTCACAACAATCTTGGCTCCTTTTCTGTCCATTTCACCGACAAATCCTGCGAGTTCCATCTGTTCCCTATCGCCGAACAGGTTTTCAGTGTATGCCGTAAAACTCGCTGTTTCCGTCAACGGTCTATATGGTGGGTCAAAATAAACAAAAGTTGATTCATCTATAAAATCAGAGGACTGTCTATAATCGCCATTTACTATTGTTACATTTTCAAGTTTTCTGGAAACAGCATAAAGATTATCGCTATCACAAATCAACGGATTCCTGTAAGCCCCCATAGGCACATTGAAAAATCCCTTTCTATTTACCCTGTACAGGCCATTAAAACAGGTTTTGTTCAGGAAGATCATGAGTCCGGCTTTTTCAATATCCGTTTTTTTGTTCTTACCTACTTTTAACTGATTAAAAAGCTCCCGCTTTGCCAGATAGTATTTTTTCCGCTGACAGGTATCCATAGGCACATATTCATCCTGCATCGCAAAAAGGTTGGCGACTAGTGTATCGACATTATCCCTAATCATACGGTATGTATTGATGAGTTCCGCATTTATATCGCTTATATACACTTGCTCCAAATCATATTTGCCAAGAATATCAAAAAGCACCGCTCCACCACCAACAAATGGTTCAGCATACTTGGTGATATTCCCGTTTTCAAATGGATACAGCTTTTCGATTTCCGGCAAAAGCTGCCCTTTTCCTCCTGCCCATTTCAGAAAAGGCCTTATTTTTTTGTTATCAGTTTTGGTATATCCAAGGGTTCGCGCATCCACAGGTTTTTCCGCCGTTTTAGGAATGACCCACATATTGCCTATCATCGCCGCATTTTCTATTCTGCCCTCTGAGCAAAGAACCACAACCCTCCTTTGCGATATACCCCATTTATCAGCCGCTTCTCTCGCTGACATATACTCCATAGCATGACTCCCCGAAGCTGTAAGTTATATTGATATTCTAACATTCGAAGTCCCGCATCACCGGCAGGGCATCCTGAAAATGTCCCTGTCGATGTCGCCACACGTTTCAGATATGCCGAACCTGCCAAACCCGCCAAAGTTTCACGTTTCGACAGGCTCGACAAGTTCAGCAGGTTCGGTAGGTTAGCCCATTAGCCGGAAGGCAATGCCCAGCGCCATACGCCATTGACGCCTTTGTCTTTCCGCATGTCAACGCCAAGCTTTCTTGCCGCCGTTCTGATTGAGTACATGGAAAAGCCCGCTCCCCTTGCTTCAACCTCTATCTGCCTGACTGTCATGACACCGTCTTGCAGGATGTCTTTCAGGAAAACCGTGGCATTGGCAACAGCGCCTGTTTCAAGTTCTTCCGGCTCAAACTCCGCCATCAGCTCCCTGGCCCTTCCTTTCACTTTTCCTGCAAGCTGGATATCCGCAACAGGAAATCCGTTGCCATCTTCCCTGAACTGGTATGAAAAGTCGTAACCGGAAAGGGTATCCGTGATGTTGCTTTTCAGGGTTACCAGCCTTCTGGTGCCGGTTTCGTCTTCCTTAACCAGCCCCAGTGCGATACGGGACAACGCAACGAAAGCCTGTGAACCGATAACCCTGTCCTGCGGGATTCCCTTGGTGGAACCCTTGGAAAAATGGGAAATACAAAGCACCGCCATGCCGATACGCTCTGCCAGCAGCCGCAACGGTTCCATCGACTGCCTGACATGGCTGGCCTTGTGCGGGTCGCCATAAACCGCCGACATGACCGGGTCAACTATCAGCAGGGAATAAGGGATTGTGTCGCTATTCCAGTTCATGACAGTCTGTTCTATCAGCGGTAAATCCACCGTGATGTCGAACGGCCGGACTGTACCTGAATCAAAAACTTCCTCGCCGATAAACTCGATATAGTCCAGGTCTGCTCCCAGTGCCTCAAGCCTTGCCTTCATCAGTGCCATGGGTTCTTCGCCCGACCATATCAGTACCCTTCCCTGCTGGATGGCATTCCCGTCGAAAGACTCGCCATTGCTGACTAACGATGCAAGGTAATACGCCATCAGGCTCTTGCCGATACCCGACTGGCCTGCCAGCAGGGTTATCAAGCCCCGCGCCAACAGACCCTTGACAAGCCACGACATCGGCTTGCTCTCGACTTCAAAAGCAGGAACAAGCTTGACTGGAGAGGTGCATGACGGCTTCATCTTCATGCGCGCCATTTCCCTGCCCATTGCAACAATTTCGTTGCAAATGTCGCTGTCAATGGTTATACTGTTGTCGATGTATTCCATTTTCCTGGCCACTGTTGCCGCAGTGGCCTTTTCTTTTTCCATCATATCCATACCTGTATTGTTATCGTTCATTTACGTTCCTTTCAGCTGTAACGCCCATATGGGCATGGGTGAGTGTTGTGTCCTGCCATGGCTGGTGATGCCTTCACCTCCATGAAAAACCGGTCATGCCGTTTCAAATCATGCCTGCAGGCGCTGGCAGTTGCCATGCCAACAGATACGGCTTTCTGTTTCCTTGCCAGTAATGCAGAACTGTTTTGGATGTTTGATGCCCTTTGATGCACTCCCCGTAACGCCTTCTGGTGTCGCCGGGGTGTTTTTTGTGCGGGGCGATCTGGCAGGACGGTGGACACCAGATACGCCAGGTCTTGCCTGGCTCTTTTGCTTTTCTGGTGTATTGCCCTGAGATGCCGGAAGTATCATTTCCAGCCCCATTGAGTCAATCAATGGTTGTGGACATGATATACATAAAGGCGCGCCAACACATTGCAACTGCAGAAAGAAATTCTGCAACTGCAATATTTTTGCTTCTATCTTGTTGATTTATAGTCTTTTTTCAGAAAATCTCTAACAGATGATTTTGCCGCTGAATATAGATGGTCAAGCTGTGAACATGAAAAACCCGTGCGTATCTCAAACAGCTCATCGATTGTCTGGTTAATCCACGACTGGGTTATTCCGGCTCTTTTGTGCTGTTCAATCGCCATCAGTACCGCACCCAACGCCCTTAACAGGTTGCCGTACTTTTTCCGCTCGCCTGCCAGCATCCTTTCATACTGTTTCTCCCCCATGGAAGGATTGGAAGGCTCCGGTGGAGCCAGAGGCGTCTTCCCGCCATCACCGTCAACGCCACTGGTAGCATGCTTTTCCTGTGCTGGTGGCGACGTATTTTGTTCCGTTGGCAAAGGTTTGCCAAATAACCACTGGTGATATTCATCCGGCGTGCCATCTCCCAGTTCAGATGCCAGCACCTTGCATACATTTTCTGCCTCAAAACACCGCCACATGCCTTTTTTCATCTTTTTGCCATCAGATGTTCTCCATGTGCCGTTCATTCCACTCGAGGCTGTCAACGACCCGCCTTCTCCAGGTGGCAACCCGATTATCCCAACCGTTGTCAACAATGTGGCCACTGCTTTCAGGGCATGTTCCCCAACTTCAACCAGTTCGTTATGCCGCAGGTCAAAGACTTTCAGTGTTCCACTGTTGGGTAGCGGCTTTTGATACTCCTCAAATGGCTCCAAAATGGTGCGGCGCAATATTGCCGCAACCTCTTTCAGACGCCCTTCCTTTTCTGCCTTGCCCAGCAAATCCGCAACCGTTATATGGGAGCGTACGCCATCACTTTCCAAAATTGCCATAATGCGCCTTCCGTTATTGACCTGTTATTGGGTGATTGGATGAACGGCACAGGCAGCAGGCTTTTTCTGCCTTTTTCCACGTCAGGGTAACCGCCACACCAACTTTATGTCCGAACTGTATGTCCGTTTCAAACCTGATGACTTTGCCCTTTGGCTTTCGGTGCTGTACACCATCAATGAATCTACCTCATCCTGAAGCAGTCTGGTGACGTTTTTCCATACAGCCAATTTTGGCAGTATGCCTGATGGATCCGCTTTTTTTCAAGAGATGGCAACCAGCTTTTATGGCTGGTTTTCCCGCTTCACGCATTGCCCTTTCTGTTTTTGTCCATCTAACCAAAAAAGGATGCTGCCAATATACGAAAACCGCGCGGAACCACATTTTTGCCCGCACAGTCAAAAACAGGCGTTTTCCCATGCAAAACCCTGCTGAAACCGGTATTGCCTAACTTTTGGAACTTGCCGAACTTGCCGAACTTGCCGAACTTGCCGAACACGTTCTCAGTCGCCTCCCAGCGACAAGGTAACCGCTTCAACATCAACAACCACCAGATTGCCTTCTGCAGAATCCGTAATCAACAGACTGTGCTTTTTCAAAAGCTCGACAATCGCATCACCAATTTTTTGTCAGGAGCAACTTCAAGACCGTCTTTTTCCTGAAGTTTCAGATTAGCATCAACCCCAATTCCGTAATATCTAGCCAATGCACGCAAAATATTCAGAAGTGGAAAATTTTTCCATGAATGTGGTTTACCAGAAGGTATTTGACACTGAACAAGGTCAATTGTCTTGCTGTTGCCTGTAACGTTAATTGTTATATCTCGACTGTTCATCTATGAAAAGCTTGAGGTAGATGACCTCAAATTCCGTACTGGTATCGGTGG
>CAZWTQ010000002.1:27373-63700 GCA_964636975.1 uncultured Oxalobacter sp. | reverse complement strand
CGCCCAGTATATGGGAGCATTCCTTATCTTGTCAGGTTTGATGATTGGAGTATTTGCTACCTTTGATGGGCTATTATTCTATGTTTTTTTTGAAGCAACATTGATTCCGATGTTCATTATCATTGGGTTATGGGGTGGTGAACGTCGTATTTATGCTGCCTTCAAATTTTTTCTCTATACCTTTTTAGGTTCATTGCCGATGTTACTGGCACTCATTTATCTTTATCTCCAGACAAACAGTTTCAATCTTTATGACTGGTATGCGCTGAAAATGCCTTTGACACCGCAGGTTTGGGTTTTCTTGGCATTCTTGTTGGCATTTGCTGTCAAAACACCGATGTGGCCAGTTCATACTTGGTTGCCTGATGCTCATGTCGAGGCACCAACAGGCGGTTCCGTCATCTTGGCGGCTATCATGCTGAAACTCGGAGCTTATGGCTTCACCCGTTTTTCACTGCCTATTGTTCCTGATGCCTGTCGGCATCTAAATTGGTTCGTCATTACATTGTCTCTTGTTGCTGTCATCTACATTGGGTTGGTGGCGTTGATTCAGAAAGACATGAAGAAACTTATCGCCTATTCTTCTGTAGCACATATGGGATTCGTCACATTGGGCTTTTTCCTTTTTCAAGAAATCGCATTAGATGGTGCTGTGGTTCAGATGATCTCTCATGGTTTGGTTTCCGCTGCCATGTTCCTTTGCGTAGGAGTTCTCTATGATCGAATGCATACACGGCAAATTGCCGATTATGGTGGCGTGGTTCATGTTATGCCTCGTTTTGCCACATTTTTTGTCCTGTTTGCTTTTGCCAATATCGGGTTGCCTGGTACATCCGGTTTTGTTGGAGAAGTTCTTGTCATTATGGGAGCTGTCAAGGCTAATCTTTGGATAGCTTGTGCTGCGGGATTTTCCTTAGTTTTGGGAGCATCCTATACTCTTTGGATGATCAAACGAGTACTGTATGGACCAGTTGGTAATAAGCAGGTTGCAGTATTGAAAGACATCAGTGTCAGGGAAAGCCTGTTTCTTGTACTCTTGGCAATTTGTGTGGTTGCCATCGGCGTTTATCCTGCCATTATCACTGATGCCATGCAAGTATCGGTTGCAGACTTGATGGCATTGATCGGACGGTCCAAGCTGTAAGGAACAGGAACGCAATGGAAGCGATGGACTTGATCCCTGCAGTTCCCGAACTGATTTTGGTAGCATCACTGCCCCTCTTGATGTTACTGGATCTGTTCATGTCGCAAAAATATAGGGACATCACCTTTTGGCTTTCCGTTCTGGTAATTGGTGTTTGTACAGTTGGGACTATTTGGTTGATAGGTTTTAGTAGCTTAACCGTTACATTCCACGGAGCTTTCATTGTTGATCCGGCTGCCCAGATGCTCAAGTTGTTCACTTATGTCGCGATGTTCCTGACATTGATTTATGCTCGCCGTTACGTGAATGATAGAAATCTGACAGCATCCTATCTGGGTGGTGCCTTCTATCTGCTTGCTCTCTTCTCTTTGCTCGGGCAGATGGTCATTATTTCTTCTGGTGATTTTCTGACGCTTTATCTTGGTGTTGAGATCATGACCTTCCCGCTCTACACATTGGCAGCTCTCAAGCGGGAGGATAGCAAAGCAGTGGAGGCTGCTACTAAATATTTCATTCTCGGAGCTTTAGGGACAGGTTTCATGCTCTACGGCATTTCAATGGTCTATGGCGTGACAGGTACTTTCAAGTTCTCAGAGATTGCGCAAAACCTTGCCGCACAACCTACCAACGAATTGATTCTGGTTTTTAGCATAGTGTTCATTGTCTGTGGTATTGCCTTCAAATTGGGAGCAGTTCCGTTTCATATGTGGCTACCAGATGTCTTTGAAGGCGTTCCGACTGCTGTGACCTTGCTGGTCGGTGGTGCACCGAAACTTGCAGGCTTTGCAGTTTGTTTGAGAATTTTGGCACAAGCATTCCTACCAATGGCACTTGATTGGCAGCCGATGCTCATCGTTGTTGCCATCCTATCGATGGCATTTGGTAACTTGGTTGCCATTATGCAAAAAAACATCAAACGGATGCTAGCGTATTCTACTATCTCGCATATGGGCTATATGCTATTGGGCATACTCTCAGGAGTTGACATGACCAGTGAAGGCAGTGTTTTTACGACTTCCTATGGAGCTTCCATGTACTATACCGCTATCTATGTGCTTGCTACTCTAGGTACTTTCGGTGTCATCATAGTGCTGTCCCAAAATGGGAAAGAATCCGAACAACTTGAAGATTTTAAGGGGTTGCACTATCAGAGTCCTTGGATAGCGCTGGTCATGATGGTTTGTATGTTCTCCTTCGCTGGCGTGCCACCATTGGTAGGTTTCTATGGCAAAGTCGCTGTCTTCCGGGCAGCCATTGATGTCGGTTTGACATGGCTCGCTGTCATCGGTATTCTCTTTGCTGTTGTTGGTGGGTTCTTTTATCTGCGTGTCGTCAAACTCATGTACTTGGATGTTCCTTCCGATACTAAGCGTATCCCTATCCCGAAAGATACTGGCGTTGCCCTGCTACTTAATGGAGCGCTCATTGTTTTCTTCGGCGTCCTGCCAGAGCCGTTGATGGATTGGTGTATCTTGGCTGTCCGTGTTTCACTGATGAGATGATAGAATAATCCGCTTCTAGCAAAAGAGGTTGTTTTTAGGTAGGATGTAAAATATATTGATGTAAGATACGTTATAATGGGATTATATAGGCAGGTTTTTAAATGTGATATTAAGAAGATAAAGATAAAAATGAAATTCAAAAATAAGAACCATTAATTATTATTTGTTTTGTGATTGCATGATAAGGTATGTAATCATATTCCATTGATTATACTTCCTTTAATAGGATGTTCTGTAAAAACCAGAAATTTTTGGTTGGTTATCCAGTTCTTTTCGAAAAAATTTAGGAATAATAAAAATTCTTTGCTATAGCAAATCAAGCGATTTTGTGGGTTGCATTGTTGTGGCAAGAAAGAACATTTTTGTTATACTGATTTATGTTTGTTGTTTTTCGAATATCTCAAATTTATTACTTCTCGTTGAGAAAAATTGAAAGGGCGAATAAATATATTGATTGTTGTGAAAACATCTGCGACAAAAATAACAGTTATTTAATATAGAGCGAATATTCAGGAAACATACTGTTGGGATTATTTATCGATAATTTTATGCAGCGCTTTTTGTTGATATGATAATGTTTATTTGCTTGAATTATTAATAATAGGAATGAGGTTATATGTAAGCTAAAAAATGTTCTTAAAAACGTTTAGTTTTTAGCAGGAAATGTATTAGGATATTTATTCCATGCGTCGTGCTGGAATCTTTTTACCTCTTCCATCTCATTGAAACAGGTATCACTATGGCAGGCAATACTTTCGGAAAATGGTTTACGGTGACGACTTTCGGGGAATCCCATGGAATAGCATTAGGATGTATCATTGACGGTTGTCCTCCTGGAATGGTGTTATCTGAAGCAGACATCCAGTATGACCTTAACCGTCGCCGTCCTGGAAGTTCCCGTTTTGTGACCCAACGCAGTGAACCAGATATAGTCAGGATTCTATCGGGTGTTTATGAAGGTAAGACTACCGGAAGTCCGATTGCGTTGCTGATAGAGAACCAGGATCAGCGTAGCAAAGATTACAGCAGAATTGCCGAAGTTTTTCGCCCAGCACATGGTGATTACACTTACTTTATGAAATATGGTATTCGTGATCCACGGGGAGGGGGGCGTTCATCTGCTCGGTTGACTGCTACAACTGTGGCTGCTGGTGCAGTGGCCAAAAAGTGGCTGAAAGCACAATTTGGTACAGAAATCCATGCTTGCCTTTCCCAGCTGGGCACCATACCAGTGCCGTTCAGATCGTGGGAATATACTACTAGTAACCCCTTCTTTGCAGCGACCGATGATGTTACGTTGCTAACATCAATGGAAGTAACCATTGATGCTCTTCGCAAAGCAGGTGATTCCATCGGAGCAAAAGTCGATATTGTTGCGAAGAGAGTCCCTGTTGGTTTGGGCAACCCGTTGGCAGAGAAATTGGATGCAGAAATCGCCGCTGCAATGATGGGTATCAATGCAGTCAAAGGTGTTGAAATTGGGGATGGTATTGCTGCAATTGTTCAAAAAGGTTCTGACTAGACTGATGCCATCCTGCCTGACGGTTTCGTCAGTAACCATGCAGGTGGCATTCTAGCGGGCATATCAACTGGGCAGGAAATTAGGGTCGCCATTGCTGTGAAACCCACCCCATCTATTCAATTACCTCGCCAGTCCATCAATACTTGTGGGGAACCTGTTACCGTTAAAACAACAGGACGGCATGATCCCTGTGTCGGTATCCGAGCAGTTCCTGTTGCTGAAGCTATGCTTGCATTAGTTTTGATGGATGCTGTCTTGCAATACCGTGCCCAATGTGCGGATGTACCAGTATCGTTGCTTCCTGTACAGGGGAAGCTGCCGAAAATTACTCCTTTAGCTGGCTGATACTGGTTGTGATACGAAATACAGACTGGCCTAAACAGGCATTCAGTTTCGGGGCATTCTATTTTGCCTATTACAGTTTTGTTGGCGTTTTTCCTGCTTACGTTTCTTTGTATTTGGCGTTCAGGGAAATCAGTCCTTTTGAGATTGGGATGCTGATGGCGGTGATGCAGGGTACCCGAATTATCGGTCCCATCCTATGGGGCGGCTTGGCAGACTTGACCGGCAGGCGAGATAGAATGCTCCAGCTTACAGCTGCTGCTGCGTTGGTAACATTCATCGGATTCTTTTTCCCGGGAACCTTCTGGTATTTCATCGTCTTCATGTTCGGTGTTAACATCTTTACCAGTGCACAGGGACCATTGTCTGATACCCTGATTCTTGGCGAGATGCGAAACAATATGTCTCGTTATGGACAGCTTCGTCTCTGGGGATCCATCGGTTACATTGTTATGACTGCCGCTGCAGGTTATGTCTTTGAAAAAGCTAGTATTGCCTGTATGCCATGGTTGGGCGCTACGGTTTTGGGCATCACGCTTATCATCAGCCTCAGGATTTACCAGACATCCCATGTGGAGCCTGTTCAGAGAAAAACCTCTATCTGGCAGGTGTTGTTCAGGAAAGAAGTTATGGCATTCATGGTCTCCTCCTTTTTCATGCAGGCAGCTCATGCCTCGCTTTACTCGTTTTATTCCCTATATCTGGCAGACTTTGGATATAGCAGTTTCACGATCGGCGTGATGTGGGCATCGGGAGCCGTTGCAGAAATCCTGTTCTTCATCTTTCATGACTCCATTATCAAGTACATCGGTGTCAAGTGGTTATTATTGGGTAGCTTACTAATTGCCATTGTCCGCTTCCTGATGATTGGGTTTGGAGCTATTGCCTTTCTGATACTCGTCGTTGCTCAAATCTTGCATGCAGCAACCTTCGGTGCCCATCATGTTTCTTCCATTTTCATGGTGCGAAAATGGTTTCCAGAAGCATTGCAGGCAAGGGGCCAGGCTATCTACATCAGTGCCTCTTGGGGCATCGGGGGCACATTGGGAGCATTCATACTCTCATTCGTTTGGGCTAAGATGTCCCATGAAACTATCTATTGGTGTGCTGCTTTCATGGCATTGGTAGGGCTCATCGTTGCATGGCTTGCTTGCCATTGGGATAAACAAATAGCATGAATACCGCATGCTCCAGTTCCTAAACAGGAACAAGGGTAAATGTGGTACAATCAAAAACCATCCGGAATGATAACTAAAAAAGCACCATGGCAAAAACCCTTTATGATAAACTTTGGGAATCCCACATTGTAGATATAGAGAAGGATGGTACAGCTCTCCTCTACATTGATCGACATCTGTTACATGAAGTCACTAGTCCGCAGGCTTTTGAAGGGTTACGTATGGCTGGGCGAAAACCTTGGCGCAATACTGCCAACCTGTTGGTTGCCGATCACAATGTGTCAACACAGGATCGCAATAATTCCATCAAGGATCCAGTTTCTCTTTTGCAAGTCGAGACGCTGGATGCCAATGCTAAGGAATTTGGGCTGACCTATTTCAACATGCATGACAAACGTCAGGGTATTGTCCATGTTATCGGCCCGGAACAGGGAGCAACTTTGCCGGGCATGACCGTTGTCTGCGGTGACTCCCATACTGCAACTCATGGAGCATTTGGAGCACTGGCCTATGGAATCGGTACATCTGAAGTGGAACATGTTCTTGCCACTCAAACATTGTTGGCTAGTAAGATGAAAACCATGTTGGTTAAGGTGGAAGGGCTCTTGCAGGCGGGCGTTTCAGCAAAGGATATTGCGCTCACAGTCATTGGTAAAATTGGAACTGCGGGCGGTACTGGGTGTGCGATGGAATTTGCTGGCTCTACTATCAAGGCTCTCTCCATGGAAGGTAGGATGACCATCTGTAACATGGCTATTGAAGCTGGGGCACGGGCAGGGCTTGTGGCAGTTGACCAAACCACTATCGATTACGTTAAGGGACGACCTTATGCGCCGAAAGATGAGCAATGGGAAAAAGCCATTGCTTACTGGAAAACTCTGCATTCCGATCCAGATGCTGTCTTCGACTTTACGGTTGAACTTGATGCCGCAGACATTAAGCCACAGGTTACTTGGGGAACTTCTCCGGAAATGGTTGTTTCCATTGAAGGCAATGTGCCGGATCCTGCTGACGAAAAAGATCCAGTCCGTCGGGATGCAATGAGCCGTGCACTGAAATACATCGGGCTTGAGGCAGGAACTCCGATAGAAAGTATCGCTATTGACAAAGTCTTTATTGGTTCTTGTACCAATGGGCGTATTGAAGATATACGAGCGGCAGCGGCTGTTGTCAAAGGCAAGAAACGTGCGCAAAACGTTAAGCAGGCGTTAGTTGTTCCAGGGTCTGGCTTGGTTAAAGAGCAGGCAGAAAAAGAAGGGTTAGATAAGATTTTTCGGGATGCCGGTTTTGAATGGCGTGAAGCAGGTTGTTCCATGTGTCTGGCGATGAACGATGACCGTTTGGCACCTGGCGAACGTTGTGCATCTACCTCCAACCGCAACTTTGAAGGCAGGCAAGGACAGAACAGCCGGACTCATCTGGTTTCGCCTGCGATGGCAGCAGCAGCAGGGATTGCCGGGCACTTTGTAGATGTCCGTAAATTCTAAGGAAAAGTCCCGCTATGAAATTCATTAAGATCATTACATACATGTTGGCTGTCGTGACACTGGTTTTTGCCTGTTATACCTTCTTAGGTAAAAGCGACAAGCCACAGCGGGCAGAAACAGCGGCAATTGTCAATGTTGCCAGATGATCGGATGTTGATCCTATACTAAAAGCTCATTGGAATCGTGCAAAAATCGGTAGGGGGGAAACAGTCGGATAAAAAACAACTAATAGGAAAAACATGGAAAAATTCACTGTACATAAAGGGTTGGTTGCGCCGATGGATCGTGCCAACGTGGATACCGATGCTATCATTCCAAAACAGTTTTTGAAATCCATCAAGCGAACGGGTTTCGGTCAGAATCTGTTCGATGAATGGCGTTATCTAGACCATGGCGAACCGGGTATGGACTGTTCCGTCCGCCCTATCAATCCAGAGTTTGTCATGAACCAGGAACGTTATGCAGGATCTTCTATTCTGATTGCCCGTGAAAATTTCGGTTGTGGTTCCTCAAGGGAACATGCTCCATGGGCTCTGCAGCAGTATGGTTTCCGTGCCATCATCGCTCCTACATTCGCAGACATCTTTTTCAACAATTCATTCAAGAATGGCTTGTTGCTTATCAAACTGTCAGAAAAACAGGTTGATGATCTGTTCATGCTTGTTGATGCCAACCCAGGTTTCACCTTGACCATTGATTTGGAAAAATGCCAAATCTTCAATGAGGCCTTCAGTATCAACATCCCGTTTGAGATCGATCCGTTTCGCCAGTATTGTTTGCTCAATGGATTGGATGACATCGGCTTGACTTTGAGCAAGTCAGATAAGATTGCCGAGTTTGAAAAAAAACATATCGCTGATCAACCTTGGCTGACAAACACCATTTAAGAAATCATTATTATTGTCAAGAACAAGAAAATATTATCGGAAATGATCTCCTGCTTTTCAGGTAGATGCCACTCAAAAGAGGGAAAACATGAAAATTGCAATTCTACCGGGTGACGGTATTGGTCCAGAAATCATGAACGAAGCAGTACGTGTTCTGAATGCACTTGGGGAAAACTTTGAAATGGAATGGGCGGATGTCGGTGGTGTAGGCTATGCCAATCACGGTCATCCATTACCGGAAAGCACTTTAAAATTGGCACAGGAGGCTGATGCCGTCCTGTTCGGTGCCGTTGGTGATTTTAGATATGACACTTTGGAACGAGCACTTCGTCCAGAACAGGCTATCCTTGGGTTACGCAAAAATCTGAAATTGTTCGCCAACCTGCGCCCTGCCATTCTCTATCCAGAGTTGGCAGGTGCTTCCACCCTGAAACCGGAAATTGTTTCCGGTTTGGATTTGCTAATTGTTCGTGAACTCACTGGTGACATCTATTTTGGTCAACCGCGAGGGCGACGTACTGCACCGAATGGTGCTTTCAAGGGTGCTGTTGAAGGTTTCGATACAATGCGCTATTCTGAACCAGAAATTCGCAGGATTGCCCATGTCGGTTTCAAGACTGCAATGAAACGGAGCAAAAAACTGACTTCCGTTGACAAAGCTAATGTACTCGAGACCTCCCAGCTCTGGCGTGAAATCGTTATCGATGTGGCGAAGGAGTATCCTGAAGTCAAACTCGATCATATGTATGTGGACAATGCTGCCATGCAACTCGTTCGTGCACCAAAAGAGCTTGATGTTGTCTTGACCGGCAATATCTTCGGTGACATCCTTTCCGATGCTGCAGCCATGTTGACAGGTTCTATCGGAATGCTAGCGTCTGCTTCCTTAGATGAAAATGGCAAAGGATTGTACGAACCTTCCCATGGCTCTGCGCCGGACATCGCAGGACAGGGCATCGCTAACCCGTTGGCACAGATCCTCTCTGCCGCCATGATGCTTCGCTATTCCTTCAATATGAATGAGCAGGCAGATCGAATTGATGTTGCCATCAAGAAAGTTCTGGCAAGTGGTTTACGCACAGGGGACATCTATGAGTCAGGGTGTCAGCATGTCGGTACCAAAGCAATGGGGGATGCTGTCGTCGCAGCGCTATAAATCACACCAGAAGTTGCATAGGGGAGAAAGAGATGAAGCTCGTTGGGTTGATTGGTTGGCGTGGCATGGTCGGTTCCGTACTCATGCAACGTATGCAGGAGGAAAAAGACTTTGACCTATTTGAACCTGCATTCTTTTCTACCTCCAATGCTGGGGGGCAGGCGCCTGCAATGGCAAAAAACGAGACTACACTGAAAGATGCTTATAGCGTGGAGGAATTAAGGAAATGTGACATCCTCATTTCCTGTCAGGGAGGAGACTATACTCTTGAAGTTTTTCCAAAATTGCAAGATGCGGGCTGGAAGGGTTATTGGATTGATGCAGCCTCCAAACTCCGCATGAGCGATGATGCCCTGATTATCTTGGATCCAGTCAATCTTGATGTCATTAAAAACGGTTTGATAAAAGGTATCAAGAACTACATCGGAGGTAATTGTACGGTCTCTTGTATGTTGATGGGATTGGGCGGACTCTTCCAGCAGGATCTTGTTGAATGGATGACTACCATGACCTATCAGGCTGCTTCTGGTGGTGGAGCACAGCATATGCGCGAATTACTGAATCAATTCGGTATCCTTAACCATGCCGTTAAGGTTGATCTGGAAAATCCTGCATCTGCCATCTTAGATATCGATCATCAAGTCTCTATCTGCCAGCGCAGTATGACTGCAGAAGAAACCAGACAATTTGGTATCCCATTGGCAGGCAACCTAATTCCTTGGATTGACACAGACCTTGGCAACGGAATGTCCCGTGAAGAATGGAAAGGTGGCGCAGAAACCAACAAGATTCTCGGCAGGATTGATGTCAATCCTATCGTGGTCGATGGGCTCTGTGTTCGTATTGGTGCCATGCGTTGTCATTCCCAGGCGCTCACTATCAAACTCCGAAAAAACGTTCCACTAGATGAAATTATGGATATTCTTGAAAGTCATAATCCTTGGGTGAAAGTCGTTCCAAACACCAAAGATGACACATTGAAAGCACTGACTCCGGCAGAAGTAGCTGGAACTTTGACTATTCCAGTTGGTCGCCTGCGCAAATTAGGTATGGGCAACGAATACCTCTCAGCTTTTACTGTTGGCGATCAGTTACTGTGGGGTGCAGCAGAACCTCTGCGTCGTATGCTTCGCATCCTCTTAGCATAAGAAACATCGAGAAATGTTATCGTTACTGATTTTTCATTTAGAGGCAATCGCTTTTGTAGAAAACAATATTTTGGAAGTAATCAAAGGCAATTACTGGGTTTACAGACAATGTGATGCAGAGGATAAGTTTTAATGAGGCATCTATTGCCCATGAAATGGAGAGAGATTCTTACAGAAAAGATGTTTGAAGTTTAGATGTCCAGCAAATTTTGGCAAGAGATGAAAAACAGGGTGTTTATAATTTTCTATTGGTTCTAGGACAATCATGGAATTTCAGAAAATCGCTTTGAAGGACAGTCTTGCTATTGCAAGGCTTTCTTGCATCGCTTCTGAAATTGTCAAAGAATATTATGATCCCATCATTGGCTCTGCAATGAACGATTACATGATTGCTATATTTCAGTCCGTGTCTGCTATCACTTATCAATTACTGGAAGGTTATCAATACTATTTTGTCAAAGACAATGATACTATTCTTGGTTTCTTGGCATGGTACCTCCAAGGTAAAGTTCTCCATCTCAGCAAGTTCTACCTATATGGGCACCAGCGTGGCAAAGGGTATGGTCGCCAGATGCTGGATTTCCTCATACAGCTAGGCAAAGATAACGACTTGAAAATCATCGAACTTAACGTCAACAGGAGAAATCCTACCATACAGACTTATCAGAAGTTCGGTTTCACCATCATTGGAGAGGAAAATAACAATATCGGCAATGGTTACGTCATGAATGACTATGTTCTTGTACGGAATATCGTTTAAATTTAGACGAGACATTAAGACCAAATCATCAATCAGGCTGTTATTTTTCCAGTTAGTGTCATCAGTACGGTGTCGACAAGGGATGTGTTGGTTTTCTTTGTTTCTGTTTCATTCAATATCGCAATACCAACAGAGGCTATGGACATCGTCTTACTTCTGTGACGGGAGGAAATGTTATGGTAAATCCATCAGGTAATATGGTCGAAAAGTAGGTTTCGGTGGGTGAGGGAAAGTAGCTTTTTGTCTATTCGTCTGATATTGTTAATCTGTTTTGTGCCATCTTCGATAATCAGCAGGTAGGCGGCAAAAATGCGGTAATTTTTTCTGGCGATTGCGACATCAACCTCGTTGTTATCCACGTTGTCTTGATCAAACTAGATAAAGAGTTGTATCAGGCGAACTGGTATTTACTATTGCGAATAGCAAATGAGTTCTACTATATGCCCAACAAAAGTACAGTATCTTTGCAAGATAAAATAATATGCAGCAAATACAACAGCTTATCTGGCAAGTGCAATATGGGCAGACATCTTGAAGTATCTTGGAAACCTGCGGAAAACAACAGTTTCCAGTAAACTATTCTCCAGTTTGATGGCAACAGCAAAAAATGAGGCAAGAAATCCATGAAACGGATGGCTTTGGGAATTGAATATGATGGCACGGGAAGGCATGGTTGGCAGAAACAGCCAGATGGTAAGACCGTGCAAGATATATTGGAATCTGCTATTTTTCAGTTTACACAGACCCATATCACGACAACTTGTGCTGGTAGGACGGATGCTGGTGTCCATGCGACTGAACAGGTAGTGCATTTGGATACAGAAATCGATCGTCGCCCTGATTCTTGGGTTCGGGGGCTGAATACGTGGTTACCTCCTTCGGTAGCAGTCCGTTGGGCGTATGAAGTACAAGGCGGAGCAGAAGGATTCCATGCTCGTTCCAGTGCTGTCCGTCGTCGCTATCGCTACCTTCTGTATAATAGCCCAGTTCGTTCACCTTTGTGGCGTCATCGGGCAGGTTGGGTGTTTTGCCCACTGGCTATTGACCAGATGCGTGAAGGTGTTGGTTATCTGTTGGGGGAGCATGATTTCTCGGCTTTTCGGTCGGCAGAGTGCCAGTCGATTACTCCTTGGAAAACGTTACATACGGCTCAGATTGAACGTCAAGGAAACGTGATTGTCTTTACATTTGAAGCTGATGCTTTTTTGCATCATATGATTCGCAATATCATTGGGTCGTTGGTTTATGTGGGAAAGGGTAATCGTCCGCCGGAATGGATGAAAGAACTGCTAGAAAGTAAAGACCGTTCGAAAGCAGCACCAACATTCATGCCAGATGGACTATACCTGTCTCGGATTTTCTATGACCCAAAATGGGGATTACCTCAGCAAGATGAGATTTTTCCTTGAGAACCATAATGAATCGAACACGAATCAAAATTTGTGGGCTGACCCGTGAAACGGATGTGCTGGTAGCAGTTGAAGCTGGAGCCGATGCTTTGGGGTTTGTGTTTTATCCCCAAAGCCCCCGGTATGTTACACCTGAACAGGCTGCCCGGCTGACGGCATTTCTGCCACCTTTTATCACAGCAGTTGGCTTGTTTGTAAATGAGATGCCGGAAATAGTTGCCCGAACAGCACAGACTGTACGGTTGTCATTATTACAGTTCCATGGGGATGAAACGCCGACGTTGTGCCATTTGGCGGCCGTTGCATCAGGACTACCGTTTATTCGAGCTTTCCGCGTAAAACCCAATACAACCTCAGAGGATTTGATAAAATACAACGACGTTTACCGCAACGCCAGTCCGTTGTTCAGGGGGCTTCTGCTGGATGTTTGGTCAGAAGTTTATGGTGGAGCAGGAAAGGTCTTCGATTGGTCTATCGTATCAAAAGAAACCGCTCATCAGGTCGTTTTGAGTGGTGGATTAAACGCACAAAATGTCACTGGTGCAATTCAGATGCTACGTCCGTTTGCAGTTGATGTCAGTAGTGGCGTTGAAGCATCAAAGGGTATCAAGGATGCGGGAAAAATTCATGCATTTATCGATGTTGTTCGGCATGCAGATGTTAGCTGGGCGAATGATAAAAGCATGGAGTGCTTCCCTTCGATGAAATAAACAATAGGCAGTTGGATTATTTGCTAGCCAAATGAGCAAAGAGAGTCTCTCATGGAAGAAAAAGATACACGTCCATTTTATCAAGTTAAAGGCTATGATTTACCCGATGAACACGGTCATTTTGGACCTTATGGCGGTTTGTTTGTTGCAGAAACCATCATCCATGCCTTGGATGAACTGAGACAGGCTTATCTGCGCTATCGTGATGATCCAAATTTCTTGGCAGAATTCCGTTATGAACTGAAGCACTATGCTGGTCGTCCTTCCCCTGTTTACCATGCAAAACGCTGGTCGGATATGCTCGGTGGAGCCCAGATTTACTTGAAGCGGGAGGATTTGAACCATACTGGTGCTCATAAAATCAACAATGTAGTTGGACAGGCATTGCTGGCAAAGCGCATGGGTAAGACCCGAGTGATTGCCGAGACTGGTGCAGGGCAGCATGGTGTTGCAACAGCGACAATTGCTGCCCGTTACGGAATGGAATGTCATATCTTTATGGGTAGTGAGGATGTCGCTCGTCAGGCGCAGAATGTTTATCGTATGAAACTGCTGGGGGCAAATGTCATTTCGGTCACAGCTGGTTCAAACACATTGAAAGATGCCTTGAATGAAGCAATGCGTGATTGGGTTGCCAATATCGAGAACACTTTTTATATTATTGGAACTGCTGCAGGACCTCATCCATATCCAAAAATGGTTCGTGATTTCCAGTCAGTCATCGGTGAGGAGTGCTTGTACCAGATGCCAGAAATCGCTGGACGGCAGCCGGATTATGTGGTTGCTGCTTGTGGTGGCGGTTCTAATGCGATTGGGATTTTCTATCCCTATATTGGTCATGAGGGTGTGAAACTCATTGGTGCAGAAGCAGCGGGTGACGGGCTTGAGACAGGTCGTCATGCAGCATCTCTGGCGATGGGTGTTCGGGGTGTACTACATGGCAACCGAACCCTACTGTTGCAGGATGATGATGGTCAGATCATTGATACCCATTCGATTTCTGCTGGACTGGATTATCCTGGCATCGGCCCAGAACATGCATACCTGCGTGATATCGGCAGGGTGAAATATGTTGGAATCACTGATAACGAAGCTTTGGCAGCGTTTCACGCATTAACCCGTATCGAGGGAATTATCCCTGCATTGGAATCCAGCCATGCGCTGGCACAGGCGATGAAGATGGCTCCAAACTTGTCAAAGGATAAGATTATTCTGGTCAATGTGTCAGGTCGTGGTGATAAGGATATACACACGGTTGCTCAGCGCTCTGGTGTTGAATGGTGATGTGACTTTCCCGTTTTGGATGCCACGTATGGAAAGGGAAGAACCAATAAATAGGATGAATTATGTCGCGCATTGAACAAACATTGAAAACACTGAAAGAACAGGGAAGAAAAGGATTGGTGCCTTTTATGACTGCAGGTTATCCAACTATCGAACAGACTGTGCCTATTATGCATGCTTTAGTCGAAGGCGGTGCTGATATCATTGAATTCGGGATGCCATTTTCTGACCCAATGGCAGATGGTCCTATCATTCAGCATTCTTCGGAAGTTGCCCTGAAGAATGGAATGACTTTAAAGAAAGTGCTGGAACAGGTTACCGAATTCCGTAAGAATAATATTCAGATTCCAGTTGTGCTGATGGGCTATGCCAACCCGATCGAAAATATGGGACAACAGACATTCGTGGATGCTGCAGCTGATGCTGGAGTGGATGCAGTACTGGTTGTGGATTATCCGCCAGAAGAATCTGAGGAATTTGCTGCGATGTTACGAGCCAGGGGAATGGATCAGATTTTCTTGCTGGCGCCGACTTCCGTGGATGAACGTATCCAGCATGTTGCAAAGATTGGGGGTGGTTTCATTTATTATGTGTCCCTGAAAGGGGTAACTGGGGCAAGCAACATTGATGTGAACGAAGTTAGACAACGGATTAATCGTATCAAGGCGGTTGTTCCATTTCCTGTGGCAGTTGGCTTTGGTGTCCGAGATGCTGAGACGGCACGTCGGTTAGGACAAACTGCAGATGCCGTAGTGATGGGAACCCTTCTTATTCAGGAAATGAATAAGGTTTCTCTGGAAGAAGTCCCTGCTACGGTGACAACGTTTCTGAAACCGATTCGCAAAGCACTGGACGAATAGTTCGCTTAGGTTTCTAATAAAGTTTTAGTTTTATAAAGAATAAAGACAGCTCAGGTGGCCGATCGCATGGAGGCAGGTTCTTATATCGATTATGACGGTCTATCTGATCAGGAGAGTTTATGAGTAGTTGGCTTGACAATACAGCTTTGCCACGAATCCAGAATCAGGCAAATCAGCGCAAGGTGCCAGCGGGGCTCTGGGTGAAATGTCCTTCCTGCGAAGCGGTGCTGTACCGTTCTGACTTGGATTCTAATGTTCGTGTTTGCCCAAAGTGTAGCCATCATATGCGTATCCGTGCCCGTGAAAGGCTGAATCTGCTGTTGGATGTCGAAGAGCGTTATGAAATCGGACAAACGATTGAACCAGTTGATTCGTTGGGGTTTAAGGATAGTAAGTGTTATCCTGATCGGCTTCAGGATGCAGAAAAAGCAACAGGTGAAACGGATGCATTGGTTGTGTTGGGAGGAACCATCAATGCTTTGTCGGTTGTGGTTGCTTGCTTTGAATTCGAGTTCATGGGTGGATCCATGGGATCGGTTGTCGGTGAGCGTTTTGTCAGAGGAGTTAATGCAGCGATTGATCGAAAGGCACCATTTGTCTGCATCACAGCATCTGGCGGTGCCCGTATGCAGGAAGGTCTTCTTTCCCTGATGCAGATGGCGAAAACCAATATGAGTCTGACTAATCTCACGGCAGCAGGCTTGCCTTTCCTGACAGTGTTGACAGATCCGACGATGGGAGGGGTTTCTGCCTCGTTTGCTTTCATGGGGGATGTGGTGTTGGCGGAGCCGAAGGCTTTGGTTGGGTTTGCTGGTCCTCGTGTCATTGAACAGACTGTTCGCGAAAAGTTGCCTTCCGGTTTCCAGCGCTCAGAGTTCCTGCTGGAAAAAGGAGCTATCGACCGCATTGTTGATCGTCGTAAGATGAAACAGGAACTGTTTGAATTGCTGTCGATGCTATTAGGTAAATACAAGTAGTCCTAGGAGCATTCCGTATCATTAACCTTCTACAAATGTGCAAATGCCTGTCCTGGAAGATGGGTGTTTGTTGTTATCTTGTTATCAATTCTTTCGTAGAAAAAGGAAATGGAAATGACGGTTGAGCCACAAGCCAGGCGGAGCTTGGCACAGTGGGTAGAAAGGATTAATGCGATGCACCCACAGAATATCGCACTGGGACTTGACCGTATTAGCAAGGTCAAGGAACGACTGGCGGTTTCCTTTAACTGCCCTGTTGTGGTTGTGGGTGGTACAAATGGCAAAGGCTCTACCTGCATGATGTTGGAAACTCTCTGGCGGGCAGCCGGCTACAGGGTTGGACAATATACATCTCCCCATATTCACCGCTTCAATGAACGTATTCGAATTGATGGACAGATGGTGGATGATGGAGCGTTGGTTGTTGCTTTTGAAGCGGTGGAAACGGTGCGTGACAATGTTCCTCTGACATTTTTCGAATTCACCACTTTGGTGGCGATGAAACTTTTTGCTGATGCTGGGTTGGATGTCGTGGTCTTTGAAGTAGGACTGGGTGGAAGATTTGATGCTGTCAACTTGTTGGATGCCGACGTTGCTATTGTCACCAATGTGGCAATTGACCATGTTGCATTTTTAGGGGATACCTGCGAAAAGATCGGTTTTGAAAAAGCAGGTATCTACCGGAAAGATAAGGTTGCCCTTTATGGTGAGAAGAATCCCCCTCAGTCATTACTGGACTATGCAACAGCAATAGGAGCAGACCTGAAGCTATACGGCAGAGATTATATCGGTATGCGAGATGGTAAAGTATGGCATTATTACGGACCGGATGGTACGGTTCTCTGGGAATTACCGCATCCCTCTTTGTATGGTAATTGCCAAGTGACTAATGCAGCGACGGCACTAACAACCATTTATGTGTTGCGGAGGCAGTTGCCGGTTGTTATTGAAACTCTTTTCGAAGCGTTGCAGCAGATTCGTTTGCCGGGGCGATTTGATATTATCCAGCAAGATCCGCTGGTGATTGTCGATGTTGCACATAATCCGCATGCAGCCAAAATGCTGGCGGACAATTTGCAAACATTGCCATGTCAAGGCAGAACGCTGGCGGTTTACGGAGCCATGGCGGATAAAGACATTGATGGAATCATCCATGTTCTAAAAGATAAGATAGATGCATGGTATGTCACCAATCTACCTTTGACTAGGGCAGCAAAGGCAGGGATACTTTTGGAGAAATTGCTGGCGGCCGGCGTTCCGAAAGAGCGGGTTACGACATACGATGAGGCAGAAAAAGCTTTGGACAACGCGCGGAAAAACGCATCGAATAATGATAGAATAATCGCATTTGGATCATTCTGGGTTGTTACAGGTGTTACAGTAGCCTAAACATCTTAGAAGTCCTGCAAACCATCATTGATTGCATGAGTCTGTTTTCATTTTTCCGCCGGAAAAAAGCGGCACAGGGCGATAATCGGGCTGTGGGTCGGAATGTATCACCTGACATTGAGAAACAGGGAAAGCGTGGGCACGGAGTCGTCGACGAGGTTGATCCACAGCTTCCAGAAAAGCAGCGTGCACGTCGTCGGCTGATCGGATCAATTGTCCTTGTGGTCGTTGCGTTGATCGTCCTGCCGTTGGTCTTTGAATCCAAACCACAGAAACCAAACTTGAGTCTAGCGGTGCAGGTTGATTCCCATACGCCTTCTCCTGTTCCCTTGCCTGAAGCACAGTCTGTGAAGGCAGAACAGGGAATACAGCCTGCTACTGATCAGCCCGCCAAACCGTTACCGAACCAGTCTGTTACGTCACAAAATATGAATGCCACAGTATCCGGGCAAACAGTCAACAATACAATGCCTGTTCTGGTTTCTGAACCCGTAAAAGAAGCAGAGGCTGACCGTTCTATGGGGAATGCAAAAACTGATAAGGTTGGTCGCGAATGGGTAGAAAAAGAACGCGGAGCAAAAACCAGAACTGCCCATAAAAAAAACGATGAGGAACGGGTAGAGAAAGAGCGTAAGGTCCTGGTAGAACGGAGAGATGCCACCAGGAGGAAAGCTTCTAGCAGTGACCTGATCGGTCAGATAATTGCCAACAAAACGAAGCGGCACTGACTGATGGATGGAGTAGTGCCTTGACATGGTTTGATATTCTGCTAGTCCTGTTAGTCGGAGGGTTGATGCTTCGTAGTATGGTTAGCGGTGCCATCAAAGAGGCGGCTTCACTGGCAGGTTGGGTGCTTGCCTTTTATGTAGCAACCCATTTCGGCGATATGATAGCTCCATGGCTACCTAATTCGATGACGGAAGGAACGATCGGTGCCATCATCTTATTCTTAGTGATGTTCATCGGGACGAGGATTCTAGTTTGGTTGGTAAGTAGAATGGCCAGTAGCATGGTTAGTGCTGTTGGTCTGTCGTCTTTGGATCGGCTACTGGGTGTAGCTTTCGGGTTTTGCAAGGGCATGCTCATTACACTGACATTAGTATTGTTGGCAGGGTTGACAGATTTGCCGCAGAAACCGTTCTGGCGGGATGCTTGGCTTTCTCCAGTGATGGTTACGTTGGCAAAGCAGGCACTACCTTTCCTGCCAGACTATCTGGCAAAACAGATACGTTACTAAGGTTGGGTAACAGTTGTTATTTTAAGTAAGGAGATTACCGTGTGTGGGATTGTTGGTATCGTGTCAAAATCGCCAGTCAATCAGCTGATTTACGATGCATTGCAGCTTCTGCAGCACCGCGGGCAAGATGCAGCTGGTATTGCAACTTGCAACAATGGTAAATTCGCCATGTTCAAGGCAAACGGCTTGGTTAGGGATGTGTTCCGTACCCGTAACATGCGGGCATTACCTGGTGTCTGTGGTATTGGACATGTCCGTTATCCGACTGCCGGCTCTGCACGAAATGAAGAAGAAGCGCAACCATTCTATGTCAATGCTCCATTTGGGATGACATTTGCTCATAATGGCAACCTGACAAACTGCGATGAGCTCAAAGCAGATATGTTTCGCAATGACCGTCGTCATATCAATACTAATTCTGATTCAGAAGTTCTGCTCAATGTACTGGCACATGAGATCCAACAGGTATCCAATAATGCTTCCTTGGATCCCTCTTCGCTGTTCAATGCTGTCAGAGCGCTGCATCGTCGGGTTCGGGGTGCTTATGCAGCTGTAGCTCATATTGCTGGTTACGGTATCCTAGCTTTCCGTGATCCTTATGGCATTCGTCCATTATGCATTGGTTATGCTGAAATCAATGGCAGTACGGAGTATATGATTGCTAGTGAATCTGTGGCACTTGAAGGTTTGGGTTTCCGTTTCTTGCGGGACATCGCTCCAGGCGAAGCTGTTTTTATCGACCTAGATGGAGAGCTTTTCTGTAGCCAATGCGCTGAAAATCCGAGCTTGAACCCCTGTATTTTTGAATATGTTTATTTCGCTCGTCCGGATTCCCTGATTGATGGAGCTTTGGTCTATGCAACTCGCCTGAAAATGGGTGAATACCTAGCAGAGAAAATCAAGTATGAAATCCCTGCAGGCGATATTGATGTTGTTATGCCAATTCCGGATTCTTCACGCCCTGCTACCATTCAGTTGGCGCTAAAACTGGGTATCGAGTACCGTGAAGGCATGATCAAGAACCGCTATATCGGACGTACTTTCATCATGCCTGGTCAGGCTGTTCGGAAAAGGTCTGTTCGTCAGAAACTTAGCACCATCGGATCTGAATTTAAGGGCAAGAATGTTTTGCTGGTCGATGATTCTATTGTTCGGGGAACTACATGTCGTGAAATTATCCAGATGGTTCGTGATGCTGGTGCTAATAAAGTCATGTTTGCTTCTGCAGCACCACCAGTTCGTTATCCGAATGTTTATGGCATCAATATGTCGACTCACAAAGAACTTATTGCGGGTAGAGGACAAACTGTCGAGGAAATCCGTCGTGAAATCACAGCTGATGCATTAATCTATCAAGATCTGGCGGATCTTAAACGGTCTGTGACAGATATCAATCCTGCTCTTACTAGCTTTGATGCTTCCTGTTTTGACGGGATTTACATTACTGGGGATGTAACGCCAGAATATCTGGATAGGTTGGAAGAATCCCGCCTACATCCTGATTCAGCGTTTGCTCCTTCGGATGAAGGCATCCGCAATCAGTTGAGTCTGTTTCGTGCTTCTGGTAGTGATTGAGAAGCAGATAGAGACAGTGCTCGGAGCAGTGTACCGCTTCGTGTTTTGGGGGAACTATGAGCAAAGCCTTTACTAAAGATTCCGACCAAAATAATGGAGAAGCCCAAACAGAGATACCTATTCTACCAATGGGCTTCAAGAATTACATTACCCCTGAGGGGCTGAAGGCGCTCAAAGATGAGTATCTTGACCTGATTGATCATGAACGACCGCAAATCGTTTCCATCGTTTCTTGGGCGGCTTCCAACGGTGATCGTTCGGAAAACGGTGACTATATTTATGGTAAACGTCGTTTACGTGAGATTGACCGACGTTTGCGTTTCCTGCTCAAGCGGATTGAGTCTGCGGAAGAATTTGATCCAAGCATTCATTATGGTAATGATCAGATATTTTTCGGCGCTACGGTGACGTATGTTCGCGAAGACGGGGGGAAAAATACGGTCACCATCGTCGGTATTGATGAATTCGATCCATTGAAAGGTCGTATCAGCTGGATATCTCCAGTGGCAAAAACCCTCATTAAGGCTCATGAAGGCGATATTGTGACCTTGCATACACCAAACGGTTCTGAAGAACTGGAAATTCTCGAAGTCAGTTATCCTGCACCAAAACGGTAATGGTAATAAGTAAGTATTGTTTGATGCTTCTTCCTCTATCTGTTGCAATGGGGAAAAAGATAGTCTTGTTGACGAAGAGGTTTCATGGAATAGGAGTAATTGATGATACCTGCTGATGTAGGGAGGAAATGAAACCGTAGAATTGAGTCATGTAGGCATTATTGTTGAGTCAAAAGTACTTATATTGTTCATCTAAGTTTCGGGAATTTATTATCGGTAGAAACTTGGAAGTTGAAGTATCTAAAGAGGGTCATTGTTCGGTCTGACAGGCGATTGACAATGGATTTCAAAGTTTTAGAGCAGTCACTCTTGTAATTGCCTGTGAGTTAGAGGTTCATTATGTTGGTAGATTGCTGAGAATGGTGTCGGAACGCATAAATCAGGGTGTCTTGCCGAAGATGATGGAACAAGGTATTGGAATCTATGGTATGTTCGATGATATGTGATAAGTATTCCCATAAGGCTAGGAATAGTATCTGGCATCGTATTTCATTGCAGTGTATCTCAGTATCTTAAAAATGGTCGATGAAGATATGTTGAGCCGTGCTTTCTGACTCAAGTAGCATGATTTTAGACTGAATCGAGCACAGATATATGCCAACTTGGCTAGCAGTGGTTCGGATATTCTGATACTGTCATGAAAATTCGTTCCAGTCAGAAGGATGTGTTCCCAAATGAGGAGAAAGTGGAAGGGAGCGTGACACATGATTTTCGAAGTATCCAGAAAGACGTTGCTTCCTTGAAATCTTCAAAAGGCAAGAGAAGAGTAGTAAGTAATAGTGTGTTTCCATGCATTTCAGTCTTTTTGAGCAAAATTTGTTTTTTCCTGTTTTTAGGGTTTATCTTAGGGATGCTTTTCTTTAAGATAGCCGTGTAGAGTATAGCAGTTTGAAAAAGGTTGTTCCTTTAAGGAGTGATTGCAGAAAGAGGTGGTAGCGATGCAGGATCAGACACAAGTTCCAACAGAGGATCCCCCTGAAGGCTCTGCTAAAAAACCAGATTTTATGACCAGACTGAAGGGAGTCTTGCGCAAGCGTTGGGTCAAATGGACAGCGATCGGCATCGGCACTTTCATGGTGGTCTGGTGTGCTTTCGGTATTCTGGCACTACCAAGCATCATCAAATCCAAAGCACAGGAATTTGTTGCTGAAAAATTTCACCGAACGGTTGATTTCAAGGAAGTGTCTTTTAATCCACTGACGTTAACGGTTAAAATGGAGGGGCTTCATCTTTCTGAACAGGGTAGTAAAGAAGATTTTGTTTCGTTTGAGAAACTAGCTATCAACCTGTCAACTGAATCCATTTTTCGTTTGGCACCGGTTATTGAAGAGGTTGAGCTGGAAAAACCGGTTATCCATCTGATTCGGACAGGTAAGAACCATTACAATTTTGATGATTTCATGGCTTTTGCTCTGAAACCGGAAAAAGACAAGAAACCGACGTATTTCTCCGTCAATAATATCCAGATCAAAGACGGTACTATTACCTTTGATGACCAACCCAAAAGCAAGAAGCACTTGATCGATTCATTAAATCTCTCTATCCCGTTTATCTCAAACATTCCTTCCAAAGTGAATATTCATGTTGACTTGGCGTTGAGTGCCAATATCAATCATGAAAAATTCGAGTTGGGCGGTAAGGCTCGGGCGTTTTCCAGAGATAAAGAAGGTAATGTCAATGTCAAATTGGAAGCCTTGAATTTGTTGTCTTATATGGAATATATGCCGTTCAAGACGAATTTCATTCTCAAGGACGGTAGGCTGGATACTGACTTAAAGGTTGGGTTTGTGAAACCGGAAACAGGAGAAATGGGATTGGCTGTCAGTGGAGATGTGGCATTGAATTCCCTGGTGGTAACAGAGTTAAATGGAAAATCAGCAGTTAATCTGCCTCGTTTCGCTGTCACTTTGGACAAGAGCGATGTTTTGGCAGGCAACATCAATATCGCCGAAATCCTACTAAAACAACCAGAAATTAATCTGGAACGCAACACAGCGGGACAATGGAACCTGGAACAGATGGCTAAATTGACGCCAATTACTGATGCAAACAGCGGTTATGAGCCCGTTATCCTGAAAGACCCAAATGCTCAAGTTCCGGCTACTGATGGAACTACTTTATCTTCTGAGGAATCTTCTTCCAGCACTATGGTTATCACCCTGAAGAGACTGGGAATTGAAAGTGGGATCATCAAGGTCAACGATGGTATGCGGCAAGTGCCATCGGATTTTGTTTTGAAGGATTTTAATCTGCAGATTGATGATGTGATGATTGATCTGGCCGAAAAGGATGTCACCATTGGCGATGTTCTTTCAGAAGGGGTGCATATCCAGTTTGCGATGAAAGCACCTCCTGCCAGTGTCCAGCAGAAAGCCCAGGTAGCTGTTCGTCAGGTAGCGAAAGTAGCAAGTGATAGTTTTGGTTTCTTGATTGACAGGATTGACCTTAAAGATTGGGGCGTTATGTTCCAGAATACTTTGGCAGGCAAGAATGTAACGACAAGGGTGGATAATTTGAATATCAGTGTTGAGAAACTGTCCAGTGATTTTAAAAAGCCGGCATTAGTGGTTGTAACCGCCAAAGTTAATGAACGGGGAACATTGGATGTCAAAGGGACTGTGGCACTTATGCCATTGAAAGCAGATCTAAATTTGGATCTCAAAGGTGTGGATATTACATTTATCCAGCCATTCATTGATGAAAAAGTTAATTTGACTATCAGGCGAGCGAATTTATCTGTCCAAGGACGGGCACAGGTCTCCAAGATTGGAGATAAACTGAAAGGAACTTTTGCAGGGAATGCGGTCATTGACCGCCTAGTCACCATTGACCAGATGACCAAGCAGCCGTTTGTCGATTGGAAATTCCTGAAACTTAATGGGATTAGGGCGAGCTTGGATCCATTGAATATTGTGGTTGATCATATTTTGCTGGATCAGTTTTTTGCCAGGATCATCCTGAAGGAAAATGGTGTTCTGAATGTCAATGACATCTTGAGAAGTGCTGCTGGGGGTAAGAAGAGCTTGACCCAGAGTGATGAAGGGCTGCCGTTGGACAAGGCAGAAGCAGGAGTCAAACCAGAAGACGCTAAACCGCAGGAAACAGTGGCAGAAGATGCATCGAGCGTAACAGAATCGCATGATGCTACACAGGATGGGGTCACACCAAAAGAAACGGCTTACACCTCTGCCGATGAAAATACACCGCCGAGCTATTCATTGGCAATTCGGAAATTTACTTTAACTAATGGTCGTGTCCGCTTCACAGACAATTTCATTCGTCCGCATTACACTGCAGACCTGATGCGTCTGAATGGCAATGTGGAACATATCTCCACCAGTGCGGATACCCAGTCACATATTGAAATTCATGGCAAAGTTAACGGAGCCCCGTTGAACATTATCGGTATTGCCAATCTATTGAGTCAGAAACTTTCGTTGGATATCAAGGCTTCAGTCAAGGGAATGGAGCTGTCGCAGTTCAGCTCGTATTCCGGAAAGTATATCGGTTATGGCATTGCAAAAGGCAAGTTGTCGTTTGATGTTGCTTACAAGATTGCAGACCGCAAGCTCCAGGCTGAAAACCAGTTGATCCTGGATCAGCTGACCTTGGGTAAGGAAGTTGAAAGCCCTGATGCTATCAAACTGCCAGTCCGTCTGGCATTAGCGCTACTTAAAGATCGCAACGGGGTTATCGATTTGAATCTGCCGATTGGTGGTTCTTTGGATGATCCGCAGTTCTCGGTTGGAGGTATTATCATCAAAGTGATTGTCAATGTGTTGACCAAGGCAGTTACTGCGCCATTTAACTTGCTGTCATCACTGATCGGCAGTGATGTTGAACTGTCCTACCTGCCATTCAATCCGGGAACTGCAACGATTACCGACAAGGAAGCAAAAGTTCTTGAATCCCTGACGAAGGCTTTGAATGAACGACCGGCACTGCAGTTAGAGATTACTGGCAAATACGATCTTGGACTCGATGCTATTGGTATTGGCAAACAGCGAATTCTCCAGAAAATACACGAAATGAAACGTAAAGAAGCAAGGCAGTCTGAAACCGATGATGTCATAATCAGCGACTCTGAATATGCAGATAAACTGAAACAGCTTTATAAGAAAGAAAAATTCAAGAAACCATCCAACTGGATCGGATTGGATAAATCCTTGCCGACAGAAGAGATGGAACTATTGCTATCCAAGCATTATGCGAAATCAGTTACCGAGGATGAACTACTGAAACTGGCGAATCAACGTGGACTAGCGGTCAAGGAATGGTTACTGGAAAAAGGTAAACTTCCAGAAGGTCGTCTATATGTCTTACAGAGTGAAAAAGGTGCTGACGGTGCCAACAAAGTCGATTTCTCCCTACGTTGATATCGATTAAGGCTTTTATCAGAAAAACGTTTGGAAAAACTTCTCAAGCGTGCTGTTGCTATCTTTTCTGGAATATCAAGTCCCAAACGCTGTGCCCTAGACGCATTCCCCGTTTTTCGAACTTGGTGGTCGGGCGGTAATCTGGTCGAATGGCATAGCCATCGGCGGTATTTGTCAGTAATGGTTCTGCACTTAGGACTGTTAGCATTTGCATTGCGTAGTTTTTCCAGTCGGTAGCACAGTGCAGGTAAGCGCCTTGTTTGAGTTTGGAACAGAGGAAATGTACGAAACCGGATTGGATCAAACGCCGTTTTTGGTGCTTTGCCTTATGCCAAGGATCCGGAAAGAAGATATGGACGCCAGCGAGAGAGTCATCAGGAATCATATTTTCCATTACCTCCACCGCATCGTGTTGGATGATGCGGATATTTTTCAGCTGTTTTTCTCCAATGAGTTTTAACAGAGCGCCCACACCAGGAGTATGTACTTCTACACCGATGAAATTCAGATGAGACAAGGTTTCAGCGATAGTTGCAGTGGTTTCGCCCATGCCAAAGCCGATTTCTAGGATGGTATCCGCCTTGCGGTTAAACAGGGTGAGGTAGTCTAGCAGTTGCTTTTCATAAGGAACACAGAAAGCAGAGCTCAATTCCCGAAGAGCCCGTTTTTGACCGGTTGAGATACGTCCTGTCCGGGTGACGAAACTGCGGATGTGGCGAGGTGTCGGTTTATTAAAATAGGATTTACCGGTTTTATCGAACTTTGACTGGTCAGCGTAAATTAACATAAGGTTATAAAAAGAATAACAACAGTTCTTAAAAAATCAGATATTTTCATGTGTGATTTTTGACATACCTACGTGTTCTAATTAAATCAGAATAAATATGCTTATCTTCGTTGCAGACATCTGCCCAATTGTACACAAGTGATAGGACTGTATTCGCCTTGTACTGTTCTTTTAATGCTTGAAATTGCTTTGTCAACGGCATAAGCGAGGAGTTTGGCATAATTTGCTTTGACAGAATAAACAGATACGGTCATTTTTTATCGTTGTTCGCTTTTCTCCAGCGGGCTAATCCAAATGCTTCCATCCGTAATATGAAGTAAATTCCAAAAAACCTGTAATTGAGGACGAATTAGTGTGAGCTAGAGACCATGTTCAATGGTTATCATCATAGTGCTCAAATGCCACACTGATATTATACGGGGGATCAAATCAGTATATTTTCCATGTTTGGATTGGCAGCTGTGTTAGACAGTTCGATGTTCTCTGTATTTCATCGGATATTGCATTTGAAAATTTCAAATTATCATCATTGCACTCTATTCCGTGAGAAGTGGCGAGATTCTTTGTGATTTTTTGTCAAAAGACAAAATACCTCAGTCCTTTTTCAAACGTAAATTTTCACAGACCTGAGAGAGAAAGAGACCTCTTCACAGACATGCTTTATTTACTACATGGATGCGTTTTTAATTACGCTAACTAAATATATGTATATGATTCCATTTATTTTCACGCTTGTTATGAAGCTTCCACACGTTTTCTTCTTTGATTTTTCCGCTGACTCCTTGTATCCCTGCTTATCACAATATAGAATCTCAGGTTAACATTTGCTCCGCCGAAGATTACTTTATGGATCATGATGAACCGTATTTTACTTCTGAGCATATCACGGAAGACAGTAACATAGATATTATCCGAAAGTTCATTGAAAAAGGTCTGTGCTTATAAGAGCGACTAGGAAAGTGGTTATAAGATTCCGCACAATCTAGGTAGTATGGAATTGCATTAGAAACTCCAACTCGCCATGTCTGCCGATTTTTATCGGCAGACATGACCCCCCCAAACTATGCTGATATTCTTTTTAGAATCAAGTCCTTTAGTTATACCACTTTTAGTAGGACTGTTCTGCAGATCTTTGGTGCCCACGGAGGGATTTGAACCCCCACACCTCGCGGCACATGGACCTGAACCATGCGCGTCTACCAATTCCGCCACGTGGGCATTTTCAATGCTTCAGCAAAACCCAACAACTTTTTACTGAAAGAGATCAGCTATTATAGTGTACTTCCTGATTTTGTCAATAGTCTTGCAGAAGTGGTGAAAAAAAAGCATCATGTCGCTGTTCGGATGTCACAGTACTTTTTCCCACCACTGACTCCTATGAGAATCTAATGAAAAAATACCCTTATCCCATCCCTAGCAGGGAAGAAATCATGACTACTTTGCAACAATCATCCCGAGGTTATGGGGTAAAAATGCTTGCCAAGGAATTGCTGGTCAAAACAAAGGAATACAGAGGGTTTCTGAAACGCCTAGATGCGATGGTGCGTGACGGACAGATTATGCAGGATGCGAAAGGTAATTACAAAGTCAATACGTCAACCCATTTTATTGCCGGTTATATTCAGGGAAATCCAGATGGTTATGGTTTCTTGATCCGCGATGATGGTGATCCACCTATCTATCTTTCTGAGCGGGAAATGTATAAGGTGATGCCCAATGACCGTGCAGAGGTTCGTATCCTGGGAGTTGACAACAGGGGGCGCCCTGAAGGAACGATTGTCAAGGTTACGGTCCGATCAACTTCACATGTTGTCGGGCACCTTGTCAGGGAAGACGGCTTCTGGCGAATTGTACCGGAAGATCGGCGAATTTCTCACGATATTTTGCTGGACGAAAAACCGGAGAAGGTTCGGGAAGGACAATATGTCAATGCGGAACTGGCGACACAACCGACACGATATGCTCCACCGACGGCGAAGATTGTTGAGGTATTGGGAAACAAGGAAGATTCTGATATCGAGATTGAGATTGCTGTTCGAAAATTTAGTTTGCCGCATATTTTTTCGCCAGCGGCCTTGCAACAGGTGGCTGCATTGCCGGATTCAGTCCAGCCGGAGGAGGTCAAAGGTCGTATTGACTTGCGAGATGTGCCGTTGGTTACAATTGATGGTGAAGATGCTCGAGATTTTGATGATGCTGTCTATTGTGCGCCAGTGACGGTCAAAGAAAATAATGGGTTTCGACTGGTTGTGGCGATTGCAGATGTCAGTTATTACGTCCAACAGGGAACTCCGTTGGATGGGGATGCACTCGCCCGAACGACATCCACGTATTTCCCTCGCCGAGTTATCCCGATGCTACCGGAAAAATTGTCAAATGGCATCTGTTCATTGAATCCGGATGTTGACCGTCTGGTGATGGTTTGTGATGCTGAGGTATCTGCAGAAGGCAGAGTGACAGCTTATCAGTTCTATCCGGCAGTCATGCACTCAGTAGCAAGGCTAACTTATACAGAAGTTTATGCCATTCTGCAGAACCCGCGGGGGAGTGAAGCTATTCGATACAAAGCATTAGTAGAACATCTTCAGGATCTTTACTCTCTCTATCAGGTTCTGGCGCAAGCACGGGAGCATCGGGGAGCTATTGATTTTGAAACAGTCGAAACAGAAATCATTTGCGATGACAATGGTAAGATTGAAAAAATTCTGCCACGGGTACGCAATGATGCACATAAATTGATTGAAGAATGTATGTTGGTTGCTAATGTCTGCGCTGCGGATTTTATCGCTCACAATCGGCATGAAGGATTATACCGTATCCATGCCCGCCCAAGTAGCGAAAAACTTCAGCAGGTCAGAGCGTTTCTGGCATCGTCTGGTATTACTTTGACAGGCGGAGAATCTCCAGAACCAACAGATTATGCTTCTGTAGCTAAACAGTTTGTTGGACGTCCTGATGCCACGATATTGCAGACAATGCTGTTGCGTTCCATGCAGCAAGCTGTGTACACACCTGACAATATCGGACATTTCGGGCTGGCATTCGGGGCATATATGCATTTCACCAGTCCGATTCGTCGTTATCCAGATTTACTGACTCATCGGGTCATCAAGGCTATACTGAATGGTGGGAAATATGTCCCAAAGGGTATAGATCGAAGGAAGCTGAATCTGAATGTGCCGGAATCTATTCGAAAACAGGTTTTTTTAGGTAGAAATACGACAGGCAGGTCAACAAAGGTCAGCAAAGAGCATATAGTTTGGGAAATGCTGGGGCTACACTGTTCCGCCAATGAACGCAGAGCAGAAGAAGCATCCCATGATGTGGAGCAATGGTTGAAGTGTTGGTATATGCGTGACAAGTTGGGCAAGGAATTCATGGGGACGATTACCAACGTTACAGGTTTCGGTGTATTTGTTGAGCTGGATGACTTGTATATCGAAGGATTGGTGCATGTGACAGATCTAGGACAGGACTATTATCATTACGATGATGTCCGTCGCGAACTGCGTGGTGAGCGAGGTGGTGTTTGTTTTCATTTGGCAGATAAGGTCAGAGTACAGGTTTCCCGTGTCAATCTAGATGCTCGCCAGATTGATTTTCATTTGGTGGAGGGTCCTTTCTCATCAGAAGGAGCCTTGGGAGTTGATGGTGGCAATTCAGTGCTGCAGGGACAGGTAGAGTCAGGGTGAAACTAGTTGGGCATGATAAGGAATAGGTAGCATCGTGAAAAGCAGGGTTGTATTTGGCTTCCATGCGGTCACATCTCGAATCCGTCATGAAGCATCCTCTATTGGAATGGTTTATGTGGATGCAGGTCGCACAGACCGCCGTATGCAAGATCTGTTGGGGCTTGCCAAAACATCAGGTATACGGATTATCCAGACGAGTGGACAACGTCTTGATCGGATGGCAGGGACACACCGTCATCAGGGAGTAATTGCGATGGCAGAAGCATTTCCTCTAGCAAGGAATCTGAAGGAACTGTTGGATGCTATTGAAGGGTCTCCTCTCTTGCTGGTATTGGATGGTGTTACCGATCCACATAACTTGGGTGCTTGTCTTCGAGTGGCGGACAGTGCAGGAGCTCATGCCATCATTGCCCCAAAAGACCGCTCTGTTGGAATTAATGCCACTGTGGAAAAGGTTGCCAGTGGGGCAGCTCAGGTAGTACCTTATCTGGCGGTAACCAATCTGGCACGAACCATCCGCCAGTTAAAGGAATGCGGTATTTGGGTGGTTGGGACATCCGATATTGCATCCAAAAGTTTGTATGACATTGATTATACTGGTGGGACAGCTTTTGTTATGGGGGCAGAAGGCAAAGGGATGCGACATCTGACAGAAGAGAACTGCGATGAGCTGGTGAGTATCCCGATGCTGGGTTTCGTTGAAAGTCTGAATGTTTCTGTAGCATCCGGGGTTTGCCTGTATGAGGCACGTCGCCAGCGTATCAATGCTACGGGCAAAGCTTGACGAATGGTATTACCGTCCGAAACCATTGGATTGATAATGCGCATCCAATCAAGTTTTTGTGAAGAGCGAGGCATTGTAATATACTGGCTACAACAAACCCTATCGACTTTCTCCGTGCAGTTTTTTGGAAACGGTTATTATCTGCTTCCAGTAGTTTGCAGTGTTTTTTCAAAATGTCCAGTCGCTTCAAAGAAGAAATCAAAAGCATTATGGAACGTGATCCTGCCGCACGTAGCGGTTGGGAGATTGTGACCTGCTATCCAGGTTTTCAGGCATTGGCAATTCATCGTTTGTCCCATTGGCTCTGGAATCATGGCATGAAATGGTTGTCCCGTTTTTTGTCTCATTTGGCAAGAGTGGTTACAGGGATTGAAATTCATCCCGCTGCTGTTATCGGTCGCAGGGTATTCATTGACCATGGTTGTGGTGTTGTCATTGGTGAGACTGCCGAGGTCGGAGATGATTGCACAATTTATCAAGGTGTTACTTTGGGGGGGACATCGCTGACTAAAGGAAAGAAACGTCATCCAACATTAGGTAATGGGGTTATCTGCGGAGCTAATGCTCAGATATTGGGAAGTTTTACGGTTGGTGATGGTGCCAAGGTTGGTTCCAATGCGGTGGTTGTTAGGGCGGTACCGTCAGGAGCGACGGCTGTCGGTAATCCTGCCCGTATCATCGTGAAGGAACAGCAGACAGGAGAACAGAAACAGGATGCAGCTACCAAACTATTCAATTCTTATGGCATTACTGCCAATGAAGATGACCCACTCATCAAGGCATTGCATGGGCTAATTAACAATCATGCAGCACAAGAACGCCGTATCCAACAACTGACTAAAGCCCTTGAATCAGCAGGGATTCCGGTTGAAAAGGCTGATGAAAATAGCAAGACTCTTAGTACGGAGCAACTTAACCAACTGATGAAGTGAAATCAGAAAGTGTGGCGTTCAATGATGCCGTCATGTGTTACAGAAAGCCAGTCAGCTCTGGGGTGTTTTTGATCGTCTAAATCCCAGTCTGAAAGTACCAGACGACGCCGATTCCCTTTAGGCAAGTGAATGGTATAGTCTCCCGGATGGTGGGTGTGTCCATGGATTAAAACATCGGCCTCAGTTTGAGCGATGATAGCTTTGACGGCATCTGGGTTGACATCCATGATTTTAGCCGATTTGGTCATATTGTTTTGAGTGCTGTCCTTTCGTGCGCTAGCAACAATAGCTTTTCGTTTTGAGAGAGGAATCAGTAGAAAGAAAAAGCGCCAGATGGGATTTCTGACTTTGGCACGGAATTTCATATAGGCAACATCATCGGTACAAAGAGCATCTCCGTGAACCATAGCAATACGTAGATTACCTGCCTGCAGGATGCCTGGTTCTTTGAGGGCGGTTGTACCAGTTGCTTTCAGAAATTTCTTGCCAGTTAAAAAATCCCTATTTCCGCAGATCCAGAAGACATCCGTTCCGCTGTCTGATAATGCTTTGATGGCACAGATAACCGTCTGGAGATAAGGATCATCTGTCATGGCATCGTCGCCAACCCAATACTGGAATAAGTCACCCAAAATGTAGAGTTGATCAGCGTGTTTTCCCGAGAGTTTTAGAAAATCCAGGAAGGCCTGCGTTGTTTCCGGCAGGTTTTCAGATAGATGAAGATCTGAAAGAAAAATCGCTTTGAAACGTGCAGACTGATCCATGATAACAGGAAATATATAATTGAGTCAGATTTCCTCCGCAGATTCGATGATGACGCTTTCCAGTGGAACATCTTCATGACCGGTTGGATGGGAAACGGTTTTGACACGTTTGATTTTGTCAACAACGTCCATGCCTTCAGTGACTTTTCCAAAAACACAGTATCCCCATCCATCATGTCCTGGATAATCGAGAAAGCTATTTTCAGCGACATTGATATAGAACTGTGCTGTGGCAGAGTGAGGATCCGGTGTACGAGCCATCGCAACGGAATATGTCTTGTTGGAAAGACCGTTATTGGCTTCGTTTTTGATCGGGGCGTTGGTCTTTTTCTGATTCATGTTTTGGTCAAAGCCCCCGCCTTGGATCATGAAGTTGCCAATGACACGGTGGAAGATAGTGCCGTTATAAAATCCTGAATTGACATACTCCAGGAAATTTTTGACGGTTTCAGGAGCCTTTTTTTCGTTGAGTTCAATTTTGATTTTACCGAAATTGGTGTTCAGTATGACAGCCATATTATTCCTTGGTGAGTTGAGGGTTTTAGGTTGGATGATACTATGCGGAGAGGTCGGTACTCCGTCTATATGAATCAAAGATAAGAGACATTCTAGCAGAATCGGTTAGACAATGATATCGTCATACTCTTGGAAGCAAACCATTTCTTTGATCTGATTTGTTTTGGTAAAAAATTATATGGGTAGAATGAATTCACAGTAAAATGATAATCTTTTTATTGTCAAGGCGGATAACGATTCAAGATGAGCGATCTTCAGATATACAACAGCTTGACTAGAAGCAAACAAGTTTTTAAACCCATTGAACCAGGTAAAGTTAAAATGTACGTTTGTGGCATGACAATCTATGATTACTGTCATATGGGACATGCCCGGATGATGGCGTCTTTTGATGTTGTTTACCGCTGGCTGAAAACTTTGGGGTATGAAGTCACCTATGTCCGTAACATTACCGATATTGATGACAAGATTATCAATCGTGCCAATGAGAATGGGGAATCCATGCTGAATTTGACGACCCGCTTTACACGGTATATGCATGAAGATACTGTGGCTTTGGGCATTCTTCCTCCAGATCACGAACCGAAAGCGACAGAATATGTCAGTGAGATGTTGGCAATTATCGATAAGTTGGAAAAAAAAGGTTTGGCTTATCAGTCTGAAAACGGTGATGTGAATTATTCTGTTCGGGATTTCAAGGGATATGGTAAGTTATCTGGCAAATCGATTGATGACTTACGGGCAGGGGAACGGGTGGATATCAATACTGATAAGCGTGATCCACTGGATTTTGTTTTATGGAAATCTGCAAAGAAATCAGAACCAGATGAAGCAAAATGGGATTCTAAATGGGGTAAAGGACGTCCGGGCTGGCATATCGAATGTTCAGCGATGTCCAACAAATTGTTGGGGGAACATTTTGATATCCATGGCGGTGGTTTTGACCTGCAGTTCCCACACCATGAAAATGAGATTGCTCAATCAGAGGGGGCTTCCGGAAAACCCTTTGTCAATTATTGGATGCATAACGGTTTTGTCCGCGTAGATAATGTGAAAATGTCCAAGTCGCTTGGCAATTTCTTCACCATCCGCGATGTTATTAAGGATTACGATGCAGAAGTTTTGCGTTTCTTTATTATTCGCACACATTACCGAAGCCCACTCAATTATTCGGATGCACATCTCAATGATGCCAAAGGCGCACTGACACGCCTTTATACAGCGTTGAATGGCATGGGGGATACCAAAATTGTTATGATTGATTGGAGTAACCCTTATGCTGCCCGTTTCAGAGATGCAATGAATGATGATTTCAATACAGCAGAGGCGGTTGCTGTTTTGTTTGAGCTGGCAGGGGAAATCAATCGAAGTCATTCCGAGGAAACGGCTTCCCTGTTGAAATCTTTAGGGAATGTCTTGGGACTATTGGATCGTAATCCAAATGAATTCCTGAAAGGGAGAACCGATGAAATGGATACTGCTTGGATTGATGCACAGATTGAGGCACGGCTTGTTGCGAAGAGAAACAAGGATTATGCAGAGGCAGACAGGATTCGCGATGCATTGAAGGAAAAAGGTATTGAACTAGAAGATCGATCGGACGGTGTTACAAAATGGCGATGCGCCTAATCAAATAGCTACTTGTGATTAGATATGGTTTCGTCGGTTTGGTCTCTGTAAAATAGGGAGAGTTTCTTTTTAAAGCTACCCTGTTAGAAAATGCAACCAAGAAGGAGATAGTGTGGCTAAAACCGTATTTCTCAGCTTCGAACAGCCGATTGCTGAATTGAATGCAAAAATCGAGGAATTGCGTCTTGTTCAAGGAGACTCTTCTTCCATTGATATTTCTGAGGAAATTCATCGGCTGGAAGAAAAATACCGTCAGTTGATTGAAGAAATCTATACAGGTTTGTCCTCTTGGCAGGTTTCCCAGATTGCCCGTCACCCAGGTCGACCTTACACACTTGATTATATCCAGGAAATTTTCACAGACTTCTATGAACTGCATGGTGACAGGGCTTTTGCAGATGATCCTGCGATTGTCGGTGGTCTTGCTCGTTTAGATGGTGTTCCCTGTGTTGTAATTGGACATCAGAAAGGGCGGGACATTAAGGAAAGGAGTTTCCGCAATTTTGGAATGCCTCGTCCAGAAGGTTATCGTAAAGCACTTCGCCTGATGCATATTGCAGAGAAATTTGGTCTACCCATTTTCACGTTTGTTGATACACCTGGCGCATTCCCGGGTATTGATGCCGAAGAACGGGGACAGTCTGAGGCCATCGGTCGTAACCTGTATGAAATGGCGGAGATCAAGGTGCCTGTTGTTGCGACTATAATCGGGGAAGGCGGATCTGGAGGTGCTTTGGCGATTGCTGTTGCAGATGTTGTCCAGATGTTGCAGAACGCTATTTATTCAGTGATTTCACCGGAAGGTTGTGCGTCTATTCTTTGGAAAACTGCAGAGCGCGCCAGTGAGGCAGCGGAGGCTCTGGGGCTGACGGCGCAACGCTTGAAAGAAATTGGATTAATTGATCGTATTATCGAAGAACCAATGGGTGGCGCACATCGCGATCTGAAAGAAGTGGCAAAAACCCTCAAACAGACTTTGCTCGAAGCATATGTAAAGTTGAAAGATGTGCCAGTTGATGAATTGCTGGCAGCTCGTCAGGAAAAATGGTTGGGTTTTGGAAAGTTCAGCGATACGATTTCGGTTGCTTAGGAAATATTTTGCTTTGATTGAAGGAATCTTTAAGCACGCATTAGAACTTATCCGGATGCATATTTTTTCTAAGGCACCGATGGCAGTAGCTTTCAGTGGTGGAATTGATTCTACTGCATTGCTTTGCCTTGCCCGCCAATATGCGAAAGAAGAGAGGGTGCCTTTATGGGCATTTCATATCCATCATGGCATCAGTCCCTATGCAAACCGGTGGTTGGTGCATTGCCAGCAGGTCTGTCAGGATATTGGTGTACGTTTTGATACTATGAAAGTACAGGTGGACAATTGCAACGGGGAAGGGGTTGAAGCAAATGCCCGGCGCAAGCGTTATCAGGCACTTGGTAGATTGTGTTACCAGCATGACGTACCGTTATTGCTGACAGCACATCATCAGGATGACCAGCTGGAAACTATTTTGATGCAGTTGCTACGAGGTACAGGGTTGGCAGGGTTGGTTGGTATGGCGAATTGTGTGGCTTTGCCTTATCAGACATCAGGGGAACAGATCCTGTTGGGGCGTCCGTTACTGGATGTATCTCGGAAGATACTGGAAAATTGGTTGACTCAAAAAAA
>CAZWTQ010000002.1:13564-27363 GCA_964636975.1 uncultured Oxalobacter sp. | reverse complement strand
GGCTGGTGCCGATGCTGGCAGAAATTTTCCCTGGTTTCAGAGGAAATCTTGCCAGGACTAGTCGTCATATTAGTTCTGCATCGAGATTGTTGAATGCTTTGGCAGAAGAAGACCTACGCCATTGTCAAGATGCGGACGGAAGTTTGGTGATGACCGCTGTCAGAAATCTAGGCGCGGATAGGGCAGATAATTTGCTTCGGCATTGGCTTACTATCTATCGGGTCAGGATTCGCTCATCAGCTTGGTTTCAGGAACTGCGGAAACAGTTGATGTCTGAGAACAGAGATGTCAGGACAATATTAGATATGGATGGTAAAACCATCCGAAAATATCGAAATAAGGCTACCATAGAAGAACATCGTGGAATGCGTCCGTTACCGGAAAAGGTTGTTGTTTTCAATTGGAATGGAGAACCTGACATTCAGTTCCGAGCTTGGTATGGGACATTGGTCTTTGAGTCAGGAGAAACCGGTTTTGATGTCGATTGGTTTAGGGGACGAATTTTCAGTCTCCGTCCCTATCGGGGCAATATCAAACTGAAGTTAGCAGGACGTCCATCAAAAGATCTTAAGAGTTTGTATCAAGAGGCAGGTATATCTGGTGATGAACGGAAATTTCTACCGATAATTTGCTGGGAAGGAGAAATAATCTATGCGGCAAAAATCGGTCAGGCATCGCAATATCAAGGGAGATCAGGGAAATGTATCCAGTTGAAGTGGGTAGAACAGCTATAGTAACTGGATAAAAAGATCAATAGCATATTTTTCAAGTGCAATCCCTGCTATTTTACGGTAGAGTTAAAGACGGAATCTTTAACGTTCAAATATTGAAATCTTATGGCTTTAGTCGTTCATAAATATGGCGGAACATCGATGGGTTCCATCGAACGTATCAAAAATGTGGCGCGACGTGTTGCAAAATGGCACGATGCGGGTTATCAGGTTGTGGTAGTGCCATCGGCAATGGCTGGGGAAACTAACCGATTAATTGGTCTGGCACGGGAAATTATGCAGGAACCTGATCAGCGTGAGCTGGATATGATTTCTTCAACAGGGGAACAGGTTTCTATCGGTTTGCTATCACTGGCACTTCAGCAGTTGGGCAAGCAGGCGGTTTCCTTTACAGGATGGCAAGTGCCTGTTGTGACAGATGCTGCACATACCAAGGCACGTATCCATTCGATTGATGACAGAAAAATCCGTGCGAATCTCAATCAGGGAAAGATTGTTATTGTTGCAGGGTTCCAAGGGGTCAATGAACAGAATGAAATCACTACTTTGGGGCGCGGTGGTTCTGATACATCTGCTGTTGCAATTGCAGCATCGTTGAAAGCAGATGAATGTCTGATTTATACGGATGTGGACGGAGTTTATACTACAGACCCCCGGGTGGTTTCCGATGCTAGGAGACTTCGGAAGATCACTTTTGAAGAAATGCTGGAGATGGCGTCTCTAGGCTCCAAAGTGCTCCAGACTCGTTCTGTTGAACTGGCAGGCAGTTACCATGTGCCAACTCGTGTACTTTCATCCTTCACCGATCCAGAGATGTCGCTGGAAGAAGAAGCACGATCCGGTACATTGATTACTTTTGAAGAAGAACATATTGATATGGAATCAACAGTTATTTCTGGCATTGCCTTCAGCCGTGATGAGGCAAAAATTACCGTTCTTGGTGTTCCTGACATACCGGGAATTGCATCGCAGATTTTGGAGTCTATTGCTAATGCCAACATTGAAGTAGATATGATTATCCAGAATCAGTCTGTTGGTGGCAAGACAGACTTTACGTTTACTGTATCGCGTCCAGATTACAACCGGGCGATGGATATTCTGAACAATCAGGTCAAAGAGGAGATTGGTGCTTCAGATATCATCGGCGATTTCAAGGTTTCCAAAGTTTCTGCTATTGGTATTGGGATGCGGAGTCATGTCGGCGTGGCGTCCAAGATGTTTAGCACATTGTTTTCTGAAGGTATCAATATCTTGATGATTTCAACGTCAGAAATTAAGATTTCTGTCATCATTGATGAAAAATATATGGAACTGGCTGTCAGAGCCTTGCATAGAGCCTTCGGTTTGGAACAATAAATTTTGCGAGTTGTCCTGCCTGAAGTTGGGTAGGGATTCCTTCGCCTCAATTTTAAAGGGAGGATGTAATGTCTGTAATGTCCTATAAAACCATCCTTGTCCATCTGGACAGAAAAGATATTCTGAAAAATAGAGTTCGTATTGCTGCGAACTTGGCAAAGGCAAACGACGGGCATCTGCTAGGGATTGCAACAATCGGCATCGCAGCTACTCAGAGTTCTTATTTCTATTCGCCACAGGATCTGGCATTTGCAGAGCATATGAAATACTTACGTTATAAGGCAGGTCAGTTTGTCGAGGAATTCAAGGAGGAAGTTAAAATAACAGGACTGGAAGCTTATGAAGGTCGTGTTGTGGGCGGAGATGCCAGCAGTGGAATTTCCCTACTGGGTAGGGTCAGTGACTTGATTGTGATCGGGCGTACCAATTTAGATGATGCTTCTGGTGCATCGGTAACACCAGATTTTCCGGAATTCGTCATGATGAATTCTGGTCGTCCAGTTCTGATCATTCCGCCGGACTATCCAAAGGAAACTGTTGGTAGCAAGATTATGATTTGTTGGAATGCAAGTAGGGAATCTATCCGTGCAGTCGCAGATGCGTTACCTTTGCTTGCACAAGCCGAGCTGGTTCAAATCATCATGTTCAATGTAAATGATGAAGTGGATATGGATGCTACAGCGGCAGGTTCTGACATTGCTGTATACCTAAAACGCCATGGTGTCAAGGTTGAGGTTTTGCCTCCCCAACAGAGCCGCGATATCGGTAAGTCCCTGCTAGTATTGGCAGAAGAGCAGGAAATCGATTTACTGGTTATGGGAGGATATGGTCATACTAGGTTCCGTGAGTTTTTGTTGGGAGGTGTGACCCGAACAGTGTTAGAGTCTTCCAAAGTTCCCGTACTGATGTCACATTGATTTTCTCTTGATATCGGCAAGTGCTGGGCTTCGTTGGCTGGTAGTTATGGCAGACAGGGTTTTGTTTGCATTCTAGCAGGGCGAAACTATAATAGGGTTGTTTCTTCCATTGAGGTATGTCGAGAGAGATAGATATTGTCATTTCTAAGGGAATAGCGTGGAAATAGATGGAAAGTTCGGTTTTTAGAGAGTTTTCTAAAATATCTGGTTTTTGGTTGATTAGAGCCGTATTGCTGTTTAGGTTTTTTAATGAAATGCGTAGATGATTTCCGGTTAGTTTTAGGTGGCAAGGAATATGTCCCGATTGTCATTGGTGGCATGGGTGTTGATATTTCAACGGCAAAGCTAGCGTTGGAAGCTGCCCGCTTGGGTGGTATCGGTCATATTTCTGACGCTATGTATATGGATGTTTCTGATCGCTATTTCAATACCAACTACACTGAAACCAAGGCGAAGCAATACAGAAAATACATTCCAATTCTCAACAAGAGTGATGTTCTTTTCGACTTAGGGGTCATTGAAGAGGCGACCAAGCGACAGGTTGCTGATGTGATGGAACGCAAATGCGGTGATGGGATGATTTTCGTCAATTGCATGGAAAAGCTCACAATGAATGATGCGCGGACTACTTTGCGTGTCCGTTTGTCTGCGGCTATGGATGCCGGTATTGATGGGATTACTCTTGCTGCAGGGCTCCATCAGAATACACTGAAGCTAATTGAGGATCATCCCCGTTTCCGCGATGTGAAGATCGGTATTATTGTATCTTCTCTTCGGGCGTTGCAGATTTTTCTGCGCAGGGGAGCTAAACTCAACCGCTTGCCTGACTATGTGGTAGTTGAGGGTCCCTTGGCTGGCGGTCACCTAGGATTTGGACTTGACTGGGCAGACTATGACCTCAGGACAATTGTCAAGGATATCAATCGCTACTTGGATAAGGAAGGGCTGTCTATTCCACTTATTGCTGGTGGCGGGATTTTTACAGGGTCTGATGCAGTTTCGTTTTTGATGGATGGTGCCAGTGCGGTACAAGTAGCGACCCGTTTTGCTGTCACAAAAGAATCTGGACTGCCGGAGTATATTAAACAGGAATATTTCAAGGCAAATATAGACGACATCGAAGTCAATATGGCTTCTCCAACGGGATATCCGATGCGAATGTTGAAAAAATCCCCTGCATTATGGGCAGGTGTACGACCGAGTTGTGAGGCGTTTGGCTATTTGCTGAATAATGGTACATGCCCTTATCTTGAGGAATATTATCGGGAACATGCTAAAGATACTGACGGTTATTCCATGGTAAAAACTCAGAAGGTCTGTCTATGCACTCATATGCGCAACCATTATGTCTGGACTTGTGGTCATTATGCGTACCGTTTGAAAGATACCACTTATAAACTGGCAGATGGTTCTTATCTTCTGCCAACAGCAGAACAGGTATTTAGGGATTACCAATTTAGTAAGGACAATCAGATTACTCTGCCGGAATTGCCCTATACTGCTATTCACAAAGTAAAATCATATGAATAAGACGGTCCTTTTCTCTAGAAAACCAGGGAAGCCGTCTATCTAAACGGCTTTCCTGATGGATAAATAATCAAGACAGAAACCGACCCGCTAGCCTCCTCTACGCATTAGATCGAAGAAATCAGCATTAGTCTTGGTAGCACGTAACTTATCTAGGATGAATTCCATCGCTTCGATTTCATCCATGCCATAGAGTAGTTTGCGCAGAATCCAAATTTTTTGTAGCAGGGATGGTTCAATTAAAAGTTCTTCGCGGCGGGTACCGGATTTATTCAGATTAATGGCTGGATAGACTCGTTTTTCAGCTAAACGGCGTTCTAGATGGACTTCCATGTTGCCTGTGCCTTTAAATTCCTCATAGATGACATCATCCATACGGCTACCAGTTTCAATTAGTGCTGTTGCAATAATGGTCATCGAACCGCCTTCCTCAATATTACGGGCAGCGCCAAAGAAACGTTTAGGGCGTTGCAGTGCATTGGAATCTACCCCGCCGGTCAAGACTTTGCCAGAGGCAGGAATAACCGTATTGTAAGCTCTGGCAAGGCGGGTGATGGAATCCAGTAGAATCACCACATCTTTTTTCATTTCAACTAGGCGCTTTGCTTTTTCAAGAACCATTTCTGCAACTTGGACGTGACGGGTTGCTGGTTCATCAAAGGTAGATGCGACTACTTCGCCATGGACAGAGCGTTGCATTTCCGTCACTTCTTCAGGACGTTCATCAATCAACAGGACAAATAGTATGACATCAGGGTGGTTTGCTGTGATGGCATGAGCCATATGCTGGAGCATCACAGTTTTACCGGATTTTGGTGAAGCTACCAGCAGACCACGCTGTCCTTTGCCGATAGGAGCAATCATATCGATGATGCGCCCAGTGATATTTTCCTGTGCACTGATATTACGTTCCAGTTTCAGAGGTTTGTCCGGATGCAGTGGAGTCAGGTTTTCAAATAGCATCCGGTGTTTGGAAGCTTCTGGCGGTGCCTCGTTGACCTTATCAATTTTCACTAGGGCAAAATAACGCTCACCATCTTTTGGTGTCCGGACCTCACCTTCAATGGAATCTCCTGTATGAAGGTTGAAGCGCCTGATTTGGGAAGGAGAAATATAAATGTCATCAGTGGAAGCCATATAGCTGGCGTCAGGAGAACGGAGGAAGCCAAAACCATCAGGCAAGACTTCAAGAACGCCATCACCATAGACTTGTTCGCCGGATTTTGCGCGCTTTTTCAGGATGGCAAACATCAATTCCTGTTTGCGCATACGGGGGGCATTATCAATTTCAAGACCCAGAGCCATTTCTAACAGTGCAGATACATGGAGGGATTTTAGTTCGGATAAGTGCATAATTAAAAAGGAATTTACAGCAGGAAAAAAGGACTTCCTAGACTAGGAAAATGTAGAAAGGATGGTAACCAGAAAAACTATTATCCTCATGGGCAATCAGATATTTGCGTCGATAAAGGCTTTTAGCTGGGCTTGGCTCATGACACCGACCTTCTGAGCCATTAGACTACCGTTCTTGAACAACAACAGGGTTGGAATTCCGCGGATACCGAATCTTTGAGGGATCTGCGGATTTTCATCGACATTCATTTTGGCAACGATCAGCTTGTCAGCATATTCAGTTGCAACAGTATCGACGAGAGGGGATAGCATCTTGCAAGGACCACACCAGACAGCCCAGAAATCAACTAGGACTGGTTTGTCAGATTGAAGGACATCGGCTTCAAAAGAGGCATCAGTAATGATTTTAGTATCGTTACTCATAATTGTTTGGAAAAATTTCAATCGAAAAATGTCATATGGAAGATGCATAATGCATCAGAAATGACTAAAGGAATCCTGACTGCAAAGACTGAAAACGATAATTTTACAAGCGAATCCATTTATTGCAGACAAGCTAAAGAATCTAGAATGTCATTTTAATCAAAAAATAGAGTTTCGTGGGAGCTTTTCCTGTAATTTTTATCTTATTTTTGTTTGGACTGCAGGGAAAATGTCGAGAAATGCTGATAGATTGTGCTTACTTCGCATATATATCTAGAAAAATGCTTTTCATTTTTCCTTGATCAATACTTTCGGTTCGTTCCTTCTCATTTGCTTGTCTTTTCAAAAATTTGTCGTATTCAAGATGAAGATTTTTCCTTTGAGTTGGTATAAGCTACGGCTTCGATGTTGATTGCGGTATCTTCTTTCATGAAACCGTAGCTTCCAAAATGGTGGGAAGGATACCTGACAAAAAGCAGGTTCCTGTGCTAGCTGGTGTAGCCTATGCCTCCATGAATAGGGACTAGCCATTTTATATCGAGGAAGAATGCAGGTGGTTTCAGCTATAGAATTGGGAGTGTTCCTTCTAGCGTTGTTACTACCATAAGTCCGTTGATTAACATATGTGCAACGCAAGCAAAAAACAGTACAGGGATATGACGGATGTCTGTAGATTGATGCGAGTATCTGGAAAAGTTTATTTTGGGAATGATGTCAGGGATTTAACTTGACAGGATTGGGCTGGCGATAACCACCACCGAGGGAACGGTAAAGCTCAACAGCGTTGACCATGCGGAGCAGTCGAACATCAACCAATGATTGTTCGGCGGCGAACTGCTGACGTTGGGCATCAAGGACTTCAAGGGAACTTGCGATTCCATTGGCAAAACGTGCATGCGCCAAGCGGTAGCGGTCTGTTTCAGCATTCAGAACACCTTCTTGGGCTTTGACCTGTTCATTCAACCATTTCCGTGCGACCAACGCATCGGCGACTTCACGGAAAGCGACCTGGATGGATTTTTCATATTCTGCAACAGCGATGTTTTTTCGGGCTTCAGTCAGATCTAGGTTTGCGATATTCCGGCCTGTATCAAAAATCGGCAAAGTCATCTGTGGTGTGAAAACCCATGCACCAGAATGCGGATCAAAGAGGTTGGAGAAAGAAGGACTCATCGTACCGGCAAAGCCTGTCAACGTGAAAAGGGGGAAGAAAGCGGCACGGGCAGCCCCAATATTGGCGTTGGCGGCTTTCAACAATTGTTCATGCTGGCGGATATCCGGTCGTTTTTCTAGTAGCTCAGAAGGCAATCCTTCAGGAATATCCATTATCAGGGCTGATTCCGAAAGTTTTTGAGCAGGCGGCAGATTGGCTGGCATTTTCCCTCCAACGAGTACAACCAATGCATTGATGGTTTTGGCGTGTTCCTGTTGCAACTTAGTCAAGGTGACACGAGCAGAATGTACCAAAGTTTCGCATTCCCGTAACAGAATAGCAGAAGAAATGCCAACCTCATATCGTTTTTTAGTTAGTTCCAATGTATGTAGATAAGATTGGTAAGACTTGCTTGCCAGTTCAATCTGTTCAGCCAATGCTCGTTCTGCCAGATAAGTTTTGGCAACTTCTGAAACCAAGCTGATATAAGCGGAACGTTGGGCTTCTTCTGTTGCCAAATACTCTGCCAAAGCAGCATCAGTCAGGCTTTTGACCCTACCAAAAAAGTCTAACTCAAAAGCAGAAATTCCAATACCGACTTGATGGGAACCGTAGGTTTCCATACCAGCGCCTGTATCTGATAAGGTTCTTGTTCGGCTTGAACTGCCTTCGATTTCAACCGTTGGTAACCGATCTGCCCATTGAATGTCATACATCGCGCGGGCTTCCTCGATTCGCAATGCAGCAACACGCAGGTCACGGTTGTTTTCGATAGCGGCTGCAATCAGGGCTTTCAAGCGCTCGTCATGGAAAAAATCCTCCCAACCGATTCGGTTTGCAGCAGATGGTGTTTCAGTATTCCCTGTTGGATATTGACTTTCAATTGGCGCTACAGGTCTTTCATAAGTTGGAGCCATGCTACAACCTGTCAGTATCCCTGTGGTTAGCAGAATCCATAAACGTTTTTCAAGAATTGTCATTATTTTTCTTCCTATGTTTGAATATGTCGAGGATGTTTTTCCAATTTCGTTTGTTTCTCCTGCTTTTTTCATTGTTGGTCGGATTTGCAGGATTATCTGCTGGAGGTCTATCAACAGGAACAGTTTGAAGTTTCTTGCGATTAACAATAGAGCGAACCATCACATAGAATACCGGTACTAGGTAAACTGCCAAAATTGTTGCAGAAAGCATACCGAATAGCACGCCAGTGCCGATTGCCTGTTGGGAAGCAGAGCCTGCGCCATGGGCAACCGCTAATGGAACAACTCCTAGAATAAAGGCAAAGGAAGTCATTAGGATCGGCCGAAAACGCAACCTGACTGCCTCCATGGTTGCATCTAGCACGCTCATGCCTTTTTCTTCAAGGTCTTTGGCAAATTCCACAATCAGGATGGCATTTTTCGCAGATAGTCCGATGGTTGCAATCAATCCAACTTTGAAATAAATGTCATTTGGCATGCCACGTAGATAGACACCAATCAATGCCCCGATGACACCTAACGGTACAACCAAAAGGACAGCGACTGGAATCGATGTGCTTTCATACAGTGCAGCAAGACATAGAAAAACTGCCAGGATGGACAGTGCATACAGTAGTGGTGCTTGTGAACCAGAGTTCTGTTCTTCCAGTGAGGTACCAGTCCATTCATAACCGAAGCCTGATGGAAGCTGTTTCATTAGATTGACCATTTCATTCATTGCGTCACCGGAACTATATCCATCAGCGGGTGTCCCGACAATACGCATGGCAGGATAGCCGTTGTAACGGATTAACTGGATAGGGCCTTTTCCCCATTTTGTGGTACAGAACGAAGATAGTGGAACCATGGTACCGGAAGCGCTCTTGACAAATAGACGACCAAAGTCTTCCTGGTTCACACGTTTATCTGCATCCAACTGAACGATTACGCGTTGCTGGCGGCCGTGGCTATCAAAGTCATTGATATAATTCGAGCCAAAAGCAGTAGAAAGCGATGCATTGATATCTGCAAAGGAAACACCTAGTGCATTTGCTTTCTCACGGTCAATTTCTAGCTTCAGTTGGGGGGCATTTTCCATTCCATCGAAACGGACTGTTTTGATAACAGGACTCTCATTTGCCAGCTTAAGCAACTGATCTCGAGCGGCAACCAGTTTTTCGTTGCCTTGACTGGAACGATCCTGCAAACGGAAGATAAAACCGGTTTCTGTACCCAGTTCCCGGATAGGCGGTGGACTCATCGGGACGGCTAATGCGTCTCTAATTTGAGAGAAGCGGGCAAATGCCCTGCCGACGATAGCGAATGCAGAATCATCAGAACCACGTTCATCGAAATCTTTCAGGGTCACAAATGCCAGTCCCCCGTTTTGCCCTTCACCGGAGAAACTGAGTCCATAAACCCCAACAGTATTCAGGACACCAGGTTCATGCGAGAACTGATCCTCAACCTCCTTGAGTACTTCGAGGGTTCTGTTTTGGGTTGCTCCGGCAGGTAACTGTAAATTGGCATAGAGATAGCCTTGGTCTTCATTTGGCAAGAAAGAAGTTGGCAATTTCCAAAACATGAAACCCATGCAAGCTACAATTGCGCCATAGATGACGATGCAACGCTTAATTCGGGACAGAATCTTGCCGACCTGGGAACTATAAGCATTGGTTATGATGCTGAATTTTCGGTTGAACCAACCAAAAAAGCCTTTCTTCTCGCTATGAGCATTAGGATCGACTGGTTTCAAAATGGTAGCACATAGGGCGGGGGTCAGGGACAGAGCCAGGAAAGCCGAAAACACCATGGAAGCAACCATAGTGATAGAGAATTGGCGGTAGATGTTCCCGATGGAACCGCTGAAAAATGCCATCGGGATGAAGACAGCGGTCAGCACAGTCGATATACCAATGATGGCTCCTGTAATCTGATCCATGGCTTTGCGGGTGGCTTCCTTGGGAGGCAGACCTTCTTCTGCCATGATACGTTCCACGTTTTCAACCACCACAATTGCGTCATCGATTAGAATCCCAATGGAAAGTACCATACCGAACATGGTCAGCATATTGATGGAAAAACCAAAAGCTTTCATCACTGCCAAGGTTCCCATCAAGGCAATTGGTACAACAATTGTCGGGATGATGGTGTAACGGAAGTTCTGTAGAAACAGGAACATAATGATGAAGACCAAGAAAACGCCTTCGAACAAGGTTTTGACAACTTCATGAATGGCTGCGGAGACGAACTTGGATGTATCGTTTGCAATCACATAATCCACACCTTTTGGAAAGTACTGTTTCAGTTCGTCCATTTTTTCGCGGATCAGTCGCATGGTTTCTACCGTATTTGCCGTGGCAGAAGGCAGCACACCAAACCCGCTGACGGGCTGACCATTCAGGCGGGCAAATTTGTTATAAGTTTGCCCGCCTAATTCAACTCGCCCGACATCCTTGATTCGAACGGTGGAACCATCAGTATTTGCCCGGAGGATGATGTTTTCGAATTCCTCTTTTGTCTGCAACTGACCGTGGACATTCACATTGGCAGTGAGGGTTTCTTTGCCAGTATTTGGTGGCATGGCGATGTCGCCTGGAGTAACTACAATGTTTTGATCCCTAATTGCGGTGGCGACATCGTTGGCAGTCAGATGAAAGCCTGTTAGTTTGACTGGATCAAGCCAGATACGCATCGCTTTTTCAGAGCCGAACACTGTTGCATCACCGACGCCTGGTAGACGCTTGATTTCATACAGCACATTACGGTAAACCAAGTCACCCAAATCAATCATGTTCAGTGACCCGTCTGTCGAGGTCAGCTGGATGATGACCATATAGTTGCTACGGGATTTGTTGATGTTGATTCCTTGCTGGTTGACAGAATCTGGTAATCGGGATTCGATACGCTTTAATCGGTTCAATACATCAACCGATGCTAGTTCAACATCTGTTTCCGGGGTAAAAGATAGGGTAATTTTGCCAGAACCACTTGCGGATTCTGATTCAAAATAATACAGCCCAGTCGCTCCATTCATTTCCTGTTCAATAATTTGGATGACAGTATCTTCAACTGTTTTTGCTGTTGCACCAGGGTAGGTGACAGATACGGTGACCTGCGGTGGTGCGATATTCGGATATTGTGCAACAGGCAGATTGAACATAGATAAAAGACCGGCCAGCGTGATGAAAATCGCAATTACCCATGCGAAGATTGGACGATCAATGAAAAATCTAGCCATAAGTGGGCATCCTTGTTATTTTCTGATCAGTTTTTTGAAGCTACAGGCTGTTTCCCGTTAGTCGTTTCAGTTTTCTCGGCGGGAGCAATGCCTTGGATTTGGTCAGGAGTTTCTTTTTTCCCAGGATTCTGCCAAGGAACAGCTTTTACCTGAATGCCTGGTTTGATTTTCTGCAGGCCTTCAACAATTACGCGGTCACCGGGTTCCAGACCTTCCTTGACAATAAATTGGGTACCGGCAACAGCACCGATAACAACCTTGCGGGATTCTACCTTGTCTTCACTATTCAAAACCATGATAGACTCACCATCGTTGGCATGAAGGACTGCTTGTTGTGGAACTGTAATGGCATTTTCATTGACAGCCTGTTCCAGTTTTGCCCGGACAAACATGCCCGGCAGTAGCAAACCTTTAGGGTTTGGAAATAGGGCACGGATTGAAATCTCACCAGTTGTTGGGTCAACGGTGATGTCTGAAAACAGCAGGGATCCTTTTTCAGTATATTCCGTGCCATCTTCCAATTTCATGGTGACAGGAATACTATCGCTAGCGTTCTTCAGTGTGCCATTCAGCATATCCTGTCTCAGTTTCATCAGTTCGGCACTGGACTGAGTCAGGTTTAGGTACATCGGGTCAATTTGTTGGACTGTGGCAAGTAGGGTTGGTTCGTTCTGACCGACCAGTGCTCCCTCCGTGACCAGTGCTCTGCCGATACGACCGGTGATCGGCGAAAGAACATTTGCATATTCAAGGTTCAAACGCGCTTTAGAAAGAGCCGCATGTGCAGATCGGACATCGGCAGAAGCCTGTTTTGCCGCAGCAACAGTATCATCGTATTCTTGTTTACTGATGGCATTGATGCTGACCAGTGGTTTATAACGTTTCAGTTTCAGGTCAACCTGGATCTTGTTGGCTTCAGCATGGCTCAAAGCTGCTTGGGCACTTTGGACAGATGCCTGATAGTCCCGGGGGTCAATACGGAACAGAACTTGCCCTTTCTTTACAATAGATCCTTCTTCAAAGCATCGCTTTAGGATGACCCCTGGAACGCGGGCGCGGATATCCGCTGTGCGGAAAGATTCTAGGCGACCAGGCAGTTCGTTCTCAATAGGCAGGCGCTCTGTACCAATGACAATATAGGCAACCTCGGGCATCTTGGCAGGTGGTTGGGGGTTCTGACTACAGGCGGATAATATAACTGTAGCTGCCAGGACAACCCCTGCATTCTTGAAACAAGAATAAATATTCATGAGCAAAATCCCAGAAAACCTTTTCCCTTTTCTATAGAATTGGAAACTATGCAAAGAGTGGAAAAATCAAACGACAACAATTAAGGCGAAGACGATTCAGTTTAGATGGTCTAGATTTTCTCTCTGGTTTTTTTGATGCCATGGCATAGTTCAAAATACATACAATGGTGTATGTATTTGTGCATTATCTAATAAAATGCAATTATATGCAATAAGACAACAGAAAATACTCAAAGGAACTACTAGAGTGGAATCAAAATTCGCAGGAACTATCCAGAGAAAGCAGAGGAAAAAATCAACAGAAACTAGGGAAAGCATTCTAGATGCTGCAGAGGATGTTTTCAACGAGAAAGGGTATTCCAAAACCAGTTTGGATGCAATTGCTCAAGCTGCAGGGATGACTCGTGGTGCAATTTACTGGCATTTCAAGGACAAGAAAGATCTTTTCAATGAAATGTGCGAAAGGGTCAGAAAGCCGATGCAAGAATTGCTGAAGAAAGTGATTACAGGCTCTGTTGAGAAATCTATCGAACAACTTCGCCGAACTCATGACTGTATCATGCAGGAAGTAGTCAATAACTCGCATTATCGCAAAGTAATTGAGATTCTTCTGCTCAAATGTGAGCATACCAGTGATGCGGTTCATATCCTTCAAAACAGACGGGAATGGCGGGATTTTACAAGTAATTTGCTGCGAAATGCTCTGGAGAATGCCAAACAGCAAGGCGAACTACCTGAGGATCTAGATGTGGTGATGGCAGTTGATATGATGTTCTCTTCTTTCTGGGGTATGATCAGTGACTGGCTGGTATCTCCTGAACGATACCCTGAAATCCTGCAGTATGCAAAAAGACGCCATCAGGCCATGTTCGACCTCTTCCGATATAGC
>CAZWTQ010000002.1:0-13554 GCA_964636975.1 uncultured Oxalobacter sp. | reverse complement strand
GCCCGCGCCTTAAAAAGCGGAGGTAGGTACAGCGATTCCATTCTTTATTCTTTAGAAATCATTATTTTTCTGTTGAAGCAGGTTAGCCGAGCTTCAGCGCAACATTTCAATCATCTGTTCCAGTTTCACTGTGTCGGTACAAAAGGATCGGATTCCTTCTGCCAGCTTCTCTATTGCCATAGCATCGTTGTTCACTGCCAGACGGAAGGCGGATTCCGTATAAGAAACTTGTTCGATTGGATCTTGTTGTGCCTGTGCCGAACTTAGTGTTGGTTCAATGAAATCGTTGGATTCCGATAATGCTTTTAGCAGTTGGGGGTTAATGGTGAGCAAATCACAGCCCGCCAGTTCAATAATTTGAGAGGTGTTTCTAAAGCTAGCACCCATCACCTCGGTTGAATAGCCAAATTTACGATAGTAGTTATAGATACGTTTTACTGACTGTACGCCGGGATCATCCGCACCAACGTATTCTTTGCCGGTTTGTTTTTTATACCAGTCGTAAATACGTCCGACGAATGGGGAAATCAGCTGAACACCTGCCTCTGCGCAGGCAACTGCTTGAGGTAGGGAAAATATCAGAGTCATATTGCAACGGATGCCCTCTTTCTGAAGAACTTCGGCTGCACGAATGCCTTCCCAAGTGGAGGCGATTTTGATCAGGACACGTTCTGCAGGAATTCCTGCAGCCTTATAAAGGGCAATTAGCTTGCGACCTTTTCGGATACTGCCTTCTGTATCAAAGGATAGCCGTGCATCTGCTTCTGTAGAGACGCGACCAGGCACCACATTCAGGATTTCACAACCAAAGGCAACCAGCAGGCGGTCAATAATTTCTTCTATGGAAAGAGAATGATTTTCCCGAACAATCTTTTTCAGCAGGATTCGATATTCATCTTTTTGTACTGCACGGAAGATCAGAGAAGGATTCGTCGTGGAATCCTGCGGGGAATACTGTTGGATAGATTGGAAATCACCGGTATCAGCGACAACGGTTGTGTATTGCTTTAAAGCTTCCAGTTGTGTCATATTGAACTTTCATCAAATAAGCCATGCAAAGACGCAGACTTCAGAATAGCTATCTATCAGATAACTTGTCTATTATCAATGATAATGAGAAGGAATTCTATTGTCGATTTTAGTCTTTTGTGTGGCAGGAACAGGCTTTTCCGTGAAGAAAAATTGCATTCCATTTCTTTTAGCTAGCGGTTGGCTGAAAAAAAAGCTTGTCTGGAGGCAGCAGTCAGGCATATCGGTGGTGTTTGCGGAAACTGATGTCTAGTTAGAAAGTTTTAATGAAGAAAAAGAAATGGCTTGATTTTCTTAAAAAGTAACTTTATAATCTGACACCCTTAGGCGCGTAGCTCAGCTGGTTAGAGCACTACCTTGACATGGTAGGGGTCGTTGGTTCGAGTCCAATCGTGCCTACCAAGATATCCGGACTCCACATGATTTCTGTGATTATGTGGAGTTTTTTATTATTCTTTTTTTGATGTGGAGTAGTAGCTCAGGGAGTCCGATGGTTTAAATTGATTTTGCTAAGATATATTAGGTATTCAAATGTAGTGTAAATGATATTGAGAGGGTTACCTTTGACGGCTTAGTAATAATCAGTATTAGATGTGATGCATGACTGGAAGTATTTTCCAAAAAACAACCACAGGATGCCATTTCAGTAAAGGTGATTGAGGCATTTAGGTCTATTTCTTCTGAGGTTGATTCAGACAAGCACCAATTGACGAGTGATGATGCTCTCTCTATTTGAGAAATCATTTGAAGTAGATGGATGTATGCATGATGCAAGCTATGTTCATTGCTGTACGGAACATACAAAAATTCAAGGGACTTCGAAAAAGTATGTATATTCTTTGAATCAATGTATGTCAGTAACCGCCTTAATATTCCTTTTTCAGGATTGCCTATTATCGGTTATTGATACTGGTTAAAAAGAAAATAACCAAAATAAGAAAGAGATATTAGACCGCAGCATGCGGTGGAAGTAACTAGGTCTTTTGAGGATTCTTGTCGTATGAGTAGGTACAGCATTCTCAAGAAGTTTTTTGGGGACAGCAATTATCGGATATGGACTTTTCGCTTTGATTTGATTTTGTTGTGTGTTAAAATAGATCGAGTCGAGGAAATGCGTCTTGAGGGATTTTTCTTTTCTCCAGATGTTAAAAGTAAAAAAGCAGTTTTTGCGAACCAGCCACTTTTTTGATTTTAGGGAGTTCGCATCCTGATGGAGGTCAGATTCTGGCCTAAAGTTTCTTGGAGATGAAAATGGTTTCAGTTCAGCTTCCCGATGGGTCAAGGCGGGAGTTTGAAAATCCTGTTACGGTAGCACAGGTTGCAGCGTCTATTGGTAGTGGTTTGGCGAAAGCAGCTGTGGTTGGTAAAGTTGATGGCAAACTCGTCGATACATCTTATCTCATTGATAAAGATGTCGATTTATCTATTGTGACTGATCGTGATGCAGAAGGAGTTGATGTCATACGTCATTCCACGGCTCACCTGCTGGCTTATGCAGTCAAGCAGCTTTTTCCAGATGCTCAAGTTACCATCGGACCAGTCATTGGAAATGGTTTCTATTACGATTTTTCTTATAAACGTCCCTTTACGCCAGAAGATCTGCGAGTTATTGAAAAACGGATGGCAGAGCTTGCCCGTAAGAACGAACCTATTATCCGTAAGGTTGTTTCCCGCGATGAGGCCATTGAGTACTTTAAGTCATTGGGTGAAACCTACAAGGTGGAATTAGTTGAGGCCATTCCCCGGGATCAAGAGGTTTCGCTTTATACCAGCGGCGGATTTACAGATCTTTGCAGAGGGCCTCATGTCTCATCGAACGGCAAACTCAAGGTCTTTAAACTGATGCGAGTTGCCGGCGCATATTGGCATGGCGATTTCAAGAATGAAATGCTCCAACGCATTTATGGAACAGCTTGGGCAAAAAAAGAAGACCAAGATGCTTATCTGAAGATGTTGGAAGAGGCTGAAAAGCGCGACCATCGCCGTCTTGGCCGTCAGCTTGACTTGTTCCATTTCCAGGATGAAGCCCCTGGACTTGTTTTCTGGCATGCTAAAGGCTGGATCATTTGGCAACAAATTGAACAGTATATGCGTCGTGTCTATCAGGAAAATGGTTATAATGAAGTCAAGGCTCCTCAGATTCTGGACTGCTCCCTTTGGAAAAAATCTGGTCATTGGGAAAACTACAAGGAGAACATGTTTACCACGGAATCCGAGAATAGGGTCTATGCTATCAAACCGATGAATTGTCCGGGACATGTTCAGATTTACCGTTCAGGGTTGCATTCCTACAGGGAACTGCCGTTGCGTTACGGTGAGTTTGGTCAATGTCATCGCAATGAACCATCTGGCTCATTGCATGGCATGATGCGTGTTCGCGGTTTCACACAGGATGATGGTCATATCTTTTGTACGGAAGACCAGATTCTGGGTGAATGCGTAGCTTTCACTGAATTGCTGAAAAAGGTTTATCACGATTTTGGTTTCACCGACATCATTTACAAAGTGGCAACCCGCCCTGAAAAAAGGGTTGGTTCTGATGAAATTTGGGACAAGGCAGAAAATGCTCTGATTGAATCCCTCAAATGTTCCAGTGCAGAATATGAAATTTCTCCGGGTGATGGTGCCTTTTATGGACCTAAGATTGAATATACTCTGAAAGATGCCATTGGCCGTATGTGGCAGTGTGGCACTATTCAGGTTGATTTTTCCATGCCCAGTCGTCTTGGAGCAGAGTATGTCGCAGAAGACAATACCCGCAAGATACCGGTCATGATTCATAGAGCCATCTTGGGATCCCTAGAACGTTTCATCGGTATTCTGATTGAAAATCATGCAGGGGCAATGCCGATGTGGCTGGCACCAGTTCATGCTGTTGTCATGAATATTTCTGACGCCCAGGCAGATTATGCTAGCAGTGTTGTTCAAATGTTGAAAAATGCAGGATTCCGTATTGAAAGTGATTTGCGGAACGAAAAGATTAACTATAAAATACGCGAGCATTCTGTAAACAAGACTCCTTATATGCTGGTTGTCGGTGATAAGGAGAAGAGTGCTAACACCGTTGCTGTCCGTGCACGGGGGGGTAAGAACTTGGGTATTATGACTTTGGATGCATTGATTGTGCATATGCGTGATGAAGTCAATGAAAAGAAATGATCCCTGTTTTGGGATAGAGACAACTGAAGTAAGTGAGGAATAAGATAGCTACCGAGAAAACCTACCGTATTAACGGCGAGATTACGGCTCAGGAAGTCCGCTTGATTGGTGTCAACAATGAGCAGATTGGTGTTGTGACTCTGCGGGAAGCATTTAGATTGGCTGAAGATGCGGATGTTGATATTGTTGAGATGTCCCCAACTGCGCATCCCCCAGTTTGCCGTCTTATGAACTACGGCAAGTTCCGCTACGCCCAACAGAAAAAGGCGCACGAAGCCAAGCTAAAGCAGAAAGTAATTTCTGTGAAGGAAGTCAAGTTCCGTCCTGGTACTGATGAAGGTGATTACAACATCAAGCTTCGCAATGTCATCAAGTTTTTGGAAGATGGAGACAAATGCAAGGTTACCTTGCGTTTTCGCGGTCGTGAAATGGCACATCAGGATATTGGGCATCGGATGCTTGAACGTCTGAAACAGGATTTGGAACCTTATAGCCAAGTTGAGCAGTTTCCCAAGATGGAAGGTCGCCAGATGGTCATGGTCATGGCGCCAAAAAAGAAGAAATAGCGAATTTGTTCCCTGCGTATCAGTAATGGGAATAAACACAGTAGAAACACTGTAAAATAAGTGAAAGCAGGCATCAAAGTGCCACAAGGGTGGTCACCTGCAATCATGTTAGAGGAGCTGTCTGAAAAGACAGGAAAAATATGCCAAAAATGAAAACAAAAAGTAGTGCGAAAAAACGTTTTCGCATTCGTCCAGGAGGTACTATCAAGAGTGCCCAGGCTTTCAAACGCCATATTCTGACTAAGAAAACTACCAAGGCTAAACGTCAGTTGCGTGGCATGAGGAACGTCAATGCGAGTGATGTTGTTTCAGTTCTGCGCATGATGCCGACCGCATGATCCATTAACGCGAATAACAAGGAAAGAAAATGTCCCGAGTAAAACGTGGGGTCACTGCGCGGGCCCGTCATAAAAAAGTACTGAACGCAGCAAAAGGTTATCGTGGCCGCCGCAGTTCAGTTTATCGTGTTGCTAAACAGGCTGTCATGAAGGCAGGTCAGTATGCCTATCGTGATCGCAGAGCTAAAAAACGGGCGTTCCGTGCACTGTGGATTGCTCGTATCAACGCTGCAACTCGTGAACTTGGAATTAACTACAGCGTCTTTATAAACGGTCTGAAGAAAGTGTCTATCGAACTGGATCGTAAGGTTCTGGCAGATATGGCGGTTTTTGATAAACCTGCTTTCGCTGCAATCGTCAATCAGGTCAAGGCAGCCGTTGCAGCTTGATCATTTCGACAGTATGCATAGATCGGAGCGGGGCAAGGGATTTGTGCTTGCCCCGTTTTTTCTTTTTATTTATCCGTTGTTTTAGACAGGAAACAGCATGGATTCATTAGAACAGTTGATTGATTCTGCTAGAAGGGATTTTCAGGCAGCACTCGATACAGTCTCATTGGAAAATGTCAAGGCGAAATATCTTGGCAATACAGGACTTATTACTGTCCAGATGAAACAGCTCGGTAAGATGCCTCCGGAAGAACGCAAAGTACGCGGTATTGTCATCAATGTGGCAAAAGGGCAAATTGAGAGTGCCCTCGATGCTCGACGTCAGGAAATCGCCAATGCGAAGTTGCAGGAAAAACTCAGTGCTGAGGCTATCGACGTCACGTTGCCGGGACGGGGCAGAGGCAAAAGAAAAGGAGGCGTCCATCCCGTTACACGGACTTGGGAACGTATCGAACGGATTTTCGGTTCTATCGGCTTCGATGTGGCAGATGGTCCAGAAATCGAGAATGATTGGACCAATTTCACTGCACTCAATAGTCCGGAAAACCATCCAGCACGTTCCATGCAGGATACTTTTTATATCGATGGCAACGATACCCAGGGCAAACCATTGTTGCTCCGCACTCATACCAGTCCGATGCAGGTTCGATACGCCCGTTCACACGAATTGCCTATCAAGGTCATCGCACCGGGACGTACTTACCGTGTTGATAGTGACGCAACTCATTCCCCGATGTTCCACCAGGTAGAAGGGCTTTGGATTGATACAGATATCAGTTTTGCAGATTTGAAAGGTGTTTACCTGAATTTTATTCGGACATTCTTTGAGACAGACGACGTTCAGATTCGTTTTCGTCCTTCCTACTTTCCTTTCACTGAACCATCTGCTGAGATTGATATCGCATTCAATTCAGGAACACTCAAAGGTCATTGGCTTGAAGTTTCCGGTTGCGGGCAGGTTCATCCGAATGTACTGGAGAACATGGGCATAGATGCTGAAAAATATACCGGTTTTGCTTTTGGATCAGGTCTTGAACGGCTAACCATGCTCCGTTACGGCATCAATGATTTAAGGCTGTTTTATGAGGGCGATTTACGTTTCCTCAGACAGTTCAACTGAAAATTTGCCTAACTGACTGTAATTAATAACATATTTTGGATTTGAAAGCAGACTATGCAATTTTCTGAAAATTGGCTTAGAACCATTGTCAACCCTGGCTTGACAACCGAAGAACTGGCTCATTTGATGACAATGTCTGGCATGGAAGTCGAAGAAGTCACCTCTGTCGCAAAACCTTTTTCAAAGGTCGTTGTCGCTAGGGTTCTTGAAGTCGCTGCTCATCCTAATGCAGACAGGCTGCATGTGTGCAAGGTTGACGCAGGTATTGGTGAAACGTTGGAAATTGTTTGTGGTGCGCCAAATGTTCGTCCTGGTATGAAAACGGGCTGTGCGTTGATTGGTGCATCATTGCCACTAGGGGAAGATGGGAAAGCTTTCACCATCAAGAAGAGTAAATTACGTGGCATTACTTCTTCAGGGATGCTTTGTTCCTTCCGTGAACTTCAGCTTTCAGAAGACCATAGTGGGATCATGGATTTGCCAGAAGATGCTCCCGTAGGCACCGACTTGCGCGATTACCTAGAGCTCGAGGACAACATTTTTGATATCAAACTGACCCCGAACAAGGCAGATTGCTTGTCTATATTGGGGGTTGCCAGGGAAGTCTCCGCACTAACTGGTAAACCGATAGATTTTCCTGTTACAGAACCTGCCAAAATCACGTGTAAAGACTTCCAGCAGGTCAATATCCATGCCAAAGACCTTTGTGGGCGTTTCACTTCCCGCGTCATCCGCAATATTAATGCCAAGGCACGAACACCAGATTGGATGAAACAGCGTTTGGAAAGAAGTGGTCAGCGCTCGATTTCTGCATTGGTAGATATTTCAAACTATGTCATGCTTGAATATGGGCAACCCAACCATTTCTATGATTTGGATAAAATCAATGGGGCACTGGATATCCGTTGGGGAGTCAAGGGCGAGAAAGTCAATTTGTTGAATGGCAAAACCGTTGAGGTCGATGATTGGGTAGGGGTGATTGCTGATGGTAATGGGCCTGAATCATTGGGCGGTATCATGGGCGGAAATCGGACTTCCATTTCGCTGGAAACCACTAATATTCTTTTGGAAGCGGCTTTCTGGTGGCCAGATGCTATCCGTGGGCGAGCTCGTCGTTACAATTTCACTACTGAAGCAGCTCATCGTTTTGAGCGCGGTGTTGATTATGCCAATACTGTCAGTGCCATCGAACGGCTAACTGAACTTATCGTTGGTATTTGTGGTGTTGGTGGACAGACAAAAGTTGGTCCAGTCAATGACCAGATTGCCGTGTTACCGGAACGCAGACCGGTTGTACTTCGCCGTACCCGTGCTGAAAAAGTTATCGGAATTCCATTAACTTCAGCGCAAATCGCCGATATTTTCTCTCGCTTGAAACTGGAGTTTGCCCAGGAGGGGGATACCTTTACCGTCACCCCTCCTTCTTACCGTTTCGATATCGAGATTGAAGTTGATCTAATTGAAGAAATTGCTCGCATTTATGGTTTTGAGAACATCCCTGCATTGCCGCCGATGGCACGTAATATCATGCGTATTCGTCCGGAAAGCATTCGTTCCCTATTTTCCATCCGTCAACAGATGGCGAACCTAGAATACCAAGAAGTCATCAACTACAGTTTTGTCGATGAATCTTGGGAAAAAGATTTTGCCGGAAATGATAGTCCTATCCGTCTGCTGAACCCAATTGCCAGCCAGATGAGCGTCATGAGGACAACTCTGATTGGCAATTTGATTGCCAATATTCAGTTTAACATTAACCGTAGGTTCTCCCGTATCCGTCTGTTTGAAATTGGTGTTACTTTTCTGAAAGATTCCGATGTTGAGGATGGTCCACTCAGTGTCAAGGGATACGGGCAGCCCAAGCGTTTGGCGGCTGTAGCATATGGTTATGCAGAGGAAGAACAATGGGGACTGGAAGCCCGTCAGGTTGACTTTTTTGATGTCAAGGCAGATCTGGAAGCATTGGCAGCTCCTATGTTGTTGCGTTTTATCAAGGCAGAACATCCTGCATTGCATCCAGGGCGCTGTGCGAAAATTGTTTTGAATGAGGATGAAATTGGTTTCATTGGTGAGTTGCACCCATCTCTCCAGCAGAAATATGGGTTACCTCATGCACCGGTTTTGTTTGAAGTTGATATCAAACCACTTCAATCAATCGGTATACCTCAGTACCACGATATTTCCCGTTTCCAGTCCGTTACCCGTGATATTGCATTGCTGGTAAAAACAGGGACACTTGTTCAGGATATCATTGACATCTTTAACAGGGAAAAAGATAATAATCCTCGATGCGAAATTATGCAAGGTGTTGTTTTGTTTGACGATTATCGAGGTAAGGGGGTGGATGCAGGCAAAAAAAATCTGGCATTCCGTTTTACCTTGCAGGACAAGCACGGAACTTTACAGGATGAAGCTGTTGATGCTGCTATCAATGCATTTGTTACAGCCGCTGAAAAACACATCGGCGCAAAGTTACGTGCTTGATGTTCGGCAAACGAAGAGACAAAAAAGAGAATGGAAAAATACTGATGACATCGGATAAAGTACCCAATATGCGCAATATACGGGATGAAGCCGACCAGGATACTTCGACCCTGACCAAGGCAGAACTGACAGAACTTTTATACGAACAGGTTGGTTTGAACAAGCGTGAAGCCAAGGAAATGGTTGAGACCTTTTTTGAAGAAATTAGTCGTGCACTGGAGCGAGGAGAGCACGTCAAACTGTCAGGGTTTGGTAATTTTCAGCTACGTGATAAGCTGCGGCGCCCTGGCAGAAATCCTCGGACAGGGGAAGAAATCCCAATTACAGCACGACGGGTTGTTACTTTCCATGCAAGCCAAAAACTCAAGGCAATGATCGAATAACAAAGACAATTGACAGGGAAAGCGAGAGGCTATGAGCGAAAAAGTCCAGAAAATAGAAACAATAGCATTGCCATCCATTCCTGCGAAGCGTTATTTCACTATCGGTGAAGTCAGTGAGTTATGTGGTGTAAAACCGCATGTCCTGCGTTATTGGGAACATGAGTTCGCCCAGTTGAAGCCTGTCAAGCGTCGGGGTAATCGACGTTACTATCAACATCATGAGGTACTACTGATCCGGCGTATCCGTGAACTGTTGTATGAGCAGGGATACACTATCATTGGCGCACGGAACAAGCTCAACGAGCGGGTGACTGGTTTGCCGGAATCAGAAACTTCCAGACAAGATCGGCAGGTTGCTTTTTCGGCAGATATCCAGCAGAGCAGGGCAAATCTCGACGATACCATTGCACAGATTCGGGCAGATCTCAAGGAAGTGCAGTCCTTGCTGTCAGTCTCTAGTCAGGAGTAATGTGTTAGCCATGGACATCCGGATAATTGGCATGTCGATAAAATTAGAAGCAGGGTGACCATGCGGATATTGGTGACAAATGATGATGGCTGGCAAGCACCGGGTATTTTGGCGCTTGCGGATGCGTTTTCTGGTAAGGCAGAGGTTATTGTCGTGGCGCCTGATGGCAACCGTTCCGCTTCATCTAGTTCCTTGACAGTCCAGGGAACAATATCTGTTTTCCATGGAAAAACAGGGTTTCATAGTGTCCAAGGGACACCGGCTGACAGCGTGCATATTGCCCTGACAGCTCTTCTGCCGTGGCGCCCTGACTTGGTTGTGTCTGGCATCAATGAAGGACAGAATCTGGGGGAAGATACTATCTATTCCGGAACTGTTGCTGCCGCTACAGAGGGATTCTTATACAATATCCCTGCCATTGCCTTTTCACAGGTCGAACAGGGTTGGCAACATCTCGACAGTGCAGCAAAAATTGCGACTGACTTGGCTTTCAAGATTTATGACCGTTTTCCTGCCCCCTGGTTGCTTAATGTCAACATTCCTAATAGACCATATGCAGAGTTGAATGTCCATCGGGTGACCCGTCTTGGCAGACGGAATCCTTCGCCAGGGGCAATTGCCGACAAGATGGAAAATGGTCAAGAGACCTATCGGATCGGTCCTTATGGCGCCACCATGGATGCTGGAGAAGATACTGATTTCTATGCGGTTGAACAAGGATGGGTTTCTATCACACCTTTACAGATAGACTGGACGCACCATGCTGCCATGACATCTTTGGCGGAAATTCTGCGCTAATCTGCTAGAAGTCGTAAGATATTGAAACAATCATGGAAAAGACCCTATGATATGCTATGCTCGCTATTTCAATGGAATGGTCAAAAGTAGCATAACCATGCTGAGATCAGGAATACCTATGAAAAAAAATGCTTATATACTTACCATCCTAACTTGTACTTTGCTCTGTGCATGTAGTAGCACGCAGCAGTCGGCTCCGATTTCTGATATTTCTGGACAGACCAATCCCCATCAGAGGCAGGGTATCGATTCTGATACTGTCAACTACATAGTTGAACCGGGTGATACATTATCAGGTATAGCGCGGCGCTCCAACCATAGTGTTGCTGAATTAGTCTCTTGGAACAATCTGAATTCTGCAGATGCAATTGAAGTTGGTCAAAAACTCCGAGTACAACCACCGGAAAACCAGGCTGTTGCAACACCAGTGGATACTTCATCTGGTACATCTTCCACATCAAGACCTGTTCCTGTAGCAAAGCCTGCTATCGGTAAGGACGTTACTTATTATAAGGTTGAACCGGGTGACACGCTGTCAGGTATAGCACGGCGCTCCAACCATAGTGTTGCTGAATTAGTCTCTTGGAACAATCTGAATTCTGCAGATGCAATTGAAGTTGGTCAAAAACTCCGAGTGCAGCCAGCGTCGGCATCTGTAACCAAAACTGCGACTACGACAAAGGCAGGAAAAACTACAGCCACCCAGAAAACAGCAACAACAGGCGGTATTTCTGAAGTCAGTAACATCCGCTGGACATGGCCGGTTCAGGGTAAGATAGTTTCCTCTTATACAACAGCAAGGCGTGGGATCGATATTGGAGGCAGCAAAGGGCAAAAAGTTTTTGCTGCAGCTGACGGTACTGTACTCTATAAAGGCATAATGACGGGTTATGGTAATGTTGTCATCATCAAACACAGTAGCAATGTCCTGTCTGTTTATGCTCATAACAGCAGGATGTTAGTCAGTGAGAAACAGCGGGTCAATCGTGGGCAGCAGATTGCCGAAATGGGGAATACAGACAGTAATGGTGTTAAATTGCACTTTGAAATTCGTTTCCAGAACAAGCCGGTCGATCCGACCAAATACCTGCCTTGATACAACAAGGTAATTAAGATTGTTATGCCTCCAGACGTAAACGGGTTTATTGTCCGATATAGGGTTTTATGGCAACAAAAACCATTCACACCATTCAAATCCATGCGTTGGACACCGAAGGTAGGGGTATCGGCTATCTACCAGAAACAGCAGGGGATGCTTTTGGCAAAGTCGTCTTTGTTGAAGGTGCTTTACCCAAAGAGATTGTCATTGCCGAGAACAGGAAGAAAAAAAGCCGGTGGGAGCTGGCTTCGACTGTTTCCATTCTGAAAGCATCGCCTCTGCGTACACAGCCAAAATGTCCTTATTTTGGGAAGTGTGGAGGGTGTTCGATGCAACATTTGGAGCCTTCTGCCCAGGTTGCTGTCAAACAACGGGTGCTGGAAGACAGTCTTCAGCATATCGGTAGGGTCAAGGCAGAAACTATCCTGCCTCCTATCCATGGTCCTTACTGGGGATATCGTTTTCGTGCCCGTCTCTCAGTCAACCATGTGCCAAAGAAGGGTGGTATCTTAGTCGGCTTTAGAGAAAAACAATCCCATTATGTCACTGATATGGTTAAATGCCCTGTACTGCCGCCCCATATGTCGGCACTGTTGGTTCCTTTGCGGGAACTAATTGGTTCTCTCAGCATTTTCAATCAAATACCACAGATAGAAATTGCCATCGGCAATGATGGTGCTAAACTGGTGACAGCATTGCTATTGCGTATCATGGCGCCACTGACCTTAGGTGATGAAACCTTACTCAGGCTGTTCGCTGATGAGCATGACGTTCAATGGTGGTTGCAGACCAAAGGACCGGACACAGTACATCTTTTCTATCCTGCTGAAAATCATTTGCAATACGTTCTGCCGGAATTTGGAATCACGATGCCATTTAAACCCAGTGACTTCACCCAGATTAACTATCATATCAATCAGGCACTCATTTCCCGTGCACTGAGATTCTTGCAAGTTCAGCCGGGCGACAGGGTTGCCGACTTGTTCTGTGGACTAGGCAATTTCTCATTGCCTATCGCCCGTAAAGTACGGGAAGTAGTTGGTATTGAAGGTAATGCCATCTTTACCAAACGCGCCCAGGAAAATGCCATCTTTAACGGTTTGCAGGGCAAGACAACTTTCCGGAAGGGTAACCTATTTGAGATGACCGTAGACGAATGGAAGACCCTCAAGCCGTTTGACCGCATTTTGATTGATCCGCCTCGTGATGGCGCAATGGCACTTTGTCAGACTTTGGCTGATATTCCGGATGAGGCAGCACAGTACCGCCCGAAACGCATGGTCTATGTCTCTTGCAATCCGGCGACTCTGGCAAGAGATGCCGATATCTTGGTCAACTCGGGAAAATACCGTCTGTTGTTGGCTGGAGTTGTCAACATGTTTCCACACACTTCTCACGTTGAGTCGATGGGAGTCTTTGAGGCAATCTAGGAGAGGAATCAGAGAAAGCCCTTGTTTCGGTCTGTTCACGGTTAAATCGTCTTTCGCCAACGGAAATGCAATGCCTCCATCTTGATGATACCGTTTCTGCCCATTCCCTGTTTTGATATTATTATGGGCAATAATCAAATATTGGAAAGGGGATTATGGATATTCGGGAAAGGGTATTTTTCACTACATCGCCTTTTCAGTATACAAATACAACATTTGCATGCTTGATTCAGAGCTTCAGGCTCTGATGCGGTTTGAGTGCATTTCAAGTCCAATCCGGCCGATTAGCT
>CAZWTQ010000001.1:69383-101476 GCA_964636975.1 uncultured Oxalobacter sp. | reverse complement strand
GCGCTATTGTTTGTGTCTGCCCGTCTGCTGAAAGCGGGGATATTCTTCTTGCCTGGCGTACCGTAATCCGGTGCTGGCGTTGTCTCATTTTCAGCCTGATTGTCAACCGCACCATCATCGGCAACCTTGACGGATTCGGTATTTTTATTGATGTCTTTCCGTGGTATATTGTTTGTACCAGTTTCTTGCTGGTCTCCCCTCGCCAGCTGGAGTGAAGGCTGTCCGGGAGCGTCGCCAGTTAGATGCTCAGCATCCGCCGAGGGGAGATCGTCCCGGACCTCAAAATGATCGTAGTACCGCTTCCCATCTGCAGCTTCCCTGACAACAATCCTGATGGTTGAATCCTCACTGCCGATGCTGACTGGTGTTTCATAGAAATGGATAGCCTTGATTTCCGGTCTGCCCTTCCTGTCCGCTTCCTGTCCGACCTTGATACCATTTTCAATCAGCTTGTCCAACTTGTTGGTGACCAATGCGGCAATTGGACTGACCTGCCCTGTCAGTGCTTTTTTAATGCCTTTGGCAGGAACAATGATTTCTGAACCATCATTGATATTAGTAAAAGTCTTATTGACAAAATTTGCCCTGGCATAATTGTTTGCCCTAACCTTCAGGATATGGATAGGCGTATCAAGCCCGCCAAATTCGCAATAATGGAATCAAAGCTCGGAGCGGGATGCTCCTGTCTACCAGTGGTGGATGGTACTCCTAAGATACCTCCGAGTTTTTCTTTATTCATCAGCTCAATGGAATAAATCCGCCTACCAGCCGATGAGTTCATAACAGTCAAATAGGCAAAAGCATTCTTTTCTCCTACTTTGACTACGGCGATATAACGTTCTACCGTTGCATTGCCCTCGCCTGAATCATGCTTTTCTTCACGAACTTTTGCCGCCCACTTCCAGGCATTCTCAATTTTTGCTGCAATGCCCCGATGGTGTTCATAGGAAAAACCGTTCTTGATGGATTTTCTCTGGGCAGGAGCACTCTGAAGTTTTCCATGCTGTCTTCCATTGACTTTTGCAGTGACACCCTCAATTTCATTTGGCAGGACAGGATCTGCCTAATCGGCTATGTCTATGCAATCGGTATGCGATATGAGCTACGTTCACGGCAAACGTGGGATAGCAATTTCAGGGAAGAAAAGATGATAAGAAGCACAAGAGAATTTTAAGTTTTTCTTATATCCAGAAAACGATAGAGATATAGATGACGAAAGATTAAAAGTGACCGTTTGCTCTAAAGAAGTTGATACTGGAAAAGGAAAGTCTGAATTTCGCCACTATCTAACCAGCAAGACAGATTTAGTAGACAAAAACAGTGGATTCAAAACAGGGGTTCGCCCACCTAATGTGTCCCATTTGTGATGAATTCTCTTCCTCTATCTATGAATCCATTATAACCAACGATACAACGATACCAAAAAGATAAACGTCTCTATGAATTTATTGGCTTTACTGTCATTTACTGTCATGAGAGTTTCACCACCAACAAGGTAAATCCAGAATAAAAAAGGCCTATTAGGACAAGCTATTGGAAATGGCAGCATGAAAACTTCCATGAAGGTCACAGATTCCGACCTGCATAGTCCCTGGCAAATTGGTAAGCAGTTCTGCCTGTCCGGGAGCCTCGCTGCAGTGCCCATTGCAACGCCTCGGTGCGGAATCGTTCAATCGGGATATCGGAACAACCAAATGACTTAAGCCAATGGTTGCAAATGGCAAGATATTCATCCTGTGTATAGGAATAAAACGAGAGCCAAAGTCCGAAACGATCTGACAGAGAAATCTTCTCATCAGCAGCTTCGCTTGGGTGAATGTCACCTTTATCATCCAAAAAGTAACCAACATTGTCAGACTGCTTTTCTGCCAGCAGGTGACGACGATTGGAAGTCGCATAGATCAACACGTTGTCTGGCTGGGCAGACAGGCTACCATCCAATGCGGCTTTCAATGTCTTGTAACTGTCATCACCTTCGTCAAAAGAAAGGTCATCACAATAGAGAATGAATTTTTCAGGACGGGATGCAACCAAGTCAGAAATGTCATCCAAATCCATCAGATCGTTCTTGTCCACTTCAATCAGACGGAGTCCTTGGACGGCAAAACGATTCAAGCAGGCACGGACAAGGGAAGATTTGCCGGTACCCCTTGCGCCAGTTAGCAGCACGTTGTTGGCAGGTTTCCCTTGGATAAACTGCAAAGTATTCTGCTCTAATAGTGCTTTCTGACGATCCAGAAAAAACAGATCCGTCATGGCAACCAAAGAAATATGACTAACTGCCTTGAGGGTGCCGATACCGTTTCTTCGCCGCCAGCGGTAAGCTGCTGTTGGAGTGTCCCAATCGATGGGCGCTATACCTTGTGCCGTGGGCAATACAGCTTCAAGGCGATTCAATATTGCATCAATGCGATCAATCAGTCGTTCCAGCTTGGTTATCATCCAATCATCACTCTTAAGAACGGTAATCCGCATTGATGGAAACATAATCATGAGTCAGGTCACAAGTCCAGATAGTAGCAGTAGCATTACCACGTGCTAGGACGACCCGAATGATGATTTCTGGCTTGTTCATGACCCGCTGACCATCTTCTTCCTGATAAGCAGGATTCCTGCCACCATCTTTAGCAACAAGAACATCATCCAGATAAAGTTCGAGTTTCGCAATATCAAGATTCTCAACACCGGCATAACCGATAGCTGCCAAGATGCGCCCCAAATTTGGGTCAGACGCAAAAAAAGCTGTTTTTACCAACGGCGAATGAGCAATGGCATAGGCAATTTTACGGCATTCTTCTTCTGAACCGCCTTGCTCAACGGAGATGGTGATGAACTTGGATGCGCCTTCTCCATCACGGATAATTTTCTGAGCCAGTTCCTGTGCTAGGTCAGTAATGACATCTCGCAATGCCTGATAGTTGGTAGAAGCAACACTCGTAACGCCAATATCAATTTTACCGGTTGCTATCAGGATCAAGGAATCGTTGGTGGATGTATCACCATCTACAGTGATGCAGTTAAAAGATTTATTGTTCGCATACCGCAATATGTCTTCCAGTACATTCTGCGGGATAGCCGCATCGGTTGCCATAAAACCCAGCATAGTTGCCATGTTAGGATGAATCATGCCCGCCCCCTTGCACATACCGGTCACAGTGACGGTCTTGCCATCGAGCAAGAGAGTACGGGAAGCTGCTTTAGGGATGGTATCGGTGGTCATGATGGCTTCTGCAGCATTTAGCCAATTGTCTTCCTTCAGGTTTGCGACTGCAACTGGCATCCCTGCAACCAACCGATCAACTGGTAGAGGTTCCAAGATGACCCCGGTGGAGAATGGTAATACTTGTTCAGGAGCAAAGCCCAATAGCCCTGCCAATTTTGCACTGGTATTAATAGCATCGCAATAACCAGATTCCCCTGTACCCGCATTTGCATTACCAGTATTGACTATCAATGCTCGGATCGCCTTGCCTGTTGCTTTGGCTCTTGCCAAATTATCACGACAAATCTGTACTGGTGCAGCACAGAAACGATTCTTTGTGAAAACTCCTGCGACCGCTGTCCCTTCAGACAGACGGATCACCAACAGGTCTTTCCTGTTTTCCTTCTTAATTGCCGCCATAGCGTATCCCAATTCAAGCCCTGCAATGGGTTTGAGTTCAGATGCCACGGGAAAAGGGAGATTCACAGCCATTTTCCATCCTTTTTAAAAAAACTATTACCTGTCATCAACCAATATCATGCCAACTTGCCATGGCAATGCTTGTATTTCTTGCCACTGCCACAAGGACAAGGGTCATTTCGACCGACACGCGGAATCCTGTTTCTGCTGTCGATATCACTCTCATTAGTATCATGGATTGTTGTCCTGATGGTAATCCTCTGATCCTGCCGGGTAGCTGCAGCTGCTATAGCTTCTTTCAGTGCTCTACTTTCTGCTTCAGCCCGCTTTGCCATTGCCTGTTGTTCTGCTTCAACTTCTTCGCGGGTTCGAATCCTGACGAGGAACAGTACTTTGGTTGCATCGTCACGAATCATCCGCAACATTTGATCAAATAATTTAAAAGATTCGAACTTGTATTCCTGTTCAGGATTTTTATGTGCATAACCACGCAGGTGAATACCTTTACGTAAATGTTCCAGAGAAGACAAATGTTCACGCCAGAAATTGTCCATGCTTTGCAGAATGATTCCGCGTTCGTATTCAATCCATGCCTCACGGTCTACCATTTCGACTTTGGCTTCATAGCGTTCATCAACCACGCGAAGAAGCTCTTCGAGCAGATCGTCGTCGGTCATGGTTTTATTTTCTTCGAGCATTTGCGCCATTGGCACAGGCATCTCAAACTGCCAGACATTTTTCAGTTCCTTTTCAAGACTGGCGATTTCCCACTGTTCCTCGATGGATTCTTCTGGCACATAAGAACGGAACAGATCGGTGAATGTGCCATGGCGCAGATCCTTTGCCAATTCAGAGGTATCTGCCATTTCCAACAATTCATTACGTTGCTGATAAAGTACTTTACGCTGATCATTGGCAACATCATCGTATTTCAGTAGTTGCTTACGCATATCGAAATTATGGCCTTCAACTTTGCGCTGGGCAGACTCAATTGAACGAGTGACTAGTTTGGACTCAATCGCTTCTCCGTGAGGCATTTTCAGACGATTCATGATATTGCGCATCGTATCTCCAGCAAAGATGCGTAGCAATTCATCATCCAGTGACAGATAGAAACGGGAAGACCCTGGGTCTCCCTGACGGGCGGAACGCCCTCTCAACTGGTTGTCTACACGGCGGGATTCATGACGTTCAGTCCCGATAATATGCAATCCACCCTGCGCAAGGACAAAGTCATGCAGGGACTGCCATTCATTCCGAAGCTGTTTAATCTTTGCTGTCTTTTCTTCCTCTGGCATCTTGTCATCTGCCTGAATAAACTCGACTTGTTTCTCGACATTACCTCCCAGCACGATATCGGTACCACGCCCCGCCATGTTAGTAGCGATGGTAATCATTTTTGGACGACCTGCCTGGGCAACAATCTGCGCTTCTTTCGCATGTTGTTTTGCGTTCAGCACATTATGAGGAATCCTCATCTTGGTTAGGTAAGTCGACAGCCTTTCAGAATTTTCAATCGAAGTCGTGCCAACTAACACCGGCTGTCCACGAGCGTAGCAATCCTTGATATCTTTCAGCACGGCTTCATATTTTTCCTCTTCAGAACGATAAACTAAGTCGGCAGCATCCTGACGCTGATTAGGGCGATTAGTCGGGATGACAACTGTTTCCAATCTGTAGATGTCTTGAAATTCATACGCTTCCGTATCAGCGGTACCAGTCATGCCGGACAGTTTCTTGTACATACGGAAGTAGTTCTGAAACGTAATGGATGCCAGTGTCTGGTTCTCGTTCTGGATGGCGACATGTTCTTTCGCCTCGATTGCTTGATGTAGACCTTCAGACCATCGGCGTCCCTCCATCAAGCGCCCTGTGAATTCGTCGACAATGACAACTTCATCGTTCTGGACGACATAGTGTTGGTCACGATGATACAGAACATGGGCACGCAGTGCAGCATATAGATGATGAACTAAAATGATATGGGCGGCATCATATAGAGAAGCTCCTTTCTGGAGCAGTCCCATTTCTGTCAGGATCTTTTCTGCTTTTTCGTAACCAGCATCGGTCAGATAAACCTGACGGGCTTTTTCATCTTTGGTGTAATCCCCGGGAACTTCGATCTTGCCCTTACCATCTTTGGTTTCTTCTCCAATCTGTAGGGTCATTTTCGGCGGAATTTCGTTGATCCGTTCATAAAGGTCATTGGAATCCTCAGCCTGACCGGAAATAATTAATGGAGTACGGGCTTCGTCAATCAGGATAGAGTCAACTTCATCGACGATGCCATAGACCAACCCACGCTGGACGCGGTCACTGACATGGTAAACCATGTTGTCACGCAAATAGTCAAAGCCGAATTCGTTGTTGGTACCATAGGTGATGTCTGCTGCGTATGCTGTCCGTTTTTCTTCATGACTCATGCTCGGCAGGTTGACCCCTGTGGTCAACCCTAACCAACCATAGATGCGTGACATCCATTCTGCATCGCGCTGTGCCAGATAATCATTGACGGTCACAATATGGACACCCTGTCTAGTCAGAGCGTTCAGATAAGCGGGAAGCGTCGCGACCAACGTCTTGCCCTCACCAGTTGCCATTTCAGCAATCTTGCCGTAATGAAGTGCCATTCCACCGATCAACTGAACATCAAAATGACGCATCTTCAACACACGCCGACTGACCTCACGGCAGACGGCAAAAGCCTCAGGGAGCAGATTGTCCAAGGATTCGCCATTGGCAAGACGTAGCTTGAACGCCGGCGTCTTGGCTTTCAGTTCTTCATCCGAAAGCGTTTCCATGGCAGGTTCCATGGCATTGATCTGCGCTACAGTTTTCCCATAACGCTTCAACAGCCGTGAATTCCGGCTACCAAATATACTGGTGAGAAAGGACATGACATATCCATTAAATTAAGCAGTATGCTTTTCACATACCGCATGACAATAGACCCTATTGAAAATACGGGCGAAAATACCATAGCATAGTATTCTATCATGCCCCTATCGCAACGGAATGACTTTCAGACAATATCCTGACAGCACGGAAGGGCAGTAGGGATTGTCTTGTCTGCCAGTTCTCAAGGAAACTGTTGTTTTTTCTTGCCACTATGCGGTATGGTTGTGGTAAGTTTTGCTTTTCTTTCAGTATTTTTCATTCCGGCATGAACAAGACGAGTACTTTCTCCAGACCAATCGATTATCTCAACGGGCAAGCACATATGGAAATGCTTCTCAAGACTGCCCGGCAATATACTGCTATCATGGCGGATTGCAGGCGATTGCAACTGCCTTGGTTCAATCAGTGCCGTATCCTACGACTGGAAAACGGCGTGCTATTCATCGGCGCTCCGAACCAGACGATGGTAGCAAGAGTACGTCAAAATTCTTCCCTGTTGCTACATAAACTCAGGGGTAAAGGATGGAAAATCGACCGAATCCAGCTGAAGGTCAACTTTCACCGATCACCCGTCAATAAGAAACTGTCTGTGCGACCTAGACGACTTTCGGAAAAAGCGAGAGCTTCTTTCGAAGCCCTTTACCGGGAGCTTGAACAGGATAGTGACGGTTCAAATCTTCGGGATTCCCTGAAAAAGCTACTTGACCGCGGGTAGTCCATCAGGCAGGCACCCATTCCAAATTAGATTGTTCAACCAAGTCAGCTGGTGCCTTTTTCTGATCTTCGAAGGAAACTACTTCAAAGGCCTCAGGTTGGGCAAGCAATGCCCTGATTAACTGGTTGTTGAGTGAATGGCCAGATTTATATGCGGTATAGGAAGCCAGCATCGGCATCCCGATGTTGTAAAGATCACCAATAGCATCCAGAATTTTGTGACGAACAAACTCATCATCGTAACGCAAACCATAGGCATTGAGGATATAGTATTCATCCATAACGATAGCGTTTTCCAATGACCCACCTCTTGCTAGCCCCATGCTACGAAGCAATTCGACATCTTTAACGAAACCAAAGGTACGGGCACGGGAAACATCCTTGACATAGGAATCCTTACCAAAATCCACTACCGCATGTTGATGGGTTGACTTGATGGCTGGATGGTTAAATTCAATAAAGAAGTCAAGTTTGAACCCATTGTAAGGTTCAAGTTTTGCCCATTTCAGATCATCTCCTTTGCCTTCGACAACTTCGACTTTTTTCTTCAAGCGAATGTATTTCTTGGGAACATCCTGTTCTTTCAGACCTGCCTGCTGTAGCAGAAAAATAAAGGGGGAAGCAGAGCCGTCCATGACAGGAATTTCTTCAGCACTGACATCAATATGCAAATTATCGATACCCAGTCCACAGCAGGCAGACATCAGATGCTCAATAGTAGAAATCCGCACACCATTCTGCACTAGAGTCGATGCCAGCATAGTCTCGCCAATCGCTTCCGCACTGACAGGAATCGTCACCTGAGGTTTCAGATCTGTCCGATGGAATACAATGCCGGTATCCGGCTCTGCCGGACGAAGAGTAAGCTTGACTTTGTTACCTGAATGCAGACCAATACCGACTGTAGTGGTAGATCGCTGAATTGTTCTCTGTTTCAACATAATCAAAGCAAAGGCCTTTGGGACCGCCTTCCATTATCTATACCTGCGGCTAATATATTCTACGCTACTCGCAAAATCCTTGCACAAACTGTCACAAAAATCAGACGAGAAAACCGTATCTTTCTGTAACAGGGGGAGGGACGCAGGCGAAGCTACTTGTATTCTCTTGGTGTTGCATTTTCATTTCAGCTGATTGCGCAAAAAAGGAGGGATATCATAAGTCTCTACACCATCTTCTTTCAGTTGCTGTACGATATCGCCTGCTGACTTCCACCCAATATTAACTGAAGGCACCTCTGTTGATGCTTCTGCAACGGGAACTTCTGTAGAAGTCGGTTCCGGTGATGTTTCAACCTGTTTTGCGGAATTCACGATAGAATGCCTATCCAAACCAGTTGCAACCACGGTAACACGCAGATCGTCTCCCATAGAATCATCAAAGGCAACGCCTTGGACAATGGTAGCTTCAGGTGAAGCAAATTCACGGACTACCGCCATGACCTGCCTGATTTCCTTACCCTTTAGACTTTTACTTGCAGTAACATTGACCAAGACGCCACGGGCACCGGAAAGATCAATGCCATCTAGTAATGGGGAAGAAACCGCTTCCTGTGCCGCAGTGACAGCACGGTCAGAACCAGTTGCCACGGCGGTTCCCATCATCGCCTTACCCTGTTCAGCCATAATGGTTTTTACGTCATTAAAGTCAACATTGATATGACCGCGGACATTGATGATTTCCGCGATGCCTGCAACTGCATTATTCAGAACATCATCCGCATGCTGAAACCATTCCATCATACTGTCATCTTCATAGATTTCTTCCAGTTTCTCATTAAGGATGACAATCAAAGAGTCCACGTGTTGTGCCAGTTGTTCCAGACCTTCTTCTGCTATTTCCATGCACTTTTCTCCTTCATAGGAAAACGGCTTGGAAACAACGGCGACGGTCAATGCACCCAGGGATTTCGCTACTTCTGCGATGACAGGGGAAGCGCCGGTACCAGTACCTCCCCCCATGCCGGCAGCAATAAAGACCATATGTGCTCCACGAAGGGCATCTTCAATGCGGGAACGTGATTCCTCTGCCAGTTTGCGACCGACATCTGGACGCATGCCTGCTCCCAGACCAGAATCACCGATTTGGATGATATTGTCCGCACTGGAATGGGACAACGCCTGCGCATCAGTATTTGCGGCAATGAATTCCACGCCACATACCCCTTTGTTGATCATGTGCTGAACAGCATTGCCTCCTGCACCACCAACACCAACGACCTTGATAACTGTACCAAGATTGATGTTGTTATCTTCAACTATATCAAATTCCATATTTTTGCTCCTGTAGTCCATTCCCATCTACCCGATGGAACCTGATCAACCTAAAATCAAATATTTCCCCAAAACCAGCGTTTCACTTTGCTAATAAAAGCGTTTGTCGTCGTCTGCTGTGTTACCGGAACCAAGCCTTTTTCATACTGTCGCTTGGCCTCGATCAACAACCCGTGAACGGTCGAATAACGCGGACTCCTAACAACCTCTGCCAGATGTCCTGAATACTGTGGCAAACCCAAACGAACTGGTCTATCAAAGACTTTTTCCGCCAACTGCAACATCCCCTGTAACAGCATAGTACCACCCGTTAGAACAATACCAGACGCTACTTGGTGTGCATAGCCAGATCCGTCTATCACTCGCTTTGCCTGTCCAAACAATTCTTCCATCCGCGCTTCGATGATGGCCGCCAGCATCTGACGCGAATACTGAGCCGGCGGATGATTGCTTATACCAGGAATCTCCACCTGTTCTTCCGAACTGACCAAGGATTGTGACGCCACTCCATAGCGTATCTTGATTTCTTCGGCATTAGCAATTGGTATCCGGAAAATCATTGCAATATCATTAGTTATCTGATCACCTGCGATTGGAATCACTTCAGTATGGCGAATGACACCATCGGTTAACACAGCGACATCCGTTGTCCCGCCACCGATGTCAATCACAACAGCTCCCATATTCTTTTCGTCCTGACTCAGCACTGCATCGGCAGATGCAATCGGCTGAAGCATCAGATCAGAAACATCTAACCGACAACGGCGGATGCATTTGACGATATTGTCTACAGAAGAAACTGCTCCTGTCACAATATGTGCCCTGACTTCAAGACGCATACATCTCATCCCGATGGGATCATGAATCCCCTCCTGACCGTCCACAACATATTCTTGGATCACAGCATGGATAAATTGCTGACCTTCCGGCAGATTAATGGATTTCGCCATGTCCAGCACCCGATCAAGATCCCATTGGGTGATTTCCTTGTTCTTAAGGGTGACCATACCAGGAGAATTGAAACTGCGGATATGTCCTCCAGCAATCCCCGTACAGACAACATCAACTTTCACCCCTGCCATATTCTCTGCTTCGCTTAAAGCTACTTCGATAGAATTGACGGTCTGATCCAGATTGACAACTACACCTTTCTTCAACCCTTTGGATTCACTTTGACCAATCCCTATAATCTCATGCTGTCCATCAGGCTTCATTTCAGCGATGATAGCAACAATCTTGGAAGTCCCAATATCCAATCCAACGACTACTTTCTTATCTTTTTTCGCCATATCCCGTCACCAACTGTGCTGCGCCTTCCTCCTGTTCCGATCCGTTGCCGTTCACTTTCCTGCCATCAGGATAGGCAACGCCCTTTAACCGAACCGCCATCCCATTCGCATACCGCATGTCTATCCGGTCGATGCGGTTTCCAAATTTCTGGACAAGTAAAGGATAAATTTTCAGGAAACGATTCACCATCATGTCCAACGAACGTGGCTCCTTGTCACGCCCAAATATTACAAGCATGCCATTGTCCATCCTGACAGACCAGGCATACAGATCCGACAGCCTGACTTCTACTGGAACAAGGTTGACTTCTGACAGACGTCTGCAGAATTCTCTGTAATGCTCCAAGACTTCTTTTTCACTCCCTTCTGGTCCATAAAACCTTTTCAGGTTGTAATCTGCCTCGGCTTCCGCCATATTAACGGCGAAAACTTTGCCTTTTGTGGATAGCAACTTGCCATCATCTCGCCAACTTCCCAACGGTTGGTGCTCTTCCAGCGAAACAATCAGCTTGTCTGGCCATTCCCTGCGCACACTCGCCTTATACACCCAGGGAACTGTTTCAAACGACTGGCGAATCTCTTCCAAGTCTGCTGTGAAGAAATTGCCCTTTATTTCAGGAACCGCAATATTCCTAACCGTAATATCATTGACATGGCTCAATGGCTTGCCGTCTGCAGACTGCACCTTGATCAACTGTATTGCATACATCGGCTTATTGAGCAACCAAACACCAACTTCAACCATCATGGTCAAGAAAAATAGACAGAAGCAGAAGTTCGATAGTTTCCGCAATAACTGGACGTTATGCCACATAACTGCTTTCAGCCCTTCTTATACTGGATGTAATCTAAAGTTGCTCTCTCCAGCAGGGCGACACAGAGGTCTTCATAACTCAAACCAACTTGCCGTGCTGCCATCGGCACCAAAGAATGCCCCGTCATACCGGGGGAAGAATTTAGCTCCAATAAGAAAGGTTTCCCATCACTTTCCCGCAACATAATATCAACACGCCCCCAACCACGACATCCCAACGTCTTATAAGCTTTCACAACATCCGCCTGGATTGCCTTTTCGATTTCCGCATCCAAACCACATGGACACAGATACTGTGTCTCGTTGCTAAGGTATTTGTTGTGATAATCATAATTCGAATGTGGAGCAATAATACGGATCAACGGCAAGGCTTCCGATCGATCCTCCAGATCAAGTACAGCGCAGGTCAATTCCATGCCTGAAATGAATTCTTCTGCCAAAACTGAGCTGTCCAGTTCTGCCGCTTTCTGATAGGCAGCAACCAATTGATCGGGCGCAGTAACCTTGGTTAAACCAATAGTAGATCCCTCATGAGCTGGTTTGACGATCAATGGAAGTCCCAAGTATTCCATCACTTCAAATGGATCGAAACCTGCTTCCAATGCCATATAGCGTGGTGTCGATAATCCTTCGGCAATCCAAACCCGTTTAGTCATGATTTTGTCCATGGCAATCGCAGAGGCCATAACCCCTGAACCGGTATAAGGTACCTGCATCTGCTCAAGCACACCCTGAATGCAACCATCTTCTCCATACCGACCATGGAGTGCAATGAAAATCCTATCGAACTGCTCCTTATGCAGACCTGAGATATCCTGAACACCTGTGTCGAACAAATGGGCGTCAATACCTCTGTTTTTCAGTGCCTCGCAAACTGCCCTCCCGGAAACCAGCGACACCTTGCGTTCTGCCGCCTTGCCCCCATACAAGACTCCTACTTTCCCAAAATCTATTTTCATCATGGCTTTCTCTCTTGTTTATCCTGTCCGAATCATTGATTCGATGCCTGCTCTTTCAGGATCCCTGCCACGGAGGTGATCGATCCTGCCCCCATGGTCATCACAACATCATTATCCTTGACAATATTCATCAGAACCTTGGGCATTTCATGGATATCTTCGACAAATATCGGATTAACTTTACCTGCCAACCGTATAGTCCGCGCCAGTGTCCTGCCATCTGCAGCAACGATCGGCTGCTCGCCAGCAGCATAAACTTCGCTTAGCAAAAGTATGTCCGCCTGGGAAAGCACTCGAACGAAGTCTTCGAACAAGTCCCGAGTACGAGTATAACGATGTGGCTGAAATGCCAAAACCAACCTTCTACCCGGATAAGCACCTCTCGCTGCGGCAATGGTTGCTGTCATTTCTGCCGGATGATGGGCATAATCATCGATCAAGTCGACTTCAGCGGCAGTGCCGTCACTCTTAGACAGTTTTACCCTACCGAGGCGGGTAAAACGACGGTTAACACCAGTGAAATTTTCCATCGCCCGCTGAATTGCGACATCTTCCACGCCCAGCTCACGAGCAATCGCTATCACTGCACAGGCATTTTGGACATTATGCATCCCTGGCTGGTTCAACCTGATAGGTAACGGATTATGCCCTTGCTGCAATGCAGTGAAAACCATCATGGTTCCTTCTGCTCGCGCATCGATTGCCCTAACATCAGCATCTTCATGAAAACCATAAGTCGTCACCGGTTTGGAAACTAGTGGCAGAATTTCACGGACATTTCGGTCATCGATGCAAAGCATAACCCGTCCATAGAACGGCAAGCTCTGCGTAAAGGAAATGAACGCCTGTTTCAACCGAGCGAAATCATGGCCATAAGTATCCATATGATCAGCGTCGATATTAGTGATGACTTCAATGACAGGGGTCAGGTTTAGAAATGAGGCATCGGACTCATCGGCTTCTGCAACGATGAATTCCCCTGTCCCCAAGCCAGCATTGGCTCCGACACTATTTAACCTTCCACCGATAACGAAGGTAGGATCTAGGCCTCCTTCAGCCAAAACGCTTGCCACTAGACTGGTAGTTGTTGTCTTGCCATGAGTCCCCGCAATGGCAATTCCTTTTTTTAGACGCATCAATTCTGCCAGCATGACAGCTCTAGGCACAATCGGGATATTTTTCTTACGACCTGCTAGAACTTCCGGATTGTCTTCTTTGATAGCGGTAGAGACGACGATCGCATCCGCTCCCTCGATATTTTCTGCTTTATGGTCATGTATGACAATGGCACCCAATGACGCCAAATGACGGGTGGAAGCATTACTGGACAAGTCGGATCCAGTGATTTCATAACCGAGATTCAGCAACACTTCTGCGATACCGCTCATGCCACTGCCTCCGATACCGATAAAATGAATTTTCCTAACTTTATGCTTCATATTTCAATTCCCACCTGCAGCCTTTTTTAGAACTTCAGCGATTTTTTCATTGGCATCCCGTTTTCCCAGCGCATAAGCTTTTTTTGCCATTTCAAAGCACTTCTGACGAGTCATATCAGCAATCAGTCCAGCCAATTTTTTCGGTGTCATTTCTTTCTGGGGCAGATGAATTGCTGCCTCTTCCTTGTCCATGAACACAGCATTGTCACGCTGATGCGAAGTACTGGAAGCGATAAGGGGTACCAAAATGCTAGCAACCCCTACTACAGTCAGTTCAGAAACAGTGATAGCTCCCGCACGGCAGATGACAAGATCTGCCTCGGCATAACGTTCATGCATATTATCAATGAAATCAACTACTTCCGCACTAACGTTTACTTGCTTATACAAAGCTTTCGTCGCTGCAATATGCTGGCGACCTGTCTGGTGGATGACTTCTGGCCGTTGCTCCATTGGCAGTAACGCAAGAGCAACCGGCATATTCTCATTAAGTACCTGGGCACCTAAACTGCCTCCCACCAGCAGGATTTTCAACAACCCCGTTCGTTGCGGGTAACGTTTGGTAGGAGCAGGGACTTCCTTAATCACGTCGCGGACAGGATTACCGGTACAGATTGCCTTGGCAGCCAAGTCTCCATAATTTCCAGGAAACCCGAATAGTATATATTTTGCTGAAGATGCCAGTGCTTTGTTCGAGAGTAGCAGCGCTGTATCAGCATTGACCAAAACAATAGGGATTCCTTTGATTTTTGCTGCCATACCTCCAGGTACAGTAACATAGCCACCCATCCCGACCACCAGATCCGGTTTACGGCGTCCCATGATGCCCAGACAAGAAAGAAAGCTCCCTATCAATTTGAAACCGCCACTGATCATATGACCGATGCCCTTACCTCGCAAACCGGCGAAATTGACAGTATCCAATGCTAAACCATACCCTGGCACAATCCGACCTTCCATGCCATGGTCTGTTCCCAACCAGGAAACATTCCAACCTTCTTTTTGCATAGTTGTAGCAATTGCCAGCCCTGGGAAGATATGCCCTCCTGTACCGGCTGCCATGATGATCAGTCTTTTGGCTACCATTCAGCGATTACCTCCTCGCAAGATTTTGCGGTTTTCATAATCAATCCGAAGCAGGATCGCCAACGCCATACAATTCAGCACTATGCCAGACCCACCATAACTCATCAACGGGAGAGTCAACCCTTTGGTTGGCAGTAGCCCCAAGTTCACTCCCATGTTAATGAATGTCTGGACACCAATCCAGATACCAATACCCTGTGCAACCAATCCAGAATACATTTTGCCCATTGCGATGCACTGCCTGCCAATCTTGAACGCCCGCTTAACAATCCAGTAGAACAGGCAAATGACGACCAAAACTCCAACCAAACCCAATTCTTCGCCGACAACAGCCATAATGAAGTCCGTATGGGCTTCTGGCAGGTAATGCAGTTTCTCGACACTACCTCCTAAACCAACACCACTGAAACCTCCCCGTCCAAAAGCAATCAATGAATGAGACAACTGATAGCCTTTGCCCAGCGCATTGACTTCATCCCATGGATCCAAATAAGCAAAGAATCGTGCCCTGCGCCATGGTGAAAAAACAATCATCATCGTGAATAGAGAAACCAGTAAACCAGCCATGCCGGTAAACCAAACCTTGTTAAACCCCCCGAGAAACAGGATGCCCATAGCGATACAGACAACAACACCCAAAGCCCCCATATCTGGTTCCATCATCAGCAAAATGCCGACAATGCCCAAGAAGAAAGCAACCGGGAAAAATCCTTTGGTCAAACGGTGCATGTACTGCTGGTTTCTAACAGTAAAATTCGCAACGAACAGCACCATCGCCAGTTTCATGATTTCAGATGGCTGGATATTGAATACTTTCAGCGAAATCCAGCGGTGTGCTCCATTGACGCCTTTACCGATTCCTGGCACCAGTACCAATACCAGTAAGACCATTGCTCCAGCAAAAAACCACCATGACCATTTTTGCCATTTATCGATATCAACCCTGAAAGCAATCCAGCCCATCACCAATCCAACAACAACAAAAAACAGCTGCCGCACAAAGAAATGCTCTCCCCAGTAACTGGCATATTTAGGAGAATCTGGCAATGCGATGGATGCGGAATATACCATGATGACACCAAGTAACATCAGCGCCAATACAACAAATAGCAGAGGTTTATCCCAACGCATGGACTGAGCCTCACGGGCAGGTGACGGTTTTTCCACCGGCGCATAAAGCCATGCATGGAACGCCTGTCGTAATGCCTGTGGTTTGAAAACCGCTAGGTTTACATTCATCAGGTTGTGAATCAAACTTCTCATAATTTGACCTCTCCAAATTTAGCTGCGATTTTCTGCACTTCTTTCACAAAAACCTGTGAACGGTGTGCATAACTCTGAAACATATCCATGCTGGCGCAAGCAGGAGAAAGCAGAACAATATCGTTTTCCCTTGCTAGTGTTGCACTGCGATCCACTGCTTCTTCAAGACTGTCACAGTAAATCTGCTGAACCCCGGTAGCTTTCAACGTATCATGAATGATGTCTGCATCCTTACCAATCAACAGTACCGTACTGACATTAGCAGCAACAGCCTTACACAACGGTGAAAAATCCTGTCCTTTGCCAAGACCGCCAGCAATCAGGATGATGTTCTTTCTGCCAAGCCCCCCTTTTCCAAGCCCTTGAACCGCTGCAAGGGTTGCTCCGACATTGGTTCCTTTGCTGTCATCGATATACTGAACCCTCTTGACTGTAGCAATCAGTTCAACACGATGCGGTTCACCCCTGTATTCACGCAGAGCCTGGAGCAAGGGCTCAAACGGCAACCCAACCGCCCGACAGAGCGCCAGTGCCGCCAAGGCGTTGCTGACGTTATGACGTCCTTGAATCCGCAAAACATCGGCAGGCATTAAATCACGGATACCATCGCCGGTACCAATTGACAACCACTCTTTCCCTTTAACCTCATGCAGCCCAAAATGGTTTTTCTTGATGGTTTCATCTATCCCGAAAGTCACAACAGCAGCACATGGCGACTGCATCGCCATAACCAAATCATCTTCACGGTTAAGTATCCGAACTGTCTTCGATCCAAAAATCCTTTTCTTGGCATCAGCATAGCCTTTCATACTGCCATGCCAATCTAGATGATCCTGAGTCACATTCAGGACAGTTGCTGCATCCGGTTCAAGGGTTTCAGTCGTAAACAGCTGGAAACTAGACAATTCGAGTACCCAGACTTCTGGCAGAAGACCTGTTTCAATGGCCTCAAGCAATACATCCAGCGCAGCAGGGCTGATGTTCCCAGCAAGACGAACGGATTTGTTGGCGGTACGGCACATATGTCCTACTAGGCTGGTAGTTGTAGTTTTACCATTAGTGCCGGTAACAGCAATGACGATCGGATGATAGCCTTTGTCTTCCGCTAATTCTTTCAGAGCCTGGGAAAACATTTCAATCTCGCTCCAGACTGGAACACCTTTTTCAGCAGACCAAGCAAGGATGGTTTTTAACTCAACAGATGGTCTCAAGCCTGGACTAACAGCAATCACTTCCATCCCGCGAAGATCCAATGCATCGAATGCAGCACCACCGATGAATATGCCACTGGGAACTTTTTCCCTGAACTGTGGCAACCTGTCTGGTTGTTCGCGGGTATCTGCGACTGTAACTTGCGCACCACACAGGGCACTCCAACGCGCCATGGCTAAACCGGATTCGCCCAATCCCAAGACAAGCACTTTTTTACCAGCCAGTTTCATATTTATCTCATCTTCAATGTTGCCAAACCTACCAAGACCAAGATGATGGTGATGATCCAGAAGCGGATCACTACTTTTGTTTCTTTCCAGCCCTTCTGTTCAAAGTGATGGTGAAGGGGAGCCATCCGAAAAATACGACGACCTTCCCCGTATTTTTTTTTCGTATATTTGAACCATGAAACCTGTAACATGACCGAAATGGTTTCTGCCACGAATACACCACCCATGATGGCTAACAGGATTTCCTGACGAACAATAACGGACAGGGTGCCCAATGCGCCGCCCAGCGCCAAAGCACCAACATCCCCCATGAACATCTGGGCAGGATGCGCATTGAACCAGAGGAAAGCAAGACCCGACCCTGCCATGGCACCACAAAAAACAACCAGTTCATCGATGCCAGCAATATGTGGCACAACAAAAACAGCTGATGCATCAGGATTACCCGAAACGTATGCAAAAACTCCCAACGCACTGCCGACCAGAATGGCCGGCACAATCGTGAGACCATCCAACCCATCGGTTAAGTTGACGGCGTTGCTAGTACCAACAATCACGAAATAGGTCAGGATCATGAATCCCCAAATACCTAGCGGATAGCCAAAAGTGGTAATGCAGGGAAGGACAATATCCATCTGTTCCGACGGCCGAATATTGAAACCCGTTGAAATCCATGTCTTGAATAGTGACCAAACTTCCGCATTGGAATGTCCCATCAGGCAAAAAGCCAGGTAAAAAGCGGAAAAGATACCAATCAGGGACTGCCAGAAATATTTTGTACGGGAACGCATACCATTGGGATCCTTATAGACCACCTTACGATAGTCATCGAACCAGCCAATGGCTCCATACCCCAAGGTCACCAGAAGGATGACCCAAATGAAACGATTGAACCAATCGCACCATAGGAGCGTACCAATTGCAATGGCAATCATAATCAGGATTCCACCCATTGTCGGCGTTCCGGACTTGACTAGATGGGTCTGTGGACCATCGGTACGGACTGCCTGGCCGACCTTTAGGCGGGTCAGCATCCGAATCACTGCTGGACCCGTTGCCAATCCAATGATCAGTGCTGTCAATGTCGCCAGAACACCCCTGACAGGCACACTGCCAATAATGTCTTGTTCATTGATTCCACTGATAATATTTGCCAGCCAAAGCAACATTTCAACAACCTTTCTCCTTGACCATCAGCAATTCCACTACTCTTTCCATCTGGACAAAGCGAGATCCCTTCACCAACACGATGCTGTCTGGTGTCACTTCCTTTCTCAATATACGGTTCAATTCATCCAGACTGTCAAAATGCCACGCTCCCTGCCCATATGCCTGGACTGCCACCTTTGTCATCTCACCAAATCCTAGTAGGCAACTGATTCCCCGTTCTTTCGCATAGCCGCCGACTTCTTCATGGAAACGGCTACCATCCTTACCGACTTCACCCATATCGCCCAACACCAGGATGGTATGATTTCCAAGATCCGCCAATACATCCACCGCAGCACGAACAGAGTCTGGATTGGCATTGTATGTATCATCAATCAGCAATGCGCCATTGAATGCCTGTTTCCTTTCGAGCCGCCCCTTGACCGGACGAAAAACTTCTAAACCCCGGACAATTTCATCCAATCCGATGCCGACTGCATAGGTGCTGGCTACCGCTGCCATGGCATTGCGAACATTATGACTTCCCAACGTTGCCAATCTAACGGATACGGTTTCCCCATCAACCGTCAGATTCATCTGGGTCAATCCATTCTGCATCTGATAAGTTGCCGAAACATCTGCATCTTCGCTGAAACCGAATGTTAGAATTCGGCGATTACCTGCCAGCTCACGCCACAAACCAGTATAAATTTCATCTACGGGAAAAACTGCAACACCATCTTCAGGAAGCAAACCAATGGCGCTTCCATTTTCACGGGCAGAAGCTTCGATGCCCTCAAAGAATTCCTGGTGCTCTCTCTGAGCATTGTTGACCAATGCCACTGTTGGACAGGCTGTCCTTGCCAGTCCCGTCATTTCTCCTGGATGGCTGACACCCATTTCAATGACTGCTGCGCGATGATGATCGTCCAGTCTGAGCAGGGTAAGCGGAACACCAATATCGTTATTGAGGTTACCAGTAGTCGCCAAAAAATCTTCACCAAATGCTACACGGAAAATCGAGGCAATCATTTCCTTGGTAGTTGTCTTGCCATTGCTGCCTGTTACTCCGATAACCGGAATATCAAACTGATGACGCCATCCTGCTGCAACCTGACTGAGTGCCAGACGGGTATCAGGCACTATCAATGCCGGTAATGGATAATTGTCTGGCAACCGTTCAGCCATAACAGCAGCTACCCCTCTACCTATCAACTCCGGCAGGAAATCATGTGCGTCAAAGTTTTCGCCTTTGAGAGCAATAAACAGATTGCCTGATACCTGTTTACGAGTATCAGTACTGACCCCGTTGAATACAGTATCAACTGTCATGCTTCCTCCTTCGATCCATGTCAGAATCTGTGATAGGGAGGTTTTCATGCCGGACATCTTTCCTGATGACCTGCGTTCATCTAATGCCCTCTGTACATGATCGGAATCCAAAAACGGTTTTTTTTTGCCCTTGATTTCCTGATAAGCTTCATGTCCTTTACCCGCCAGGAACACTACATCGTTGATTGAAGCATCAGCAACAACCTGCTGGATAGCCTGCGCACGATCAGGAATCATGATGAATTCCCGCTTCATCCCTTTGGCAATTTGCTGGATGATTTCCATTGGCTCTTCGCTACGCGGATTGTCACTGGTTACCACAACCTTGTCTGCTTGTTCTGCTACAGCACCCATTTGGGGACGTTTGCCTGGATCGCGGTCACCCCCACAACCGAAAACACACCAAAGTTTTCCATGGCGGGCATCAGCCACCTGACGCAGAACCTCCAACCCTTTTTCCATAGCATCTGGGGTGTGCGCAAAATCGACTACAACTAGCGGAGCCTCTTTGCCCCCCATTTGCTGCATCCGTCCAGGAGGGGGTTGCAATCCATTCACTGAAGCAATAGCATCTGACCAATCAACGCCCATTGCCAACAAGACTCCCAGTACGCCCAAGACATTACTGACATTGAAACGTCCAACTAGTTTCGGATTAACTGATGCTGATTGACCATTGAAACAAATAGTGAAACCGATGCTATCATCATGGTTCTGAATACCAGTTGCGGACAGGGTTGGAATGCCGACATCGATGTTCTCCAAGGTATATCCCGTCAGGATAAGCTTGCCTGCCAACTCATCCACCAGTTCACGTCCCATCAAATCATCCAGGTTCAGCACCGCATGTTTCAACCCATGCCAATCGAACAACCTGCGTTTCGTAGCACGGTAATTTGCCATATCATGGTGATAATCCAGATGGTCACGGGTGAAATTGGTAAACATCACAATATCAATCGACAAACCATTCAGGCGTCCCTGGTCAATGCCGATAGAAGACGCTTCCAGCGCCACACAAGTCACGCCATCTGCTTTCAGATGTGTCAAATGGCGTTGCAGCTGTACCTGATCTGGTGTGGTATAGCCTGTTACCTTTGGTTCACTACCGATACCATTTTCAAAAACAGTAATGCCCAGCGTCCCGATGACGGCTGTCTTTTTACCTAAACGGGACAACGCTTGCCCTATCCACTGAGTACAAGATGTTTTGCCATTGGTACCCGTGACAGCAATCACCAGCATGGCATCAGAAGGTTCGCCATAGAATACTGATGCGATGGAACCGGCATTTTTCTTTAGTCCCTCCACGCTGATATGCGGTATATGCCATTCTGGATTCCAGGTAAATCCTGCTGATTCATAGACCACAGCAGCTGCTCCATTTTGAATCGCTGTTGCGATGTAGTCTCTTCCATCAGCTGAATCTCCTTCATAAGCAAAGAAAACACTGTTACGAGTATTTGGAGAAATTGCACGGGAATCCGAGAAAATTTCCCCTTCAGGGCAATTTTCCCTCAGCCATTTCACGGTTGCCTGGATAGTTCCATTCATATCCCTGTTCCTCATGCATCTGGCGGAATGTTCATGGCACGCATAATTTCAGCTGCCAATTTTGAAAAAACTGGCGCCGCAACGGTACCGCCAAAATGACCGGCAATCGGTTCATCAATCATGACAGCAATAATGACTTTTGGATCAGAGATAGGAGCCAATCCGACAAATGAACCAACATATTTCTTAACGTAACGTCCGTGTTCAATCTTATAAGCAGTCCCTGTCTTACCGCCAACCCGATAGCCTGGAACGTGTGCAAGCTTTGCCGTTCCACCTGGTCCCACCACTAATTCCAGCATATAGCGCATCTGTTTCGCAGTTTCTGGTGAGATGATCTGCTGTCCTTCTGGTACCTCATCACGTTTCATGAAAGTCAGGGGAATCATGTCGCCATTACGGGCAAAAATCATGTAAGCCCGAGCAATCTGGAACAAGGAAACCGAAACGCCATGACCGTAGCTCATGGTTGCCTGTTCAACTGGCACCCAGGATTTGTAGGGACGAAGATGGCCAGGAGTAGCTCCGGGGAAACCGAACTGGGGTCGCTGCCCGAAACCGACGGAAGAGAGCATCTCCCACATCTCCTGCGGTGAAAACATCAACGCAATCTTCGCCGTACCAATATTGGAAGATTTTTCGATGATCTGGCTGACCGATAAAGTTCCGTTTGTATGGGAATCACCAATAGTGGCTGTACCGATAGTCATCTTGCCACCATTAGTGCTAATCATGGTCTTCGGTGTCACTTTACCCTGATCCAGCCCCATTGCCACAGTAAACGGTTTCATGATGGAACCGGGTTCAAACGCATCAGTCATAGCACGGTTACGTAGCTGTGCACCGGTCAATCCGCTTCTGTTATTGGGATTGAAAACCGGCATATTGACCATCGCCAGTACTTCTCCGGTACGGGTATCCAGCACAACGACACTACCTGCCTTGGCCTGATGTTCGTCAATCGCATCTTTCAGGCACTTATAAGCGATGTACTGAAGTTGACTGTCAATAGAAAGCACCAGATCTTGACCGTCAATAGGATCTTTTGTTTCCTGAAGATCATCAACGATGTTTCCCAGACGGTCTTTGACGACCCTGCGGCTACCATTTTCGCCTGCCAGTAAATCCTGAAAAGCCAGTTCAATCCCTTCCTGCCCTTTGTCCTCAATATTGGTAAATCCGATAACATGTGCCATAACCTCGCCTTCAGGGTAGTACCGCTTATATTCTTTTTTTTGCTGGATGCCGGGAATATTCAACGCCTTGATTTTGTCGGCTGTTTCCAGGTCAACCTGACGTTTGAGATAGACAAAACTTTTTTCGGAGTTCAATTTGGATATCAGCGTATCTTCAGGCATTTCCAACAGTACCGCCAATTGGCGAAGCTTTTCTTTTGGAGCATTGATAGCATCTTCAGGAATCGCCCAGATAGCCTTCACCTGCATGCTGGACGCCAGCACTTTGCCATTCCGATCAAGTATCCGTCCACGAATAGCTGGCATTTCCAGCCTTCTGGCGTAACGGTTCTCACCTTGCTTTTGCAGGAAATCAGTGGAAAGCACCTGAAGCCACAATGCCCGGATACCTAAAGCAATGAATGCGGCAAACAACAACCCCAGCACGATCTTTGAACGCATCGGCGACAATGCCGCACGGGGACCAATAGAAGAGAAAGAAACACGACTATCCGTCGTTTCATAATCATTGCCGGGACGCATGATCCTGAAAAAATCCTTGCAGAAATCGGTCAAACGTTTCATCATGACTTACTCCGTTCTCAGAAATTCTGTGTTAGATTTTGTGATGCGAACCATATCCATGCCATCAGACTCTGCTTTTTTTTCGACCACAGAGTGTTGGCTGGCAGATGATTGCTTGAGCTGAAGTTGCCCCCATTCCAGTTCAAGCTGTCGAGTCTCGGTCTGTGCCTTTTCAAGTTGAGTGAAAATCTTGCGTGCGCGGTACTGGGAATTAATCAGCCCCACAGCGGAAACAATCAAGACAATGGCAAGAACCCAGGGAATCTGTGCTTTCATCGCAGACCTCCTGCACCTGCCACCCTCTCCACCACCCGCAGAATGGCAGAGCGTGCACGAACATTCCCTCTAACTTCGCTGATTGGAGGCTTAATCTTGTCACACAGCTTCATTTCTGGCTTCGGCAAATCTTGTGACCGAATTGGCAAACGCCTATCCCGCACCGGTGCTTCTGATCGGTCTTTAAAAAACCGTTTGACGATACGATCTTCCAATGAATGGAAACTAATAACTACCATCCTGCCATGCAATGCCAGACGATTCCATGACTGGTCAAGGGCTACTGCCAAATCCTCAAGCTCTCGGTTGATGAAAATCCGTATAGCTTGAAACGTGCGGGTGGCTGGATTTTTGCCCTTTTCACGAGTCTTGACTGCCTTTGCCACGATGTCAGCAAGTTGCTTCGTACTGTTGATGGCGTTATGGGTGCGGCTAACAACAATCTCCTTTGCAATCTGAACAGCAAACCGTTCTTCCCCATATTGATGAATTACCTCCGCAATTTTTTCTTCTGTTTCAACTGCCAGCCATTCTTTTGCAGACATGCCACAGGAAGGATCCATGCGCATATCCAATGGACCGTCCTGCCTGAAGCTGAAGCCTCTACTCGCATCGTCGACCTGTGGTGATGAAATCCCAAGATCAAGTAAGATGCCATCAATCAGAGGAACTCCTTTCTGGTCAAGCACCCGCCCCAGGCTGGCAAAACTACCATGGACAATATCAAAACGGGAATCTTTGATGGCTTTGGCAACACTGATTGCATCAGGGTCTTTATCGAAAGCAATCAACCTACCTTCTGAACCAAGCCGTTCGAGAATCAGGCGACTATGTCCACCCCGTCCAAAAGTGCCATCCAAGTACACCCCATCAGCACGGTCACCGGAAATATCCAGCGCATCCACAGCCTCTGTAAGTAGTACTGTTTGATGTCCGTTGACAGTCAATTGACCCACCCCGCCCAGATGTTATGTTTTAAAAAGAAAATCCCTGCAAGACATCCGGAGTGCCGGCAGCGATTGCCTCAGCTTCATTTGCATCAAGCCTTGAAGCATCCCAGATTTCAAAATGACTGCCCATGCCGATAAACATCACTTTTCGGGATAATCCTGCCACATCCCTGAGTTCAGGGGAAATCAGGATACGACCTGTGGAATCGATTTCCACATCTGACGCATTGCCAAGGAAAATACGCTGCCAAGCACGAGCCGACATCGGCCAAGCCTGAATTTTCTTCCTATGATCTTCCCAGACAGGACGCGGGAACAACAGCAAACAGCCATCAGGATGGCGGGTAATCGTACACCGTCCACCATACTGCTCAAACAGCACATCACGATGCCGGGAAGGAATAACCATTCTTCCCTTTGCATCCAGACTGATTGATGAAGCACCCTGAAACATCTTGATACCTTTTCATGTTGTGGCATCCATTGCCACAATACCGCTATTTTTCCCACTAAATGGCACTTTTTCACACTTATTCCCACTTTATGAGATACATTTTGTATGGTCAAGTATTTTTTAGCAGTTTTTAAGATTTTTTTTCAATAAACTCAATGAATTAGGGATTGATTTTAATCTTCCAAAAAAATAAAAAATAAAAAAATTAAATAACTCATACACTTAAAAAGCAGACTGAAAGCAACTTGTAAGATTTAAGTTTTTTGTCAAGAAAAGGCGGGAAGTTATGGATAGACAACAGTTTTCCCAAAGAAAAAGGAATATCTCCGGAAAATAGCTGAATAAAAGAAAAAAGAGAAAGAAAAGCAGACCGATAGGCCGGATTCTGTTACGGCGTTAAAACGCTATGACAGCCATTCATCTAGACCCATAGTTACCCATGGGCTCAAGCTTCCTACCCGCACGCTCTGCGGACCACATCAATGCGTGCCTATTTGGAATTGCACCGGATGGAGGTTACCGCGTTTCACCGTAACTTAATACGCTCGTCTCTGTGGCCCTATTCCTCGCCTTATCCCTTCCGGGTTTCAGCGGACGGCTGTTAGCCGTCATCCTGTCCTATGGTGTCCGGACCTTCCTCCCGTTTTCCGTCAAAACGGAAAACCAGCGACTGTCCAGTCTGCTTCCTAAGAGGATTATCTTAACATAACCGTCTGATTGACTATGAAAAACATGGCATCAACGACTAATTTCGAGGGTTGCGAACAACGGCGAATGGTCTGATAGCTGTGTCCATGGGCGTCCTCGCATCACGCGGGCACCTGTGATGCTAAAACCCCGGGCATAAATCCGGTCAAGCCGGAAAAACGGGAAAATGGCAGGGAATGTTTTTGCGGGACCTGAGTCCATGTCATCGAATACTTCACTAACCCCCAATCTTTTGCGTAGCATATCGGACAAGTCAACCTGCCAGTCATTGAAATCCCCAGCAATGATAATGGGAGCTCCTGACGGCGCTGATTGGTTCACGGTCTCAATCAGCGCTTTTGCCTGACGGATACGGCTATCTTTAAACAGTCCTAGATGCACGACATAACAGTAAATCCTGAGAGGCCCCGCCTGAATTTTACAATGTAGGATACCTCTATGTTCAAGAGCATGATCTGAAACATCGATGTTCTTCTGGCAGATAATCGGATAGACACTCAGTAAGGCATTACCATGATGTCCGAATTCATAAACCGCATTTTTGCCGTAGGCAGAATACTGTGTCATATCTGCCAGATAGGCTTCCTGTCCTTTGTGGTGCCAATCAGGAGCAAACAAAGACTCTTTACGATCATGTCGCCCCTGCACTTCCTGCAGGAAGACAATATCTGCATCCAAAGAACAAATCGCATATTTCAATTCCCGAATAATGGGGCGATGGGCAAATGACTTCCCTTTATGGATATTGTATGTGGCAATACGGAGTTCCAAACTAACCCTTTTCTCGTCGATACAGCAAAATCCCTCTTTCCTGTGATAACCATTGCCACCACAGTCAGATGACCTATGGTTTATTTTACTGTGGTTTTGCTGGTTTTATGAGGCCTTCTGCTAATTTTTCAAGAAATTCCCTAGACATAAATGTTTTAATTCAGGTTTTAATTTAGGTTTTAATTCAGGGATAATATTGGCAATTGTAAAGGAAAATCTGTCATGCGTTACCTGTATTCCTTTCTCTGGTGGTTTGCCCTGCCGTTCGTTTTATTCCGAATTTATTGGCGAGGAAGACGTGAACCCGGTTACCGGCAGCATATCCCTGAACGGCTCGGTTTTTACCCGGATTTCGTACCTGTTGCACAGCGTCTATGGATTCATGCCGTTTCCGTGGGGGAAACACGGGCTGCCGAACCGCTGATCAGAGCATTAATGGCCATATTTCCTGACTGTCAGATCCTGCTGACCTGCATGACCCCAACTGGACGGGAAACCGGAACCGGATTATTTGCCAAGGAAATCCAGTCTGGAAAGCTCATTCAATCTTTTCTACCCTATGATATCGGCCTCATGATGTCACGCTTCATACACCACTTCAAGCCCTCCCTGTGTGTCTTGATGGAAACAGAAATCTGGCCAAACCTCATCCATCAATGCGTTAGCCATCAAGTTCCACTGGCATTGGTAAATGCCCGTCTGTCTGAGCGCTCTTTGCGCAAGGGCAGAAAATTTCGTTCCATCATGGAAGAAGCCGCCAAAGGCTTCTCCGCCGTTGCAGCCCAGACCCAGACCGATGCAGACCGTTTAAACGAATTCGGTGCCAAACAAATCGCTGTGACTGGAAGTGTGAAATTCGATGTTCGCCCTCCAGCAGACAAACTACAGAAGGGGCTACACTTACGCCATGCCATTGGCGATCGTCCTGTCTTGATGTGTGCCAGTACACGGCTCGGTGAAGAACCCCTGTTAATGGAAGCTCTTCCACAGCTAAGGGAAGATGCATTACTGTTACTTGTTCCCCGCCATCCCCAGCGATTCGATGAAGTCGCCCGAATGATTGAAAATTGCCAAATTCCAATGGTCAGACGTTCAGCCCTTGGTGACGATTTCCAGGAAAACATTCCTTCTGGAATCCGTATCCTGCTCGGTGACTCCATGGGCGAAATGTTCATGTACTACGCTGCCTGTGACTTGACTTTCATCGGAGGCAGTCTGGAAAAACTCGGTGGACAAAACCTGATTGAGCCCTGCGCTGTTGAAAAGCCTGTGCTGATTGGACCGCATACTTTCAATTTTGAAGCCATTACTGAAGATGCCATCAAAGTGGGGGCAGCTATTCGCATCAAATCTGCCCGGGAATTAATGGAACAGGCAAATATCCTGCTGGCAGACCCCATCCGATGTCTGACCATGGGGCAAATTGCCCGTCAATTTGCTGAACAGCAACATGGTGCCACCGAACGTACTATCCAACTGCTGGCGCCATTGATCAGAAACAGCGGCAACGACTAAACCTTAAAGAGATCACCCCCTCAAGAAATGTTCCCGATAATATTTCAGCTCATCGACCGATTCAAGAATATCGGCCAATGCTGTATGTTTCTGGGCTTTTTTGAATCCATCTACCAATTCAGGACGCCAGCGACGCGCCAGCTCCTTCAAGGTAGAAACATCGATGTTGCGATAATGCAAATAAGCCTCCAGCTTCGGCATATACTTGACCATGAAACGGCGATCCTGACCGATAGTATTTCCACATAAAGGCGACATTCCCTTATTGACATAAGGGCGCAGGAACCTGATTAATGCTGCCTCAGCCATCTCCTCTGTGACGTGTGACATCTTCACACGATCAATTAGGCCAGACTTGCCATGGGTTCCCTTGTTCCAAGCATCCATCCTGTCAAGCAATTCATCACTCTGATGGATGACATAAACTGGTGCTTCGGCGATGACATTCAGTTCGGAGTCAGTCACAATCAGCGCCACCTCCAGAATGCGCTCTTTCTCTGGATCCAGTCCGGACATTTCCATATCGACCCAGACAAGATTCATATCCTTGGACCTCTTTCCCGCAGACTTATTTTCGACAGGCTCTGACTGTACTTCTTCAGGTTGTGACATAATTCTCCCTTCACCAATATCAACGCTATGATATATAAGATAAGGATATATTTTCTCACAGATAAAATGTCATCATCTGCTTTTACCACCTTTTTTGCCTGCTTTCTGGCAATCACCATTGCAGTTCGTTGCTGGCTTGCGATGCGGCAAATCCATTCTGTCAAGAAACACCACGACCAGGTACCAGAACAGTTTGCCAATACCATCTCCCTGACTGCTCACCAGAAAGCCTGCGATTACACCGTCGCCAAACTGCAGTTCGGTTTCATCTCTCTTGCTGTGGATACTGTTGTTCTTCTCGGTTTCACCCTTGGAGGGGGTATACAGTCCATCAGTAACTTCCTGCGTCCCTGGCTGGGACACGGCATGATTTACCAAATAGCTTTGGCAGCTGTTGTTTTTGTCATTTCAGGCTGTATTAACATACCCTTCGACTACTACCGCCAATTTGTGATTGAAGAACGATTTGGTTTCAATAAAATGGTTCCTGGTCTTTTTTTCAATGATTTGGTTAAAAGTGCCTTGATTAGCATAGTAATTGGTCTGCCCTTGCTCTGGATCCTGCTGCTAGTCATGGGAGAAACTGGCGATTTCTGGTGGCTTTATGCCTGGATTCTATGGTGTGCGTTCCAGTTCCTGATGCTGTTTCTGTATCCTTCCTTTATTGCTCCATTGTTCAATAAATTCCAGCCATTGGAAGATGGAGCACTGAAAACACGAATTGAACGGCTGATGCAACGCACCGGTTTCAAAGCAAAAAGCTTGTTCGTCATGGATGGCTCCAAACGAAGTGTCCATGGCAATGCCTATTTCACCGGCATGGGTTCTGCTAAAAGAGTTGTGTTCTTTGATACTCTCATCAAGCAGCTGACTCCTGAAGAAATTGAGGCGGTCTTGGGGCATGAGTTGGGACACTTCAAGCTTCAGCATATCTCTAAACGGATATTGATGTCATTTCTCGTTTCACTGGGTTTTCTTGCTCTGCTGGGCTGGTTGAAAACGCAAGCATGGTTTTACGCAGGATTAGGCACTGATGCTCCCACGGCAACCGACATGACTGCTCTGCTCCTATTTGCCCTGACCCTGCCAGTCTTCACTTTTTTCCTGTCCCCCATCCTGTCAATGAGCTCCCGAAAACACGAATTCGAAGCAGATGCCTTTTCCGCACAATATACTGATGCCAAGCATCTGATTAGTGCCCTGGTGAAAATGTACCAGGACAACGCAGCAACCCTGACACCTGATGCGCTATATTCTGCCTTTTACGATTCTCACCCTCCTGCCAGCATCCGTATTAAACACCTGACAGAACTGAAATCCTCATGAAAGAACTGCTAGCTGCACAGATTATCTCTGCCCACGGACGCCATTATGTGGCAGAACATGACGGGAAACTTCTGCAATGCATGACCCGAGGCAAAAAAAGCAACGTCGCTGTTGGTGATATCGTTCATATCAAACCCGTGGCACGGGGACAAGCTGTGATTGAATCCATTGAAAAACGCCATTCCCTGCTTTACCGGTCAGATCAATATAAATCGAAATTTCTTGCTGCAAACATCAATTTGCTAATCATCGTTGTTGCTGTTGAGCCAGTTTTCTCTGATAACCTTGTTTCCCGCGCATTGATTGCAGCAGAAGCTGAAGATATCGAAGTGCATCTGATTTTGAATAAAACAGATATTTTTCACCAACTGAAAACTGCCAAAGAACGGATTGGATTTTATGCAGAACTGGGGTATCCTGTGCATGAAGTCTCTGCCACCAAAGACCCCGGAAATGCCCTGAAATTACTGAAAAGCCTGATCAATAGTAAATCCTCCATTCTCATCGGCCAATCTGGCATGGGTAAATCCACCCTAATCCAATTACTGGTGCCAGATGTTAAGATTGCCACCCGTGAAATCTCAACGGCTCTGAACTCAGGGCGTCATACTACGACCTATACTCATCTGTACCGGCTTGATGACACCACTACCGTCATTGACTCCCCTGGTTTCCAGGAATTTGGTCTCTACCATCTGACAGAAGGTCGCCTGGAACGGGCATTTCGAGAATTTCGACCTTATCTTGGCAAATGCAGGTTCTACAACTGCCATCATCTGACCGAACCCGGCTGTGCTGTCCTGGAGGCTGTCGAAAAAGGGGAAATTACCCATATGCGCCATAACCTGTATAGACAGCTTGTGCATGAGTCTTCACAGAAAACTTAAGGCAATAACAGCTTATCCTTTCCATGGCTTTGCCTTTTATCCTGAACCATGCGAATCTCTGACTTATCCATTGATGTGCCAGCTGTAATCCATCGCTATCCTGACCATGCAGATCCGCTAAATTGGCTCTAATGGAAAAATTGACCCGCCCTTTATGGATGGTGTCCATCTTTCCATATCAGCACATATCAATCAGATCGACAACCGCCCTCTTCCTGCAAACACCTATCATATGACGAGAAGATTTGATCAACTTACTATTGGCAGTTATTCTCGAAAATCCATTACAGGTTTCAGAAATGCCCATAACATGCCATATAGACAACTCCACATCGGACTATCCATATCCTGTATCAAATACCCAGCATCTGCAGGATATAGGGGGTCAGCACACCGGTAAGGGTACCATTCACAATCAGTCCCAGGCTGGAATAGACTCCCAGATGGATGTTCTTGCTCATGCAATGGGAAGTCCCAACCGCATGGGCAGCCGCCCCCATGGAAAGTCCTTGTGCAATCGGACTTTTGATACCGGCCAATCTCAGAATCGGTAGTCCGACAATAGCACCCAGAATCCCTGTCAGAATGACAATAATTGCCGTCAAGGAAGGGATTCCACCCGTTATTTTGGAGACTTCCATTGCCAATGGCGTTGTCGCAGATTTTGGCGCCAAGGAAATAGCAACTTCCAGTGTCGCTCCCAGATACTTTGCAATCAGGAAAGCAGAAACTGCGCCGACGATACAGGCCGTTAACTGACAAGCCAGAATTGGTGCGGTTTGCTTGCGGATCTGTTCAATCTGCATGTAAAGCGGCACTCCCAATGCGACAATCGCCGGTTTCAGCAGGAAAGCGATGTATTTACCGCCCGCGTTGTAGGTTTCATAAGGAGTCCCCGAAACTTTTAGCAGGAGAATAATCGCTACGATTGCGATCAGAATGGGATTATGGGATAACGCCGTTGGATAATGAAGACCGAGCGAAAGAGAAATACTACAAG
>CAZWTQ010000001.1:44329-69254 GCA_964636975.1 uncultured Oxalobacter sp. | reverse complement strand
ACGGTACTAGCAACGGTTGCTACAGCAATCGGCAACAGCTGTGCTTCGATAATATCTAGATAAAGCATCAACGCAACGCCAGGTGGTACAAAAAACAATCCCATATGGGCAATCAGAAAATCAGAAAAACCTTTCACCCATTCCAGTTTGACGATCTTTACTTTCAGCAGGACGGTCAACAACAACATCCCAATCAATGGAGCTGGAAAATTGATATTGAAAACATAAACAAACAATTCGGCCGATGCCAGGCAACCGAAAATGATGGCACATTGACGAAGCATTTTTACCTATCCATTCATCTGAATACCGGCTATCTGCGAAACCAGCAGACGGTAAGGCAAAGTTTTTCCTGAAGAAGACTTGACTCTACAATTCATTTTTGGGTACGCGATAGCAAAAGAACATACACTTGTATCCTTCGCACAGACGGATCCCCTTTTCCATTAAAACTGTTTGCGTTTACCTATCCAAATAGCACATTCCGGTATGGGCACAACTATATGCATAAAGAGAAGGGCTACTCCTGATCACGTTCTGCCAGATTAGCGTCTTTACAGGCAGACCTTTCCCTTTTTCTGGAAAAATCTAAAAAGGAAGATATTTTACTGTAAAGTTGTAGGCAGATTAGTTGCCACACCATTCTCTTTCAGCACCTGTTCCAGTGCCTGCTCACAATCCACACTGCCTGCCGCCACGCCTTGTTCAAGCAGTGCAATCATTTTGCCGTTATCCTGTGGTACACCCTGCCCTTTCCGGTAAAGTGACGCAAACCAAAGGAATGCCGGTTGATATTTAAGATCGATGGCTTTTTGCATCCACGCCATGCCAGCATCGATATCCTGTTTCCCATGTGATCCTGAAATCAGTCTATACCCAAGCATCGCCATGGATTTTTCATCCCCTGCCTCTGCCACTTTTTGAAGCCACGCATGACTTTTATCAATATCCTTGGATACAAATGCTCCTTCAAAGTAGATATCTGCCAGATGGTTACCAGCATTCAGATAGCCAGCATCAAATGCTTCTTCGATACGCCTAATCCCCGCCTCGATATCTTTTTTACAACCTTCCCCCTTGAGTAGCATGGTACCGGAAGCCGTTTTTGCAGACTGAACACCATCATTGCCTGCATGGGACAACAATTCAAATGCCCTGACAGGATCTTTTTTCACCCCGATGCCCTCCTGATAGAACCATCCCAAATTGCCGAATGCCCGCGCTTCATCCAATACCATGGCTTTTTCATACCATTCCACAGCCTTTTTCACATCCCGCACAACACCGATGCCCAGTGAATAGATTTTACCCATATGGAAAGTGGCACAGGGATCACCCGATTCTGCCAGGTCACGGATTGCCCGTACTGCTTTCAGGTAATTGATGGCCGGAGCAATTGGCTGTGAAGCCCGTAGCATCTTATCTCTGGCTTCTGCTAGATGCTTCGCCCCATTGGGACTATGGACGATATAACAAATGAAATCGCTCCTGATATCACTGTCTGCAATGGCGTCCCAAATAATCCGATCTATTTCTTTATCAGAATGGAGCATAACTTACCTACTGTTAAAAATTCTTTTTGGCTTTATAGGTTTATAGGGAAAATACCACGAATATTGAAGATTATCATCTCATGGCATACTGATCCTTTGGGATCGCCGCCAATAATTCACGGGTATAAGGATGCTGGGGATTTCGGTAGATTTCATCAGCATCGGCTATTTCAACCATTTCTCCGTTTTTCATGACCATGACCTGGTCTGCCATATATCTCACTACGGACAGGTCATGGGAAATGAATAGATAAGACAGTCCAAACTCATCCTGTAGATCTTGTAGCAGATTGAGGATCTGTGCCTGTACGGAGACGTCCAGTGCGGAAACAGACTCATCACACAGGACAACTTCGGGGTGCATGGTCAGGCAACGGGCGATGGCGATGCGCTGGCGTTGCCCTCCTGAAAACTCATACGGGTAACGCCTGTATGCTTCGTCCGGCAATCCCACCCGTTTCAGCCAATCATAGGCAAGATCTCTCCGATCGGCAACACTTTCTCCAATGCCATGTAGCTTCATGGGTTCCATCAGAATCTGCCCGACAGTAAAACGGGGATTCAATGATGCATAAGGATTCTGGAAAATGACTTGAATACGCCGTTTATAGGATAGGTATGCCTGTTCAGACAATGCAAGAATGTTTTTCCCGCCGAAAATGACTTCGCCAGAAGTTGCCTGATGCAGGCGCATGACAGTCAACCCCAAGGTTGTTTTACCTGAACCAGATTCACCGACAATGCCAAGAGTTTTCCTGCGGGGCAAAATGAAAGAGACATCTTTCACGGCATGAAAGGTTTTTTCCTGGAAGAACCCCGTCTTGACAGTGAAATCCTTGCAGATATGCCTTGCTTCAAGCACTACTTCATCATCAGGCTGATATCCCTTGATGCGTTGCCTGATTGATACAGGCACTTTGCCACCTGCCGCGATGACGTCATCAATCACCGGCAGATGGAAGGGACGGCTGTCCATTGGCGGACGGCATAGCATCAAGGCCTGGGTATAGGGATTTGCCGGATGGGTAAAAACCTGTTTTACCGCCGCCTGTTCTTTCACCTCGCCATAGCGCATGACAATCACATCATCTGCCATTTCTGAAACCAGTTGCAAGTCATGGGTGATGAACAGCACCGACATATCATGCCGTTTCTGCAGTTCCTGGATCAAATGAATAATCTGCCGCTGAACAGTAACATCCAGTGCTGTGGTCGGTTCGTCGGCAATCAACAACTTTGGCTCGCAGGCAATCGCTATTGCAATCATGACCCGTTGCTGCTGTCCACCTGACAACTGGTGCGGATAAACATCCGCCCGCTGTTCCGGTTCCGGAATCCCGACTTCTGCCAGCAGTTCCACAGCCCGTTTCCTTGCCTGTTCCTTGGTCATACCCTTATGCAACCGCAAAACTTCACCAATCTGATACCCTACTGTAAAGACAGGGTTCAATGAGGACATCGGATCCTGGAACACCATTGACACTGCTGTACCGCAGAGTCTCCGGCGGGCAGCCATATCCATCTCCAACAGTTCCTGTCCATCGAAGATAATCGAAGACCCTTCTTTAATACAGGCAACCTCCTGTGGAAGCAATCCCATCACGGCCAAGGCACTGACCGATTTACCGCTTCCTGATTCACCAACCAAAGCAACAGTCCGGCTGACAGGCACATCGAATGAAATGCCTTTGACCGCTTCGGTGAAGGAAGTCTTGCCTGTGCGGAAAGCCACCCGCAGATTGCGGACTTTCAGAAGGACGTCATTTTCATCATGGATCATGCATCTCCCTGTTTCAGTTTTGGATCAAGTGCATCCCGTAAGCCATCCGTAAACAGCGACAGGGCGGTAATCAGAATAGCCATTACTACAGTCACTGCCACCAATTGCCACCATTTGCCAAGAATCAGCTCGTTCTGTGCTTCATTGAGCATGCTACCCCATGACACCGCTCCAACTGGTACACCAAAGCCCAAAAAGCTCAGAATGACTTCCGACTTGATGAAACCAACTGTCATCAATGAGAACTGAACCAAAGGGATGTGGCTGATATTCGGGAAGATATGAACAAACATCCGGCGCCAATGGGATGCGCCGATAGCGCCTGCTGCCATCACATATTCCCGTTCACGGTGTTTCATATATTCTGCGCGAACCAGGCGGAAAACCCCTGTCCAGCCTGTCAGTCCAAGAATCAGGATAATGGTCAGCATACCCTTGCTTTGAAGCACCGCAGCTACTGCCAGAATCAATAGCAGATATGGTATCGAAGTAAAAACGCTGTAAAACCAGTTCAGAAAATCATCAAGCCAGCCACCGAAATAACCGGACAACGCACCCAGCAAAGTACCGATAAATGTTGCCACCAATGCGGCTACCAATCCCACCACGATGGAGGTTTCAGAACCCTTGATAACTTTCTTGATGATATCGTGTCCCCATTTGTCCGCACCGAACAGCAGGGTTCTCTGACGGATTCCATCCCCATTCTTTCCGACATCCTGTCGCTGGTATTGGCTACGGATGGCATCCAAGTCTGCCTGAAGCGGATCCTGGATGCCATAGTCTTGGACAGTACCTTTTCCAGAAGAGCGGTGTTCCTGGATTTCCTTTCGTAGCTGACGGATGACATGTCGCAAAGGATCCCGCGGATTTTCTGGTACTTTTCGGATTATCCGCCTATTCGTCAAATAATCTGGGGATTTTCCCGCCCCGACAAAATGCGGTGGCGCATAATGAACTCCTGCCTCCTTTTCCCAGTCTGACGCTACCAGACCTGTCAATGACAGTAGCAGCAACCCGATAAACAACAGGACAACAGCCAATGAGATCATCGCCACACGGTCTGCGCACAGGCGTTTCCATGCCAGCTGCCAGAGACTGTCAGAAGATGTTGGAAACTGCCTGGAGGTATTCATTGCAAACGCACCCGTGGATCAATTTTCTGATAGAGGAGATCTGCCAGCAAGTTGAAAACCATAGTCGCAATGGCAACATAAATAGTGATCGCCTTCACAACAGGAAAATCACTGCGTTCAACTGCCAGGATAATCTCGCGCCCGATGCCAGGTATAGAGAAAAAGCGTTCGACCAAAAAGGCACCGACCAGCAGGGAAGGCAGATTTGACATGACATAAGTCACTATCGGGATTGCCGCGTTACGCAGGACATGCACCCAAAGAATCCGTTTTTCTGACAGCCCTTTCGCACGGGCAGTCCGTACATAGTCCTGTCCGAGCTCATCGAGCATGAATGTCCGATAAAGTCTCAGGTTTGGTGCAATACTGACCACCAGCAGGATGAGAATTGGCAACAACGCATAACGCATGGATTTCAGCCAGGAGATATCCCATCCCTGAACAGGGAACCATCCCAGCCTGTAAGCCAGCCAATATTGGAAAACGATGATAGAGACCAGGATACTGACTGCCATACCAACAGTACAGGCAATCATGATGGTTCGGTCTGTAAAAGATCCCCGCACATAGGCGACAGCCAAGCCCAATGCAACTGCTATGGCTGTTTCAAGGATGGTCAGGGGAACCAGCAAAGTCAAAGATGGCCCCATCCTGGAAACAATGATGTCTGAAACCGCCTCCCCCGTACTCCAGCTATTACCGAAATCGAAACAGACCGTCTGTTTGACAAAAATCCAGAGCTGCACATAAACAGGTTCATCCAACCCCAGCTGATGGCGGATATTGGCAATCTGTTCAGGATTCGAAATCTTGCCCGCCAGCACATAGGCTGGGTCACCGCCGACCCAGTTGAAAAGAAAAAAGACCAACAGCAATACACCCAACAAGGTTGGAACCATTTGCCACAGACGTCTGAGAAGATAAGACATCATCTTTCAGAAACACCTCCCGGAACCATCAGGGCGATTTCACTCCAGCCATTTCCCCCGTTCAAGGCCATCCTATTTTCTCCGTTCAAGGCCACTCAAATCCTCATAAAAAGCGGTACTGTCTGGCGAACGTCCCAGGAAATACCGAACCATGCGGTCTGCCGGCAATTCACTGCCCCGTTCAAGGACCGTCTTACGGTAAAACTGACCAATCATCGGATTCATCAGCTTGCCATTGAAGCGGGACAACATATCTAATGCCAGCACTTTGGACCACATATAGCCATAATAGCCTGCCGCATAGCCGTTGCCGATGATATGGCTGAACTGTCCAGGGAACTGGGTGCCAGCATCATAACCCAAGGGCGTCTCGCCCTCGAGCTCTTCCCAAAGTGCCATGACATCCTTCACCTTGTCATCATAGACTGCCATGTCATATTTTGCATACAGCGTTTGACGGGAATAGAAAATGCCCCTGCCAAACTTGCGGGAATCGTTAATCCGCTTTAGCAGGCCTTTGGTCACCTGGGGGCAGCTACCATGCGCATATTTCGGCAGGGACGACAGAGCCTCATAGTTATAGGCCCATTCTTCAAACATCTGGGAAGGCGCCTCCACAAAATCCCGTTCCACATTGGCAGTTCCTGACTGCTCCACAAAGCGGGTCTTTGACATCACGCCATGCAGGACATGGCCGAACTCATGCAACAAAGTTTCCAGTTCATTGATATCCAGTCCATCCCTATTGAAATTGGTCACCAGCACCGAAATCGGCAACCGGTCTTCCAAAGTGCTGGAGCCCTGGATGGGGAATACCGCGGCATGACCGTATTTACCCTCACGGGGAAACAGATCCAGGTAAATGCCACCGATGACCTGGTTTTCCTTTTTGTCCACGACCTGGTAATACTGCACATCATCATGCCAGGCTGGAACCCCTAGTTTCCTGAATTCCAGACCATACAGTTTGCTAGCAAGCCCCATCGCCCAATCCACAGACGCCTGAGTCGGAAAATAACGGCGCAAGTCATTCTGATTCACATTGAAACGCTGTTCCTTATACCGGTTAACCCAATAATTCGTGTCCCAATGGTGGATGTCAGACAGTGCAGGCGAAATACCCCTGACCTGTGCCTTGAATACTTTCAGGTCATAAAGCTCGACTTTTTCAGTTTCATGAACAACCTTCTGGATATCATCCAGGAAACGGTTAACAACTGCCGGTTTTTTTGCCATCCGGCGACGCAAGGCAAAATCGGCATAACTCCTGTAACCTTCAAGCACCGCCATTTCGTGGCGGAGCTGTACTACTTCCTGCAACAGGTCAAGGTTTGCCTTGGTTCCCCTATTGATGAAAGCAAAACGGTATTTTTCCCGCGCACTGTCATTATTTGCATACTGCATGAACGGCAAATATTCCGGATAGGAAAACCCTAATAGGTAGGCTCCCGTTTTCGGGTCTTTCTGGAGACGATCCAGATATTCTTTCGGCATACCATCCAGTTCAGCTGCCGTCATCGTGACACGGGTGGGGTTCTCACGCAAATTCCTGCTGAAAGCCTGGCCGATTTCTGCCAGCCGTTCCACAATTGCCCCGATACGGCGGCGTTTATCCGAAGGAAGGGAAATCCCTGCATCTTCATAGGCACTGACTACATCCTGCCGCAATTTGCGTTCTTCATCATCGTTGATGCGGACAACCCGCATATTGCGGTAAAGCTTTTCATTCTGATAGACATCAGTGATGAACTGCTGGGTCTTGATGGCGCAGGCATCCGCCTGTTTTCGAACTTCTGCGTCTGGAGAAACCTGTCCCAACAGACCCATTTGTCCATCAAGATCTTCTATGCCCATCTGCAGACGGTTCCAACCACGAAGGAAGGCATCGGCTCCTTCAAGGGTTTCAACAGGCAATGCAGACAAGTCTTCCACCCCTTTTTTCAGGTTATCCAGCTGCGATTTGCACTGGGCCTCCATATCACCCGCGGCAGGCACAGGCATCACAGGAGAAGCCGCCACTGGCATGGCACAGGAAACGCCCAACGCCATCAACACGGCATGTAGCAGAACCTTCATGGCAGAAATTTGTTTTTTCATATATCCATCAAATCGATCACTGAAACTGGAATGATAGTCCGATACAGGGCTGACCGTATCATTTTCTGGTCATGTCGATATCGCTATAAACCCATTCATTATGCATCACAGGATGCTTTTTATAACCCAAAACGTAGGGTTGGATCAGCATATTCCGGTAATGGGCATAGCCCATGCCTGCCGGGGTATAGACCTCAAGCAACCTTGCCATCTTATGGTACAGCAGATTTCGCTCCTCACCATCGGGCAGCATGGATGCTTCTTCATAAAGCGCATCAAACTGCGGGATACTGACACAGCCATGATTACTTTGGCCGATATGCGGGCCATAGAACAGCTGCATGAAATTGCCGCCATCCGGATAATCTGCAATCCACGCCATTTCCCGCATCATCAGCTGGCACTGTTTCTCTGCCTTAATCAGTTCGGGAAACGGACGCCTGTCTTCCCGCATCTGGATGCCCAGACTGTCGAAAGTCCGTTTCCACATTTCCAGCTGCTGCTGTCCTGTGGAATCCGCCCGGGCAGAGAATACGATCACCAGCGGAGAGCCATCTGGCTGGTGGCGCCATCCATCTGCATCTTTCGCATAACCATACCGGTCAAGCAACGCATTGGCCGTATCCGGCTCAAAACCGATGATTCCCTGATAAGCCTCATCATATCCTGCAACCCCTGGTGGAATCGGGAAATGCAGCATCACCGCCTGGCCGTTCCAGACCACATCAATTTCCTCCTGCACATTATGAGCCATGATGATTGCCCGCCGCAGGGCAATTTTTTCATTTGACAATCCGCCGACAACAGGGTCTCGCATATTGAAATAAAACTGGATCAATTCCGGTTCTATATAACGGGAAAGCCGTATTCCCTGCTCAGCCAGTTCGGGCTTTAACTGACCGTCTGACAGGGCACGGGGTGCCAGTGGCCCTTCCAGGCTGAACAGATCGACTTCCCTGTTCTGAAACGCCAGCCATCGCGACTGGTCTTCGGGAATCACGTCAATCACCACTTTGCCAATCTGTGGCATCGCCTTGCCCTGCATCTCATCGACAATCCGTTGGTCGTCAGGGTCATCTCCTGCCCTGAAATCCCAGATAAACCCCCTGAACCCGGGATTTGCCACCAGCACAATCTGTGAACCACGCCGCCAGTTTTCCAGACGGTAAGGGCCCGTTCCAACAGGGTTTGCCATAATCTGCCCGTTGCGGTCACGGTAACGTTTCACCACTTCCCATGCCACCGCTGCCGTCGGGGTATGCGCCAGAATATGCAACAGGCTGTAGTCCGGACGCGTTAGATGGATGCGGAAAGTATAGCGGTTCACCAGCTCAAGACCGGCGACTTTTGCCCTATAGTCAAACCAGCCTGTTTTTCCTGCCCTTGCGGCCAGTGCGTCCAGACCGACAATCTTGCCCTGAATCAGCCATCCCCATGCGGAACGGACAGTGGGGTCCACAAGCCGTTTAAGGGAATAGATATAATCTGCCGCCACCAGTTCGCGGCGTTTACCGCCAAACGCCGGATCATCCGCAAAATAGATACCCTTCCTGACCGTGATGGTATAAGTTTTTCCATCTGCCGAAATATCTGGCAGTGATTCCGCCGTTTCGGGAACCAGCCTGGCGGGACGGGCAAGATAATCATAGGTCAGCAACGGTTCATAAATGGAACGGATGACCTGGGAAGAATAGAGGTCGCTGGCAACCGCAGGATCAAAACCTGTTTCCTGTGCGGTGAAAACCGTATGCAGCACCTTGCCAGGATCAGCCGGATTGGCGGCATCAGCATCATGCGCCCATCCCAAAGCGATGCACAGAACCAAAAGAAAATGGCATATTCCTTTTAAGAGACGTTTATCCACGATGATATCCGAAACCCCAACCCACTCATCCAAAGCCTGCCATTATATATGAAGAGAAGAAACCGCCCTCCGGTTTCCGTCCAAACACATCTAATACATCTAATTAATGCCTGTTAGCACGAAAAATTGAAACTTTTTGAAAAAAACGGGAAATCTTAACCATTTCATTGTATATTTAAGTTTTCCAACAGAAATTTCTAATCTCACCATGAAAAAATCATTTGTTCTCGGCACTCTTGCCGTTGCCCTGATGTCTATTACGGCTTCCGCCAAAGATATCGCAACCGTCAACGGGAAAGGCATCCCTGAATCCAAATCCGATGCCATCGTCAAAAATCTTGTCGCCCGCGGAGCAAAGGATACCCCAGAACTCCGCAAACGTATCCGTGAAACTCTCATCACAGATGAAGTCGTCGTCCAGGAAGCAGAAAAGCAGGGAATTGCAAATACCACCGAATACAAGAACCAGCTGGATAATGCGCGCCTTAACATATTGGCGCAATCCTTAAGACAGGACTATCTCAAGAAAAACCCTGTTTCTGACAAGGAAGTCAAAGCCCAGTATGACCAATGGTCTGCCAAAAACAAAGGCAAACAGTACCACATCAAGCATATCCTGGTTAAGACTGAAGCCGAAGCCAAGGACATCATCAGCCAGCTTAACAAAGGTGGCAATTTCGAGAAACTGGCTTCTTCCAAATCCTTAGATGATGGTTCAAAAGCCCGTGGTGGCGACCTGGGCTATGCGCCAGCAACCGATCTTCCGTTTGCTGACGCAATAATGGCTTTGGGCAAAGACCAGATTACAAAGACCCCTGCCCAGTCTTCCGCTGGCTTCCATGTCATCAAACTGGTTGATTCCAAGGCTCTGCCAACCTATGACCAGATGAAACCCCGTTTCAAGGTCATTCTGGAAGAAGGCAAATTCAGCCAGTATGTCCGTGGCCTGCGTGAAAAAGCCAAGGTCGAATAAGCCTGTCATTTTTTCACAATCCGTAAAAGTCTCCGGAAGTACAGTCCGGGGACTTTTTTATCGCCTGAACAACGTCCAGACACCGTCAACGGCAAGTCCCGTTTGCGTCCATAAGGCATTGCCGGATTGACGGAACCAAAACTGTTGCCGCATACGGAAGTGAACGGCCAGCCATGTTTTGGGACTGCCATAACCCTATAGCTTAATCCTCAACTGCTTCAGCTGCTTAAGGGGCATCAGATTCTCTACTTTGGAATCAATCAGAACCAGTTCCCGCAGGTTTCCCAAAGAAGACAGGGGTGAGATATTCCTGATTTGCGTATCCCTGATATCCAGTTTCTCCAGCTGGTAAAGTTCCTCAACCGGATTCAGGTACATCACATTGGTATAACCGATATTGAGCTCTTTCAGGCAGGCAAGCTGTTTCAAAGCTGAAATATCCGATATCCGTGTATCCCTGAGATTTAGCCTTTCCAGGGACTTCAAGGAAGCCAGTGGCTGAAGGTTTCTGACAGCCGTATTCCACAAAGTCAGCTCCTTCAGATTGCGCAACCGCCTTAAAGGAGACAGATCCGTGATAGCCGTTCTGCCGATATTCAAAACCTCAAGCCCCGTCATCAAACTCAAAGGTGAAAAATCCGTAACTTTCGTATTCCAGAGATCCAGTCTTTTAAGATTTCTGAGCGCCGTTAGGGCTGAAAGATTGGAAACGGGGGTATTTCTCAGGCTGAGTTCAGTGAGATTGGGAAATGACGCCAGCAGCGTAACATCTGAAATGCCGGTATTGCCCAAATCCAGCCTCTCCAGACCGTTCAATGGCTCTAGCAGTGAAAAATCATCAATCCTTGAGAGATACAGTTTCCTGAGATTAACCAGCAAGGCCACTGGCGTGACATCAAGGACACCTGTCATCCGGATGTCAAGCTCCGTTAGCCCCTGCAAGGATTTCAGGGCGGAAATGTCGGCAATCGCTGTCTGGTGCGCATCCAGCTTTTCCAGATTGATTAGCGTCCTTAATGGAAAAATATCTGAGATATCCGTTTCACTGATATTTAATGCTTTCAGGTTCTTAAACCCTGACAGCAGGGAAATCTCCTTGACCCGTGACCCCTGGATATCCAGCTTTTCCAGACAGGGGCATGATGCCATCAGGGGAGCGATTTTCCTGACCCGGGTTCCCCGCAGGTTGACTTCCCTCAGGTTTTCCAGGTCTTCCAGGGCGGAAAGGCCTGAAATTTCAGTATCTCCGAGATTTAGCGTTTTTAACCCTGCCAATTCAGACAACGCTGAAATCTTCCGGATTTTGGTTCCTTTGAGATTTAGCTTCTCGAGGTTTTTCAGGCAGGCAATGGAACCGGCATCCGTAATGACCGTGCCGCTGGCATCAAGTTCCCTGAGCCGCACCAGCCCTTCCAGAGGAGAAATATCCGTAACCTTGCTTTCGCTGATATCCAGTTTCTCCAGATTGACCAGCGCTTTCAGGGGAGCCAAATCATCAATGGGCGTTGCCCTCAAATCCAGCTCGATGACATCTTGGGCCAAAACCCCCTTAATCCTGTCAAGGAAAGCCCGCAACCCTGGCGGTGTTTTTTCTTGCGCTGTCATGATCTGTCTTTCCGGCATCCATATCTGCGATATTGGCAACATACAACGCAAAAAGCCTGAAGAAAAGGACTCTCAGCAAATTTCCTGTTTCGGCTGAAACGGGAAAAGTGAAAACATTGCAAGACCCAATATCTTATGTAGCCTTTTTCTGCATATCCAATAGCGTGAAAAACTGCCCCCGTTTTCCATGACATGATACAAACAGCGCGTCTCTTGCCCTGGATGCGGCAACATAGAAAAGCGAACGCTCGCCTAGGTTTAGATTCCGGATTTCGGCATCGTCTTCCGTATCCGGAAAAAGCTGGGGCATAATTCCTTCATTGGCTCCCACAATGAAAACCGCCTTGAATTCCAGTCCCTTGACACGGTGCATCGTGGCAAAGCGGATTCCATCAATACCGGGATCATCTGGTGTATTTCTCGAGACTTTGTGCGTTTCAAGCTTTTTCTTTTTCACCAAGGACATATAGAGGTCAATCCCTTTCTGCTGGCGGGTAATGACGCAGATATCACGCAGCTTTAAACGGCGTTCTTTCGGGATATCTTCGCTGTCTGTCAGGATTTTGATCTGGTTGCAAACCCAGTCAACTTCCTCGTCAATGTCTGATGCCTGATACAGCACCGGCGCAGTGCCATGACGGCTAGACATGCACCCGCGCCGTGTTTCAACGCCCTCATCCATATCATCGAAGGTTTCACCGGCAAGCACCTTTTCAGCTGCACGGCGGATTTCCTCTGTCGTGCGATAGGTGACCTTCAGGCGTTCGCTGCGTCTGCCACGGACATTGATACCGCATGCCGACAGGCTTGCCGTACGGCCATAAATACGCTGTTGGCCATCACCAACAAGGAAAATTCTCGGTTCTTCACCAGCTGCAGGCGTGGCAATGGCTGCCAGCAGTGACAGTGCGGCACTGGAAAGATCCTGGGTTTCATCCACGACAACTGCGCCATAATTCACTAGTTTGGAATTTTCACGATCCATTGCCTCACGAATCATTGCCGTGGCCATGAAAAAAGCGTCTTCCGATGTCATGCACCCATGTCTGGCAAGCATGGCACGCATTTCCTCGAAAACAGGCCAAATCTTTTTCTTGCTATTTCTTCCCAGGGCTTTCCCACGCCCTTTTCTCGACGCTTTCAGGTATTGCGCCTCACTGGTAATTCCCTGTGGCAAAACAATGCGTTTCCATTCTTCCCCATAAAATGATTCCGAAAAATCTGGAGACGCTACCGACATGGCATCTTCCCAGCATTTCTCATATTGCTGGCTGTTTGGATAGACAATATCAAGCTTGACTTTCTGAGTCCGCAGGAAAGTATTTACCCAGCGATCCAGATTGCATACCTCAATATGGCGGAATTGCCTGAGCGGACATAGCGAACGGAGTTGCTGTTCGATGTCAACCGCCAAATTGCGCGTGTATGTCGTGAAAAGCAGCTTGCGGTCTGTATCCCAGTCTGACCGGCTCACCAGTTCAGCGGCACGGTGAATGGCAACAACCGTTTTGCCTGTACCGGCGGCACCCCGCACTATCATGGGTGTTACCGCCTGCCGCTTGACCAGCTTGCGCTGTGCGGGATGCAGAAAAATACGCCATTTTTCAAGCGAGGCATCGACTATTTTCTGCATTTCCTCATCGGTTTCAACCACGAGGAACGAGCGTTGTGTCCTTTCGCTTTTCAGTGCCGTTTCAAAATCATCCGTGGCATCGGCTGGAGCATAGGCCCGCTTAACCTCCGCAAGCGATTCGCCATCAGCAAGCCAGACTAGAGACTCGTAGGCATCGACAGGCAGCTTGTTGCGTAACCTGTCAAGGGCATTCCTGTCCTGCAGCGACATGACCATATCCAGCCTGTCCTGTGGTACACCGACAGATGCCAGATCGTCGCGTGAAAAATGGACAAAAAGCTTTTCTGGAACATTTTCTGGAACAGGAACTGCTGGCACCACTTCCGCATTTTGTTCCGAAGCGGGGGCTACGGCAGGTGTTACATCAGGTGTTACAGCCTGTACGTTGCCAGAAGATGCATTTTCACCGGAAACAGTGTCAAGCGTTTCATAGAGCTGGATGGTTCCAATAGAGTTGTTCAACGAACAGGTATGCGTTCTTGCCCAGCGATAGGCTTCGTCATGGGTATCTACCCAGAGCAATAGATAGACATTGTTCTTATCTGGATGAAACACGATGGCACGGTAATTATCATCAATCCGCGCGGAACGGAAATTGGGGACTGCAGCGTCTGCCAGTTTTTCATAATTGATTCCCCTGGATGTTGCCTGTTGCCGGAACTTGGCCATAAAAGACTGCACCTTGCGCCGGATTTGTGCAGGCAATTTGGCAAAAGCGTCAAAAAACGAGTCACTCATTGCCAGGATTGGCTGGCTTACCATCTGGTTCATGTCTGAATTCCTTTCCTCAAATCCTCAATCCAGTTATCCGTGCCCGCAATCACCACTGTCATGCCGGGAATATCGACTAAATCAGTGGCTTCAGGAGAGTCCTCAGGCGCAAACAGGTAGACCCTGTCATGCCACACCAGACCGGTTGGCTTGCCCAGAACACGGTTGCCGATTCCGTCAACCCCCATATCATCTGGTGCGGGAATACCCTTTTTCATCAGTATTTGGGCATACCCCAGCATATGCCTGTAAAATTCCTCGTCTTCCTCACGCATGACCGAGATGAAATCGTCCTTCCACCTTCTTTCGGATGCCGGTTCATCCACCGTTGCCATGGAACGTGCAGGCAGCTGATCATCAAAGACCGAGTCATTCTCATTGGAAACCGTACACTGCCAGAACCCGTCACCAAACTGTAGCGCATTGGCAAACTGCCAGAACATCTGCCACTGTTCACGGCATTTTCTGTCCTTTCGCATGTCGTCAGTGTCAAACGATGCGTCATCAATACGTTGCGCACATACCAGCCTGACTGACTGCGTGTCCCCTGTTTTTGGGCGACTTAACCGCCAGACCAGCAAAAAAGGCAGCGACTCCGGCACAAACCATATTTCTTCGCCACCTTCCTTGCAGACCTGTCGGGGATAGCCTGCCATATCCTTTTCATTGTACTGTTTTGCCTTATGCGTTAATGCCGCGAAACGCACGGCGTCTTTCATGTTTTCTGAAAAACCGAGCGGGTCAGAAAGCCATTTGCACAACCAGATGAAACTGCTTTGGTGCTCAGGGTAAAACATTTCCTGGAAACAGCGTTTGGCGTCTTGCTGTTCCTGCGTCCCTTTCCAGAAAAGATGGATACCTTTTGGTTCATTCCTGCCATCTAGCCGGCTGGCATAAAACGGCATGTCCTGCCCGTTCTGCTGCCGGGAGGTGTCTGTTACGGCGACATCTTCCCACGACAGGGACCACACCCGCGCTCCGATATTGAGAATGGACTGCCGCTTGCGGGTATCCTTGTCAAGAAGGTCGGCATGATATTGCCAGCCGTCCGTAAAGACATGCGCTTCCAGATCGGGGCGTTTTGCCAGAACGGTCTCTGTCAATGGCCTGAAAGTAAAATCAGGCCTGCTCTGAAGGGCAATCCTGTGGGCATGCAGGTCTTGCTGGAGCAGTAGTTGCCATACCAGTTTTTCGCCAGGATCCCTGCCAAATTCCTGCTTCCAGCGTTCCCTGGCATCTGCATCCAAAGGAACTGACAGGCGGTAGGCATCAGAAACCGAGCTGGTTGGATAGAACTGCAAATCGAAGCCCCTGTGCTGTTGCTGTCTGAGCCGTTCCAGAAACAGCCTTTCCAGTTCGCTGGCGTCACTGCCTGTCAGGGAGGAAATGCTGCCATTTAGCCGGACAATCTTTTCAGACAGATACTGGAGAATGCGCCTTAACAGGGTTTCGGCGACCGAACGGGAAATCTGGTCTCTGACACGGCCGTCACGATACTGGTACACACACCGGTAACAGCCGTCCATGTCTGGATCTTTGCTGCATTCACAATGGGCGATGGTATCGTATGCTTTTTCCAGCATGTTGCGCATGTTTTCTGGCTTTTCGGTATTTTCATCTTTTCGACCAAGCTCTTTCAGATAGCCTGAGCCGCCTGGAATCGTGTCATAAATGACGATATACCGGTCTGTTCCCCCTCCTGATGCGGAACGTTCTGTCTGAACTGATGCCTGCAAATGGAAAACATCGCCACGGAAATAATTTTTAAGCCCTACCTTAATGGCCGCAATCAAGGACTGCGTTCCCTTTTCCGCGCCCACGGCATCTAGTGCGTCACTGACTGGAACACGGATACGGATTGCCTCGCTTCGCATTTCCCGGTACATGAAAATGCCATCAATCCATGGAGAATCACCGTCTTTCTGGCCAGACAGCCTTTCCTTGCCATGGTACGGGCAACTGAAATCATGCAGTTTTTGGTTAGATTTAGAATCCTGCCTGGAATAAACCCTGCCGCAATGCCTGCACAGCTTGTATCCACGAACGGGTACGATGGTATTGGCCACCCTAAACGGATCTCCATTCCCGCCTCCTTCATACGGGCCGAAATTGATTTCCCTAATTGTCACGTTTTTCAGGAACTCAAATCCGAAGGCGAAGGCATCGTCATTGCCAATCTTCCAGGCTTCTCCGACATCACGATCCTCAGCGTGCACAAACGTCTGGCAGGAGACAAAACTGGTTTGGCGATCATCTTGGTTGTCACTGATTCGATCCCGCTTTGAATCGGCATGGGCAACAATTTCATGCGCGCGCAGCATGGTTCTTACGCGACCGACATCAGCCCACATCGTGTCGCCACAATTTGGACATGCCGATGCGACCGGCGCGTCCGGGTCAATGATTTTTTCGGCATAGGCACAGCCCTCGCACAGTCGCCACCGTTCAAAGCTGTCACTGCCTACCCTAAACTGGTCGATATGCAGAATATGCCTGTTGGCATAAAACCGGCTGTCTGGAGCTAGTTCCGTCAGCGCCTGTGAAATCGGGCGCTTGAAAGTGAAATGCTCATGCCGGTTATCTGCATCGTCATCGTTCCTGTCTGTCGCCTTTTTATTTTTATTATATTCACGGTTGCTGAAAATCACTGACTCGACCTCAACGCCTTCTTCCGGAAAGGCGTAATTGGGCAACAGCCCCTCGTCCGTCAGGAAATTGAGCAGTTTTTTTCTGTTGATGGACTTGAGCATACCCCGGATGGCACGAAACTGCTGACGGATTTCATCCAGCTCTTTGTTGCGTTCATCATCTTCTGGACGGTTAAGGGTGTTTCTCCGCTTGCGAAGAAGGTCTTGCTTTGTCCGCTCCCATCCTTCCCTGCGCAGTCTGGCCTCCCTGAATGCATTGTCGATACGCTGTGCAAGGGAGGGTCTTGCCCTGTCTTCTTCGGAGGAAGCCTCGCCAGACACAAAATAGCGCAGCCGTTTTTTGCCTTCCTCGCTGAGCGCGCGGGTAGCGGATTCAGCTTCTCCGGCAACGGATGTCATCATGCTGACGAAATCAAGATACAGGCTGTCTGCATGATCGTGAACCCATTGCAGGAATGCTGTCGGGAAAACTTGCCCATTCTGCCCATCCTTTTTGTGCCTGCGCTCACTGACGATGTCTTCTAGCGTGTCGGGAATCTTTATATTTTGCGATGCCTCGGCAACCCAGCGTCCCAGGGCAAACGCGACCAGCTGGCGTTCAAGCACCGATACGGCACCCAGATATACCCCAGGCGGGATAACCTCGCCCTCAATCATTTCAGCCGGATTTGCCCAGAAATATTCACTGTGCCGATCGCGGCCGGCAATGGTCACCGCCAACGCATTGCCGTCACGGCGTCCGGCACGGCCGATACGCTGCAGATAATTTGCCTGGGTCGGTGGCATGGAACATTGCAGTACGGTAGAGAGGGTGCCGATATCGATACCCATCTCAAGGGTTGGGGTAGCAGATAGCAGATTGATATTCCACAGGTTGCGCCCGCCGCCAAAGGAGCGTTCGACCTGATGACGTGTATCACCATCAATCAATGAGGTATGTTCATGGGTATTTAGCCTGACGGGGAAAGATGAAAAAGGAATCTCACGGTTTTCAGGTTTTTCAGGCGTGTCTAGTTTCTCCAGCGTTCCCATGCATGAAGACGTCATGCAGCGCATGCCTTTCCAGAGATGCGATACCTGGGAGGCAATATGGTAATGCCTGCCGCATTGCCCGCAGCGGACGACATGAAGCGTTCCTGTCGTAACATGCCATTGTTGCATGGGCAGTACCCAGTAGGGTAATCCATCGCTATTTAGTTTTTTGCGTACCAGTGAGCGGGATTCCAGTATTTCCAGCGCATCACCGTATAAGTCCTGTACCAGCGCATCGCCAAGCAGCGGACTGAATTTCATGAACCAGTTGGTACACCATGTTCCACGGCTTTTGCCGGCTGACAAAATGGTTTTGCCATATGGATCCTTGCCTTTGCGCGACGTCATCATCAGCGCAACGGGTGGCGGATAGTTTTTGCCGTATCCCGGCAGCACATCGCTTGAGATAAAGCGCCATATATTGCCAGTTTTGAGATATTCCCCGAAATCGTCGCTGACCTTTCGTGCGGCATGCATGTCATCTGGATCGAACGCACCCAGACTGCGCATATATTCCAGTATTCCCAGCAAAAATGGCACCATGTTTTCCTGCTGGAAATCCAGATCAGGGTAATGGTTACGGCAGTGATCCCATAGACTTTCGGCTGCCTGTTCCAGGAGTTCAGGCGCCGGATAAAGTGCGGCGACACCGGCGCGCAAAACGGTACGTCCCGTATTGGAGCGCAGACCAAATTCGATTAATGCATCCCATGCCAGGCGCTGGCTGACATCCTCAAGTAGCCTCTGCCAATGTCCATGGGAAGAAAGAATCGCATTTTCATCGTCAAGCGCCGCTTTTGAGAAGATTTTCCATGGCTTGCGCCACTGCATGTCAGGCGGAATGAATGTCGCCAGAAAATCTGCCCCGCCCAGTTCCTGTTCCTCTTCGCTGCCTGCATGGCGCTCTCGCATCTGCCCTTTCCAGAAGCTGGAGAACTGCTGGAAGAGTTGCGAAAGGGGAATATCCTTTTCGGGCTGGGCAAGCAGATAATAGACGAGGGCATGCCTTGTGACCGCGCGGTAGTTCCGTGCCGAGATGAACCCTACCCGCTGCGCGGCATCCTGGACAGAATCGGAGAACGCGATAATGTGACGGTCATCACTGAAGCGGCTGCCATGCACATGCGAGACAATATTGGCCGCCATGGAAGCCACTGACATTCCAAAAATCCGCAGGGTACCCTTTTCATGGCAAAACGGGCACTGGTTGACGAAACGGGGAATCTTCTGCTGGTCAGACGGGGCTTTCTGGGTCATATCCGTCATATCCGGACAGAAGACAGCGACCCTGCTCCGGCAGCCACAGCTACAGGGGACAGGCTTTTCAAAAATTTCCGTTTCATCTTGGTTGCGGATTGCGGCGAGCTGCTGGCAGTCAGGACACAGCCAGTACATCAGCAGCTTGTTGCGTTGGTTCTGTTCAAGCAGCGCCTGGTATTGGCTGGCAGATGCCACCGGATAAAACAGGCAGGTATCCTGGTGTGAGTATTCCCATGACCGGTAAAAAAACCATGATTGGTAAAAATTGTTCAAATCTGCGCTGACTTTGGCATCACTGGCGTTTTTGTTGCCCCTGATGACACCGCCCCAGCCTGCCCGGTAACATTCACGGCATCCCACCACCGGCATTTTAAGGGGTTTCACCAGGGCTGCCGTATCTGCCGCCAGTTTCATTTCCGGTGTCTGGCTGACGGTGGAAACGACTCGTGCCAGCTCACGTACCCAAAGCTGCGTCCTGAGCTGGAGAAACGGCTGGAGATTGCCTTTTGTTCCGCTGCGGGCTGCTGAAATCATCGCGACAAGGCTGTCAATCAAGGTCTCGACAACGGTCACGCGCTCTTTGCGGTTTCCCGGAATATGTTTTAGCTCCGCCACTGAGGCTTCCCACTGCTGTGCCATCTCATGGATGTTGACAACGCCTTGCGCTTCCATGACAAAGCGCCTAAATGCCGGCAAGGACGGCAGGCGAGCCGCCAGCTCAAGCTGGATTTTTTCCCATGATTCGGAAACAGCCCCTGTGGCGGAGGAGCCATGGTAATCGGGAAACCAGCAGGCAAGCATCCTGCCGACATACGTTTGATATGCTTGGCCGTCATCATGGTTTCCAATGTTTTGCGGAATGTTTTGCGGGATGTTTCGCAGGGTGTCATACGGCCATACATCTTGCAGGGTGTATTCGCCAAGGGATGCCAGAAACTCGTTGGCGTCGAGGCGGCTTTCCGTGATGATGGCCTCTTGCGTGACTGGCACGGCAAATATGTCAGAGGCATACTGGCACAGCGCGGATATGCTGTCCTTGCCACCGATGGTGGCGGACGTGCCGACACAGGCCAGTGAGCTGCCTAGCTTCAGCCGTTCTTTCAGCCGCCTGATGAGGCATGCCAAATCCGTTCCCTGCGCGCCGTCAAACGTATGCAGCTCATCCACCACAAGATACTTCATCAGGCCAGGGCCGTTGTCTTTCCAAAGCGTTTGATCGGCTTTCCTGATTAGCAGGAAATCCAGCATCTTATAGTTTGTCAGCAAAATGTCGGGTGGATTTTCCCGGAGTATCTCCCTATCGCTGATGAGGCTATCCGGGCGCATGACACCAACCTTTTTTGCGTCATCACCCGTATAGAGGCCTGCCGTAATGACCCTGCCTGTCAATTCCTTCACCTTGTGCAGCAATGCCGCCACACGCCTTGACTGGTCTGCCGCCAGGGCATTCATCGGGTAGACAAAAATGGCCTTGATGCCCTTTTCGCGGCTCGCCAGGCAGTAGTCGACAACCGGATAGAGGAAACACTCCGTCTTGCCGGAGCCCGTGCCGGTCGCCACAATGGTCGTTTCAGGGTGCGCATGTTGCAGGCGCCAAAACGCCTTGTACTGGTGTTTGTAGGGGTGTGGCAGCTGCATCCGTTCAAAGTCAAGATGCGTGAACGGCAGCCTGACGTCACCCGGGGCTTTCCTGAAAGGCAGGCGCACCTCAACCCATGGGCCCTTGACGAGTGAGTTGGGCATCTCCAGAAACGCCTCCAGCACATTTTTGCCATCGGCATCTGTAAACGTTCCTGATAGCATCGGGAACTCTTTCTGGATAAAGGCTTTCAGTCCCTTTTCAACATCTCTGGCAACTAGTGACGGCAGCATCCCAACTCTCCTTTATCTTTATCCGCAGTTTAGCGATTCAAAATGCCGCCATGCCTCGGCATAGTCATCCTCGCGGTTTTTTCTGGAAAACGGCGCCTGGTAAACAATTGTGCGGCGGGGGTTGCCTGGCAGGGTGATATCCGTAAACGTCTTGCTGACGGTGCCTTCTTCCATGTTCCGAACATCCTCAAAGCCTAGCTGGTCATATGGCTTGCCATTGACGGCATACGTCATGCCCTCTTCCAGTTTGCCCTTTCCTGGCAGGCCAACGCCACGCAAGCCAGCGGAATTGGTGGTGAAAACGATTCTGCCAGCCTGGTCATAGTAGGTGTTGTTATCGTAATCGCGCATAATCCTAAAGCCTAGCCGGTAGCTGGTTTGCAGCTCATTAAGCGTCATGCCAAACGCCTGCGCCACGATCACGTCAATTTCAAGCAGCGCCTGCCGGCGTGAGAGGTCATCGCGCAACGCGCATTTCCTCTCCCATCTTGCGGGCAATGCCGCAAAAAACTGGTGGTCAAGGCGGGGGTCGCCACCTGCCCATTTCTGGGCATGAAAGGCGCTGTCAAAGGCTTTTTCCCATAAACTGGCATACCAACTTGTCAGGCAGTTAAGTGCCAGCGCCCGCGCGCCCAACGCCACCTGTTGGGCGTCGCTCAATGAAGGTATTGGCAAGTTGCTTAACAGTGAGGGGTGGAGATCTCCCTTGCCCTGCTGGCGGGTGAAAAAGTCAAGTGGCAAAGAGGCGAAACAGGCAACTGCCGTTAAGAGCGCCTTTGCCTTTACGTCACCAGAAAACACGATGGATTCAATGGCGTCAATATGCGCCATGCCAGGTGGCATGATTGCTGAGGTCAACATTCTCTCCCCATCAAGTGGCACCATTCTCCGCAACGCCAGCCTGTAGAAATGGGATACCGGCATTTTCCGTATTTCCCGTATCCTGCCTGCCATGCCATGCCCATCGGCACTGCCACCGTCACTGTTGCCATCTGCCGTTTCAATGCTTACCTGCTGCATCCTGCGTTCATAGTCATCTTTTGGGAGGGCGGGCAGGTATTTCACCCGTGGCAGATAATCTTCCGTTATGGCGGTCAAGTCGATACAGGTTGCTGACTTATTATGGGGACATGGGTTGTCCAGGCACTTAAAGAGTGGGTTGCCCACATGGATGACCAGGCTATTGATGATGGCGCCTGATGGTTTTTCGGGAAATACCGTCTTTCGCCCTGGCAGCTCCTTTATCGTGCCATCTTTTTTGGCGCCAGACTCATCCCACATACGAGCAATGACAGGTTTTAAGTCACGGAGTCGGCAGGTGGCAGCCCCTAGCTTTTCCAGAATGTCTAACAGTTCCTTAGCGTGGATATTGGGTAGCAGTGGCGCTACCTCCCCGGTATTGAATATGTTGCCGATAGCCTTTAAGGTTTTACCGTCAAGTTTCAGAATCCGGTCCGGATGGCCGGCAAGGTTCCATTTACCTTGTTCATCTTTCCTGCCATAAACTGGCAGCTGGCTGGGGGTGCGGGATCGCTTGATGGTGACTGGATGATAGAGGTTGTTGATGGACTCAAAACTGGGTTCAGCCATTTTCCCGCCATAAACGTTGACGGAAAATAGAACATGAAAGTCAACATCCGCAAACAGCTTTTTTGCATTGGAAAACTGGTAATGGCCCCTGACGCGTTTGTAGGCCTCCTGGCGGAGGCTTTCTCCATGGGTTTCGGTATAAATGGTTTCTGGATGCAGCAAGCCCTGCACCCCGTCTGGCGCGGCGTTTGCCCAGGCTACCGGCAAAAAATATTTGAAGAGGTTATTCTGGCTGCCTTTGCATTCCGGAAAATTTCGCATGGCATTTAAAAAATTTTGCATGCCGGCGGTACGGGTGTAGGCCGTTAGCCATTGTGAACGGGTTTGGGGGTGGCGCTCGAAAAAGGTTTTTCCTTCCTTTTCATCAACATCACGCTTTCCCAAAACGACATCGCGGATGCCCTTGGCGGAATAGTCGTTTTCGTGAATGAAATAGATGGGGTCGGCATCCCCCAAAATTCCGGCGGAATCCCACATTACCGTTTTCCAGGGAGGGTTTCCCAATATCAGGTCAAAGCCCCTGTGTTTGCCTGGCGGTGGCAGAAATACCGTGGCAAAGCGCAGTTCCCAATGCAGAAAACGCATGGCGGCCACCATTTCCCGCACCACCTTGAGCGCCGGGTAACGTGCCTCAAAAGCCTTTTGCCATGCGCTGAGGTCAACCAGCGCCTGCTCTTTTTCCTCATCATCGCTAAACAGGTTTTCCTCTCCCTCAAACAAGTCTTTTTTGGGCAGGTCTTTCTTGGGTGGCGTTGGCGGTTGCGTCAGCACCCCGTTGACGATGGCCTGCATCTGGCGCAGCCATTCTTCCCGGGAAGGGAGCGAATCTACCTTGTCAAGTGGCCAGAACCACAGCGAACACCAGTAGTCCATCGCCAGTTTCAGCCGCGCGTAGCTGCCAGAGTCCATGAGATTGTCGCCACCCGTCCTGAACTTTTCTATCAAGTCCTGCTTTTGCCGGTAAGAGAGATTTGACTTTCTGTCTTCCTGGTAGCCATAAATGGCATAGGTATCGGTTGTCTTGCCATCCAGGTCTTCCATTTCCTTCGCCCAGCGCATCCATAGCTGGTCAATGATTGTGGAAATCATGACCATCCGATCCAGCTCAATCGACTGGAACGGGCGGTTCATGGCCTTTCGCCAGTCATCCAGTTTCCTGATGGCATCGGGCTCAAGCTGTTTGACATCTTTGTCCTGGTACTGTGCCATGCCGGTATCTGGCACCAGAAAATGCCAGATTTCGTCTTCTTTAAGGCCATCTGGGCCAACATCGTGCGGCATGGCATCCCGCCAGTTTTTCCGCTCGAGATCGCCTCTCCAGTATGCCCGCCTCCGGCAGCCAACCAGTGAGTTGCCACACCCTAGCTGAAGGCCGAACCAGGGAACAAAATGGTCGGCAGACAGCGCATTGAGCCAGAGGGAGACTTCCGCCAGTTCCACGGCAACCGGATTGAGATCGACACCATAGACATTGCGGTCAGCCAAAAACATGCGAACCTTTTGCCGTTCCTCGCCGTATTCTTTCTGGCTCAATGTCCTTGCCCCCTTCACCTGGGTGGCATGTTTCATATAAAGCTCCGCAACCTGGTTGACAGCCTCATTCAGGAACGCGGCCGATCCCATGGCAGGCTCACAAATCCGCCATGACAAGATTTTCTCCGCCTTGGCCCTGTCATCTGGCAAGGCATCAAGCTGCTGTCTGACAAGCACCTGCAGCGCCTCCTCCACCACGCATCGGGTTAAGATCTGGGGCGTATAGTAAGATGCCGAGTTTTCACGTTCCCGCCCTGCCATCCGGTAGATGAAACTGCCTTTTGGATAGACTTTAAGGGAACGTTCCCCGCTTTTTCCGGTAACGAAGACCTTTTCATCTTCCGTATAACGGTCTAGTTCGTCCTGCCGGACAAAATAGGCGGCATCAAGCGGGTTGACGTCCCTGTTCCCGTTTTTGGCGGGCTTGACCTCGTAGAGGTCTTCATCCGCAAAAAAGCCACGGTATGACAGCAGGGATTCATAAACGGCGCCTAACTGGTTCAGGCCAAGATGCGCATAGGAAATCCGCCCGCGGCGCTTCGCCCTGCCTTTGCCATCTGTCTCGCTGCTTAAACTCATCAGGCGGATGACCCGCTGCAGGATATGGTTGGGAAACACCACGCCCCTGCCCTTTTCCTTGCCCCTGCCC
>CAZWTQ010000001.1:39085-44229 GCA_964636975.1 uncultured Oxalobacter sp. | reverse complement strand
TGCCCCTGCCCTTTAGGCGTTTTATCCGGCTTTCGTCAAAAAGGGTTGACTGCAGCGGCAATATTTCGAACGCTTCTGCCGTGGCATCGGTACCGTGCAGCTCATTCTGGCGGAACTTGTCTGTTCCCTGTGCGAAAAACGCGAAAAGCCGCTGGATGGAATCATGGATGAAACTGCCTTCGCGGTCTTCCTTCTGTATCAGTGGCACCATTTCCAGATCACGCAGGCTTTCCAGCGAATAGCCTTTCAGGTAAGTGTCGTCTCCCACAGGCGCATATTTCAGTTCCGGGCGTGATTCCACGAAAAAGAGAAACAGCAGCCGGTACATATAACGCAGGCATTCACTGGAGATGTCTTCCGCCAGGTCGCCGTCACTGAAAAATTTCCGCTTTTCATCGGCATACAGCATGCGGAGCTGTCTTGCCGCTTCATTGCCCAGTATCTCAATGGCTTCACGAAGGGCATATTTCAGGTCTTCAGAAACGCCCTGCGCATGCCTGAAGGAACTTTCATCAAGCACTTCCAGCCGGCACTGCCCACCATCCGCAAAGGCAAAGGCGTCACTGCCAATCAGCACGGAAGTGGCTTTAAGGACAGCATCTTCCCTTCTGGAGAGGATTTCTCTCCAGTCAAACCGCAAGAGACGCCGCTGGGCAAATTTGGCACGGTCAATTAGCAGCCACTGTTCCGGATGTGTGAGCAAAACCCAGCGCGGGGAATCTTTTTCGTTGAAAACGCCATTTGCCAATATGTCAGACCATGGATTCCTGCCGAATTCTTTGGCTTTTGCCGGCAGCTCACCTTGTGTATTGCCGGTTTGCAGCAAACTGACGCGCATTTCCAGCGGGTCGGTTCCAGGTTCGGCAATGGCAGTACGGCTACTATCTTTGTCATTATCTTCGTCACTATCTTTGATTCCACCGACGCTGCTCGCTTCCAGTATCCACAAAAGCGGGCGCTGGTTCATCGTCTTGATTTCACCCGTTATCCGCAGGGGAAGCCCGCATGCCAGCGACATTTGGCGTTGCCTGTCACAAGGTAGCCCAAATATGGGCAGCAGCGATGCCGTAAGCTCCCTTTCCGCTTTTAGCCATTCCTCCCTGTCACGGTTTCCGTAGAGCCTTTCAAGCTCCTGCAGGTAGGAGCGCCCCTGGCGTAAAAGCTCGCTCCACGCCGGCCGGACAACGGTCTTTTTAATCCCTTTTGCCTGCGCGGTCTCAGCCTCTTTTTCGTCCTGCGCCTCCTTTTTATCCCGTTTGCGGATATATTCCTGGATTTCGGCCGGGAAGATTTCGTCAAGATAATGCTGGCTATAAAACTCGTGTTCGTTGATGATGCCGGTCAGTGACATGTTTTACCCTATCCTTTACTCCATCCGTTTCTGTTTGCTATCTGTCCGCTTTCCGTCTTCCATGCCGACAAACAGCGCGACCAGCTGCAGGTAAGGCTCTTTCTCGGTTTGCGCGATATCATCTATATAGCGTTTTGCCTCTTCATAGGTGGTTTCCAGCTCGCCCAGCGCTTTCTCATTTCTTTTCCTGCGCGGCTGTTGTGGCTGTCCACCAAAATTCAGCTCAATCTGCCCATCCAGACTAGCCTGCTCAATCTGCCCATCCAGACTAGCCTGCTCAATCTGCTTTCTCCGCTTGTTGCGGACGCTTTCGAGCTCACCAAGTTTTTCGTTCAGCCTTTTACCGACAGTGCCGTTAAAACGGTCTTTAGCCTCCAACAGCTTCTCACGGGCGATTTTAACGGCTTCCCTGATGGTGTCTCCGTAGAGGGTTTCGTACTGCACTGCATCTCCTTGCCGCGCCAAATTGCCCATCCGCTCGCCAAAACGGGTTGCCTTTAGCAGTTCGTCAAGGCTTTTTGCCTGTATGCCACCATTTCCGGCATGAACGGCAACCCACTCATGGACTGGAATATAGCCACGCCTGTTCGGGAAACCGCCTTGTATGAGCACCCATGTCTCACCTTCATGCAACGTCGCCAGCGACACAACAGGCGCTGAATGCCGCCCAAACATCGTCAGCAGCCTGTCGTCAATCCATGTCATGACCGGATGCAGCGGCCACAGCAGCTGTTTGGCGGGCCACGGGTCATCGTTCGTTCTGGCATGGGCGATTTCCTGCTGTATGGCGCGTCTATCATCTGTCAGGTCAAAACGGCCTTTGTCTGGCAACACTTCCGCAGGAAGGTATTTCAGCCGTGCTAGCAGATCGGGCGGAGCCTGCAGCAGAATCTGGCGATTTTGTTCGTCAATTTTCAGGACATCGGCACCCATGCCGTTTCCGGCATGGCTTTCGCTACCGTTCATTCCGCTACGGTTCATCCAGTTAAGGGCATCAGTGGCATAGCTAAAATCATCCCCGTAAAAGCTAAATGGTCTGTCAAGATGGTTTTCATAGGCACGCCTGTCCATAACATGCGAGAGCGATCCTGCCTGGGCCGCCTGATTTGTCTCGCCGTCTTTTTCCTCACCGAAGAACATATCAAAAAGCGACTCTTCCCCGGTATTTTCTGTTTCTGGCTCTTCCCTGCCTTCCATGCGAGATGCCGTCAAGTCTTCCTGTTCCTGCTGTGTCAGCAGAAATTCGGCAGGATCGGCGATATTTTTCTGGGCGTTCTCGTCTTTTTCAACCAGCTTTTCCAGAATCTTGACATCACCGATGCATCTTTCAATATTGGCCTGCGTCTGAAGGTAACGTATCTGGGGTGGCATTCTCTGTCCATAACGGTCTATGCGTCCATTGCGTTGCTGGAATGTCATGAGCGACCACGGGATGTCGAAATGAACCATGCGGTGGGCATAGTGATGCAGGTTGATTCCCTCACTGGCAACATCCGAGCACAGCAGCAGTCTGACAGGGGTATTTTCCTGGTTGAACTCCCTGACGATCTTCGCTATCTCTGTATCCTGCATGCTGCCACTTAACACACGGTACTGGTCTTCCTGCAGACCGCATAGCGCCGGCAATACCTTTTTGAGATATTGCAATGTCACAACCGACTCGGTGAAAATGACAAGCCTGTCATGGGGATCTTCCCTATTCCAGTGTAACGATTTTTCACCATCACCCAATAATTCAACCAAAAGGTTAAGTTTGCTGAACTGTTCATCTGTTATCTGCCCTACCAGCACTTCCAGCTCATCCAGTTTGGCGATGTCTTCCGCCACCGCCTTACGGTTTTTGCCACTTTCCAACTTTCTGCGGCGGTTTTCGATGACTGACAGACAGGCCGCAGGCGAGGAAAACATGGCTTTTATCAGCGTGGTGGCAAAAAGATGGGCGCCACTCGTGTTTTCCCGGTCAAGCGTTTTAAACCGAACCGTAGAAAGATAGTCATATACCCTCTCTTCCGCAGGTGTTGCGATGGCCTTTTCTGTGGCAATTTCCCGTTTCTGGAAGGCATTGTCAACCTGATCCTTGATATGATGCTTGAACCGGCGGATAACCAGCCCTTTTTCCGCGAAGTCATCTGCGCTGTATTGGCTGTTGTCGGGCAGCGCCATCGGATCTAGCATGTTGAGCAGGCTTGCAAAACTTTCTGCCTTGCCGTCATGCGGTGTGGCTGACAGCATGATCAAGGTATCGGAACGGCCGGCAAGCATCGTGGCCAAAATGGCCCGCTGGCTCCGTGTACTGCGTACGGCCACATTATGGGCCTCATCGATGATGATGATGTCCCAGTAGGCTTTTTCCAGATAGTCCCTGTATTCGCTTTGCTTAAGGGTATCAATCGAGATGATCGAGCGGTCGAAATACAGGAACGGGTTGTGGTTTGTCGGCAGCTTGTTGCGTACCCGCTGGATACCGTCTGAATCAAGCCTGACCAGCGCGATGGTAAAACGGTTCCAGAATTCCTGCTGGAACTGGCTGAGCATGGCTTTTGTCGCCAGTACCAGTATCCTTCTTCCACGCCCCCGGCAGATGAGCTCACTTGCTAAAATGCCGGCTTCCAACGTTTTGCCGATACCGACCGCATCGGCTATTAATATGCGTGGGCGGGTTTGTGAAAGTGCCTGCAATGCAGGGTCAAACTGGTAGGGCATGGGATCCATCGCCGCCTTGTGACCCACACGGATTTTTGTGTCATCTGTCTGTGGCGTGTTCCTTAAAAGCGCTTCCAGATATAGCCTGGTCTTGCGGTACTGCGGTGAGTCATCTGGCACAAGCCGTGTTTCTTCCGGCAACAGCAGCCTGACTTCCTCCTCAAAACAAGTCAGGAACAGGGCTTGCCGCCCCTTTACAAAATCGGATACCCCTAAACAGGTCAGCCGGACTCCGCCTCCCTTGACGGCATCAACCCGTTTGATCTGCCATTCCGCATCCCGTATCAATACCCTGGCACCTACGGGAAAAGTGCCGATCTCATGCATGCTTCTTCCTTGCCACTTCTTCCTTGCCACGACTAGACTGGCGGGCAACCTTTATATTTAAGACAGATGAAAGTTTATCCGAACGCTCCGTAAAAAGCCACTTTTGAATATCCGGGGAATCGCCTTCGTGGCAGATTTTAAGGCGCGCAATCTTCAAAAGGGCATAAAAAGGGGATAAAAAAACATCTGCCCAAAACAGCTTTATTAGACCGCTTTAAACGCATTGATGGTGGAGGCGGCGGGAGTCGAACCCGCGTCCAGAAGCCCTCGACAGACAGTTCTACATACTTAGCGTCGCCTTTTGATTTAACCTGAACGATGCGGACGGGCACGCCCCGCTCAGGCGGTCTGCCCTGATTTGACTTTCAGCCCGGCAGCCCAACTGAAAGCGATTTCCTGTCATATGACCCTACGTGCCTTGCGGCCTGGCCCAGGAAAAAACCAGTGTAGGGCTGGCTAATTAGGCAGCCAGTGCGTAACGTTTGTCGTTAGCAGTTATTTTTTTCTGGATGGATTTACGAGGGAAACCAGTCCTCGGTATGCCCTGTTCTGCTTTGCAACCCCTGTCGAATCCATAATCGCCCCCAAGGATGATTTAAGATGAACAGAAATCCTGAAGCAATTTATAATTATAGGCTTTATTGACGTATCTGTCAGCATTTTTCAGTATTTTTCTGCTGAAAATGGTATTTCTTCTGGCTGATCGACCCTATTGATTTGTATTGAGACCATGACTGATTCTTCATCCGCACCTTCGTCCGCA
>CAZWTQ010000001.1:24133-38985 GCA_964636975.1 uncultured Oxalobacter sp. | reverse complement strand
CTTCATCCGCACCTTCGTCCGCAGACCTTGCCGCAACGGAATCCCAAGGCGGCCTGGCCAAACGGATTGCTCGTGAGGTCGCCCGTCGCCGCACTTTCGGTATCATTTCCCACCCGGATGCGGGAAAGACAACCCTGACTGAAAAACTCCTGCTGTTTTCTGGCGCCATTCAGCTGGCGGGAACCGTGAAAGCGAGAAAGAGCAGCCGGCATGCAACTTCTGACTGGATGGACATTGAGAAACAGCGTGGCATTTCGGTCGCCAGCTCGGTCATGCAGTTTGAATACCGTGACCATGTCATCAACCTGCTGGACACCCCGGGACACCAGGATTTTTCTGAAGATACCTACCGGGTGCTAACTGCCGTGGATACGGCATTGATGGTGATTGACGCCGCCAATGGCGTGGAAGCCCAGACCATCAAGCTGCTGGAAGTCTGCCGGATGCGAAACACCCCAATCCTGACTTTCATGAACAAGCTAGACCGTGAGACGAAAGACCCGCTGGATTTGCTTGATGAGGTGGAATCCGTGCTGAAAATCCGCTGCGCGCCGATTACCTGGCCAATTGGCATGGGCAAGAATTTCCGTGGCGTCTATCATCTGTTAAACGATGAAGTCATGCTGTTTGCCGCAGGCAGCGAGAAGGCTAACCAGTCTTTTGAGGTCATCAAGGGCATCGACAACCCCAAACTGGCAGAAATGTTCCCCCTTGAGATGGAACGGCTCCAGATGGAGGTTGAGCTGGTCAAGGGAGCGTCAAACCCATGGAACCAGGACGAGTTCCTGAAAGGGTCGCTAACCCCGGTATTTTTCGGTTCCGCCATCAACAATTTCGGTGTACGGGAAATCTTGAATGCCCTGCTGGACTGGGCGCGGCCACCGCTGGGTCGCAACGCGACGGTGCGTGACGTAAAACCTGAGGAAAAAGCCTTTTCAGGCTTTGTGTTCAAGATTCAGGCAAACATGGATCCTGCCCACCGGGATCGTATCGCTTTCCTTAGGGTCTGTTCCGGCCGTTTTGAACGTGGCATGAAACTGAAACACCTGCGCCTTAACCGTGACATAAAAGTCTCCAGTGTCGTTACTTTCATGGCATCTGACCGTGAGCAGGTCGAAGAGGCCTATGCTGGCGACATTATCGGTTTGCCGAACCATGGCAACATGCAAATCGGGGACAGTTTTTCCGAAGGCGAGCCACTGCAGTTCACCGGCATTCCGTATTTCGCGCCAGAAATCTTCCGTAGCATCCAAATCCGCAACCCCCTGAAGGTAAAGCAGCTGCATAAGGGACTGCAGCAGCTGGGAGAGGAAGGCGCCGTGCAGGTATTTAGACCCGTTCTGGGCAACAACCTGATTTTGGGGGCTGTCGGCATGCTGCAGTTTGAAGTCGTGGCAAGCCGCCTGCTGAATGAATATGGCGTGGATGCCGTTTTTGAAGGCACTTCCATCAGCGCCGCCCGCTGGGTCGTAGCCGATGATCCGAAGATATTGGGCGAGTTTGAAAAGGCGCTTGCCCACAATGTCGCCTATGACGCGGCAGGCAACATGACTTATCTGGCCTCTTCCAACGTAAACCTGCGTTTGACACAAGAGCGCTGGCCAAACGTTCGTTTCTTTGCCACCAGGGAACATGCGGCCCATCTCAATGAATAGGTGAAGCCGTTTTCAGGTGAAGCCGTTTTCCCCTTTTCCCTGGTTAGCCGGCAAGTCGCCTTTCCATGGCGGCGTCATTTACATTTAACATCTAGGATTCCCAGATGGCGTTGATGGCAGAAACCGCCGCCAGTCCGGCAGTTTCTGTCCGCAGGATACGGCTTCCCATGGACAGCAAAACAATGCCCGATGCGTCCGCCAGCTTTTCTTCTGATGGCGAAAACCCGCCCTCTGGCCCAATTAAGATGGTGATGTCATGTGGTCGTTGCCGTTTCGCCCAGGCAGATAGCGTAACTGGCGCCTGTGGACTGAACATGATGCAGCCAGATGCCCTGCCGTTTTCAATGACCTGCCCAAGGGGCAATGGCGCCAGAACATCAGGCAGGGTATTTCGCCCACACTGCTGCGAGGCCGCAATGGCGACGGCACGCCAGCGTTTTAGCCGTTTTTCTATCCTGTCTCCCCGCAGGTTTCCCACTGAACGCCCTGTCTCAACAGGCAAAATGCCCGCGACACCCAATTCTGTCGCCTTTTCGACAATCCAGTCCATCTTGCCCGCTTCAGGCAACCCCTGCGCCAGGACAATGCGGTAGGGAAGCTCACGCTCAACAGGGTGATGGGCGACAATCCTGGCGGTAGCGCCGTCTTTATCCAGTGCCAGCAGTTCTGCCTCATATTCCCCTCCCCTGCCGTTAAACAGGGTCAGCCTGCCACCCACGGCGAGCCGGAGAACCTTAAGGTGTCTGGCGACATTTCCGGGCAGTTCGGCTTCCATTCCGGCAGCCAAGTCATCATCGTAAAAAAAGCGTGGCATAAAAGTGTTATCCGCTCTTGATTCAGGTCATCTGGGCGGGCTGTCCAATATCGCTGGCCAGCACTCTCTGGTAGAATATCAGGTTAAATCCCCTGTGGCGTAATTCAAACCATTTTTCTATGGCAGTCATGAACAAGACGTTACCTGTAACCAAAATGGCTGGCGCCATCCGCGCGCTGGCAATGGATGCGATTCAAAAAGCCAATTCAGGGCACCCGGGCATGCCAATGGGCATGGCAGATATCGCTGTCGCCCTCTGGGCAGGCCATTACCGGCATAATCCCGCCAATCCACAGTGGTTCAACCGTGACCGCTTCGTCCTGTCCAACGGGCATGGTTCCATGCTGCATTACGCGCTGCTCCATCTGACAGGCTATGCCGTTTCCATGGAAGACCTGAAACAGTTCCGCCAGTTCGGCTCCAAAACACCTGGGCATCCTGAGGTTCATGTTACACCCGGAATCGACACGACGACTGGCCCATTGGGGCAAGGCATCGCCAACGCCGTTGGCATGGCTCTGGCGGAAAAGCTGCTGGCACAGGAGTTCAACCGCCCGGGGTTCAATCTGGTTGACCATTACACCTATGTCTTCATGGGTGACGGCTGCATGATGGAAGGCATTTCCCATGAAGCCTGCTCACTGGCGGGAACATGGAAGCTGAACAAGCTGGTTGCCCTATATGATGACAACGGCATTTCCATTGACGGCGATGTTTCCGGCTGGCTGACGGATGACACCCAAAAGCGTTTTGAATCCTATGGCTGGAATGTCATTCCTGGTGTGGATGGCCATGACGTCATGGCAGTGGACAACGCCATCCAGAAAGCAAAACACTCTGCCAGGCCAACCCTGATTATCTGCAAGACCATTATCGGCAAAGGCTCGCCAAACAAGGCGGGTCTGAACAAGGTTCATGGCTCGCCTTTGGGTGACGGGGAAATCGCGGCAACAAAAAAAGCCATCGGCTGGGAAGCGGAACCTTTTACCATTCCGCAGGATGTCTATGATGCCTGGAACGCAAAACCCCGTGGCGCAGAACAGGAAAGCGCATGGAACGCGCTGCTGGCAGATTACGCAAGACAGTATCCCGCCAAAGCCGCGGAGTTTTCACGCCGCATCGCAAACATCCTGCCCGAAAAACTGGATGAAGCCATAAATGCCTACATCGCTGGCTGCCAGGACAAAAAAGAGACTATCGCTACCAGAAAAGCCAGCCAAAACGCCATCCAGGCGCTGGCGCCTGTCCTGCCGGAATTTCTGGGTGGCTCCGCCGACCTGACGGGTTCCAACCTGACCAACTGGAAAGAATGTGTCCCTGTCCGTGAAGGCAACCTTGGCAACTACATCAGCTATGGCGTCCGTGAATTCGGCATGGCGGCCATCATGAACGGTATCGCATTACACGGTGGCTACCTGCCTTTTGGCGGAACGTTCTTAACCTTCTCGGACTATTGCCGCAATGCCATCCGGATGTCTTCCCTGATGCAAATCGGCACCATCTATGTCTTTACCCATGATTCCATCGGGGTTGGAGAGGACGGGCCAACCCATCAGCCGGTTGAGCACGTTTCCAGCATGCGCCTGATTCCGGGCGTGAATGTCTGGCGTCCCTGTGATACGGTCGAAACAGCCGTGGCATGGGGTGAGGCAGTCAAAGACCGCAAAAGGCCAAGTGTCCTGGCGTTGACCCGTCAGGGACTGCCATGTTTTGATCGCTCACCAAAACAGGTTGCCAATATCCGTAAGGGCGGCTATGTGCTGAAAGACGCAGGACATGCCAAAGTCATCCTGATTGCGACAGGTTCAGAGGTTTCACTCGCCATGCAGGCGGCAGATGCGCTGGCGGAAAAAGGCATCGCCACACGTGTGGTCTCCATGCCATCCACCAGCCTTTTTGACCGCCAGGATGAGGCATACCGTGAAAGCGTCTTGCCCAAAGGCTTGCCACGTGTCGCAATCGAGGCTGGTTCAGTAGATTGCTGGTACAAATATGTCGGATTGGATGGAGCCATCATCGGCATGACGGCCTTTGGTGAATCCGCGCCTGCCAGCAGGCTGTTTCCGCATTTTGGATTCACCGTGGACAATGTCATCGCCAAGGTAGAGTCTGTATTGGACAAACAGCCCCGTGTAACTGGTTCCTGAATGAAAGATTCCTGAATGAAAGACCGCGTATCTGACAGCAACCGATCGACTTTTTAGAACAATGGGAGAAAGCCCTATGACAATCCGTGTAGCAATCAATGGTTTTGGCCGTATCGGCCGTAATGTTCTCCGTGCCCATTATGAATATGGCAAAAAACACGATATTGAAATCGTTGCCATCAATGAGCTGGGGTCGCTGGATATCTCGGCACACCTGACAAAATATGACACTGTCCATGGCAAATTCGCCGCTGATGTTGCCGTTGATGGTGATGTACTTGTTGTCAATGGTGACCGCATCAAGGTAACCAGCATCCGCAATCCTGAGGAACTGCCCTGGAAAGAGCTGGGTATCGATGTTGTCATGGAATGCACGGGAATTTTCACTTCCAAGGCGGCAGCCTCGGCCCATTTGAAAGCAGGCGCCAAAAAGGTGCTGATTTCCGCGCCTGGCGGCAAGGATGTCGACGCAACGGTTGTCTATGGTGTCAACCAGGATGTCCTGAAAGCAACTGACACCGTTGTCTCCAATGCGTCATGCACAACCAACTGCCTGGCACCTGTCGCATGGGCGTTGAATGAAAAACTGGGCATCGTCAAAGGGTTGATGACAACCGTTCACTCATACACCAACGACCAGCGCCTCACAGACGTTGCCCACCGCGATCCGCGCCGTGCCCGTGCCGCCGCGTTAAACATCATTCCAACCCGCACTGGCGCCGCCGCCGCGGTCGGGCTGGTTCTCCCTGAACTGGTTGGCAAATTCGATGGCTTTGCCATGCGTGTTCCAACGGCCAATGTCTCCGTTGTTGACCTGACTTTCACCGCCGCACGTGACACCACAGTGGAAGAAGTCAACGGCATCGTCAGGGAAGCCTCTGAAGGCAGGCTCAAAGGCATTTTGGGCTATAACGTCGAGCCCCTGGTCTCCACGGACTTCAACCATGACCCGCATTCCAGCATTTTCGATGCCACCCAAACCCGTATCGTGGGCGGCAACCTTGTCAAAATCCTGGCATGGTACGACAACGAATGGGGCTTCTCCTGCCGCATGCTGGACAATGCCCAGGCCATGATGGGCGCAAAATAACCGCTGCATCCATCACTGTCCCTCATTGACGGTGGAAGACCCGCTTCCTTCATCAGCAAGAAAGCGGGTTTTCCATGTCTGGAAAGAGCCGGTTACAGGACGTATCGGGTCAAGTCTTCGTTTTCAGAAAGCTCATCTAGCCGTTCGTTCACATAGTCCTTGGTGATGGTCAAGGAGCTGCCGCCACAGCTGACCGCCGTAAACGAGACTTCTTCCAGCAAACGCTCCATCACCGTGTACAGGCGGCGGGCGCCGATATTTTCGGTGCGTTCATTCACGTTATAGGAGATCTCCGCCAGCCGGTGGATGGCGTCCCTGTCAAATTCCAGGTTCAGTCCTTCCGTTGCCAGCAATGCCTTGTACTGGGAAATCAGGCTGGCTTCCGTACTGGTGAGAATCTGCTCAAAATCCGCAATGGACAGCGATTCCAGCTCAACCCGAATCGGGAAACGCCCCTGGAGTTCCGGAATCAGGTCAGAAGGTTTTGCCAGCTGGAAAGCCCCCGATGCGATGAAAAGGATATGGTCTGTCTTGATCATGCCGTATTTGGTATTCACCGTCGTCCCTTCCACCAACGGCAACAGGTCACGCTGTACCCCCGCGCGGGAAACGTCCGCATTGCCCATCTCGGAGCGGGAGGCAATCTTGTCAACCTCATCCAGAAAAACGATGCCATTCTGTTCGACATTGGTGATGGCTTTCTGCCTGATGTCATCTTCGTTGAGCAGCTTGGCCGATTCTTCTTCCAGCATCAATCTCAGCGCTTCCCTGATCTTGACCTTGCGCATTTTCTTCCTGCCACTGTTCATGCCGGAGAACATCGACTTAATCTGCTCGGTCATCTCTTCCATGCCGGGTGGCGCCATGATTTCCATGTGCGGCGCCTGTTCCGCAACCTCAATCTCTATCTCTTTTTCGTTCAGGGCACCTTCCCGCAGCTGTTTGCGGAAACGCTGGCGGGTATGCTCGTTGGACGGTACGGCCGTTTTCCCCTCCGTGTTGAGGCCAAAGCCCGGAGTTGGGGGAATCAGGATGTCAAGCACCCGATCCTCTGCCGCATCAGCGGCTTTGGAGCGGACTTTTTTCATTTCCGCCTCACGGGTCTGTTTGACGCCAATATCAATCAGGTCACGGATGATTGTATCGACATCCCTGCCGACATAGCCAACTTCCGTGAATTTTGTAGCTTCTATCTTGACGAAAGGCGCTCCTGCCAGACGGGCCAGACGACGGGCAATCTCAGTCTTGCCGACACCTGTTGGACCAATCATCAGAATGTTCTTGGGTGTGATTTCATGCCTTAACGGTTCCTCAACCTGCTGGCGCCGCCAGCGGTTACGCAATGCCACGGCGACAGCACGCTAGGCCTTGGACTGCCCGACAACATGTTTATCCAGTTCAGAGACAATCTCTTTAGGGGTCAGATTCATAATGGTTTCTGTCCTATCTTCTTTTCAGGGCTTCATCAGTCCAGTGTTTCAATGATATTGGAACGGTTGGTATAGATGCAGATATCTCCTGCAATTTCTAGTGATTTCTGGACAATCTCCTGGGGACTCAGGTCGGTATTGCGAACCAGGGCAAGGGCGGCCGACTGGGCAAAAGGCCCCCCCGAGCCGATGGCGCCAACGCCTTCTTCAGGTTCCAGAACATCGCCATTGCCGGTAATGCACAAAGTCGCTGTCTTGTCAGCCACCAGCAACATCGCTTCGAGGCGACGGAGCATACGGTCAGTCCGCCAGTCTTTCGCCAGCTCAACCGACGCGCGCAACAGGTTGCCCTGATGTTTTTCCAGTTTTGCCTCGAACCGCTCAATCAGGGTGAAGGCATCGGCCGTGCCTCCCGCAAAACCAGCTAAAACCCGCCCTCCAAAAAGTTTGCGCACCTTGCGGGCTGTCCCTTTAATCACGATATTGCCCAATGTGACCTGACCATCCCCTCCCAGTGCGACAACATCGCCACGACGGACAGAGACAATGGTTGTTCCGTGAAACTGCTCCATATGTTTTCCTGATATTGTTCCCGATATTGATACAGTGATGCGACTCCATTGCAATATGGGGGCGCGCCTTCCAGATTTCAAGGGGCAACCCGCTGAAACAGATAGTCTAACCCGATTCATGGCAAAAACCTATCCACAGACTGCCAGACTGCTATAATGCTGACCTCAATCAAAACAGGAGTCAATCAAACAGCATGGCATCAGCGGTTAATGGACTGAATCCCCAGCAGCGGGAAGCCGTGGTTTATCTGGAGGGTCCCTGCCTGGTGCTGGCAGGTGCAGGTTCTGGCAAAACCCGGGTCATCACCCAGAAAATCGTCCATCTGATTGAGTCCGGGAAATATGAGGCCAAACACATCGCCGCCCTGACATTCACCAACAAGGCGGCGGCAGAAATGCGGGAACGCATCAGCAAGATGCTTTCCGGCGGCAATGAGGCTTCCCCGCTAACCATCTCGACATTCCATTCCCTGGGGGTACAGATCCTGAGGCAGGAATATGCTTCCCTCGGCATGAAACAGCATTTTTCCATACTGGACAGCAATGACTGTTTTGCATTGCTCCAGGATCTTTCCAAGACAACCGACCGCAAAATCATCCGAGATGTCCAAACAGGCATCTCCCTCTGGAAAAACGCCATGATTACCCCTGACATGGCGATAAAATCCGCAGACAGCGAACAAGATGCCTACGTTGCCCGCATCTACCGCAACTATGTGGCAACCCTCTCCGCCTACCAGGCAGTGGATTTTGATGACCTGATCCGTCTGCCTGTTGAGCTTTTCAGGCAGAAGACCGATATCTGCGACAGATGGCAACGGCGGCTGCGCTATCTGCTGGTTGATGAATACCAAGACACCAATGCCTGCCAGTATGAACTGGTGAAACTGCTGGTGACAGGCCCCGGCAAGAAACCGATGTTCACCGCTGTCGGTGATGACGACCAGGCAATCTATGCGTGGCGCGGGGCAACCCTTGAAAACCTGAAAGCGCTGCAAAAGGATTTTCCTGATATCAAAGTCATCCGTCTTGAGCAGAACTACCGCTCTTCCATGCATATCCTGCAGGCCGCCAACGCGGTGATTGGCAACAACCCCAAGCTATTTGAAAAAAAACTCTGGTCAGAGCATGGGCCGGGTGACCCTGTCTGCACCAGGATGATGCCAGATGAAGAACAGGAAGCGGAACAGGTGGTCATGCAACTGTCCAGCAAACGCTTTGAACGCAGGGCAAAATATGCCGACTTTGCAATCCTTTACCGCAGCAACTACCAGGCCAGGGTCTTCGAGACAGTACTCCGGCGTGAAAACATTCCCTATACCATCTCGGGCGGACAAAGTTTCTTTTCCCGGGCGGAAATCAGGGACATTACCGCTTACCTGCGCCTGATTGCCAACCTGGACGATGACCCCGCCTTCATCCGTGCCATCACAACGCCCCGCAGGGGAGTCGGAGAAGGAACGCTCAGCGCGCTTGGAACTTTTGCCGGACAATGGCAGTGTTCCCTGTTTGAGGCTACCTACAAAAACAGCATCGAAACAAGGCTGCCTGCCCGGCAGCTTCATCCGTTGCGGGCGTTTTGCGATTTCATCAACCGCCTCGAAGAGCGTGCGGGAAGACCCACGGCAAAAGGAGATGCAGCGGCGGAACTGCTTGATGAAATGGTAAAGGCAATCGACTATGAAAACTATCTGTACGACGCTTTTGATGAACGCACCGCCAAGACAAAATGGCAGAATGTCCTAGAATTCACCGACTGGCTGAAAAACAAATGCCGTGGCAACAGCCAGACAGGCGAACCGGAACATACCTTGCTGGAGGTCACCCAGATGGTCGCCCTGATGACCATGCTTGAAGACAGGAAAGACCCGCAAGACGCCGTTCACCTTTCAACACTGCATGCCGCAAAAGGGTTGGAATTTCCGCATGTTTTCCTGGTCGGTGTGGAAGAGGGGCTACTGCCTCATACGGCCCATGATATGGATGACATGCCTGCCGTTCAGCTGGCAAAACAAATCCAGGAAGAACGCCGCCTGATGTATGTCGGCATTACCCGGGCACAACGTACCCTCCAGGTTTCGTGGTGCAAAAAACGCCATCAGGCACGCAAAACCATTGACAGGGAACCGTCCAGGTTCATCAGGGAAATGAAATTGGACACAGAAAACCCTGTGCCGAACCCTGACAGCGCACTGACGCCGAAACAGCGTCTTGCCCATATCAAGACCCTGCTGAACGCAAAAAAGGCATAAGATGGCATAAGATAGTAGACAGTTTTCCCCGTTTTTCCCGTTTTCCCTTTTGATCTTAAAAACCGCGGATTGGCTTATCATTATGGATATGAACATAGACGAGCGGCTGGCAGACCTTGAAATACGCATCACCCATCAGGAAGACATGATTGAGGAGCTGAACAAGGAGATTTACCGCCAGCAAGTAAAGATTAATGACATCGAGGCCATCCTTAAGGCGCTGGCAGCCAGGCTTGTCGATATTGAAAGCGATCGTCCCATAAATGAACGGCCTCCCCACTATTGATGGTTGATGATGATTGATGACCCGCAAAACAGATGACTTCCCCTGAAGAAAAAAGCAACGCCCTAAAAGCCGGGCAGGAAAAACTGCAATATGCCCGTATCAACATGGAAACAGCCAAAATCAGCTGGAAGGAGCTGGAAAGATTTTTCGCTGCCGGCAAGCTGATTTCCGTCACAGACAATATCGACATGGTTCGGGTTGCCCAACTGATGGAAGCCGATGATGTAGATGCCATCCAGTCCATGATAGAAAAACGCGAAATCGAACGGGTGACAGATGAGCAGGCGAAAATCTGGGCTGATACCAATCCCCTCCTGTGGGCGGTCGTCGTCAGGCCATGGATTCTCGTCCAGCACCGTAGAAGCTGACACATTGATATCGGATACACGCCAAGACGGTCTGGACTTCCCCTGCCGGCCAGTCGAACCAGACACCAATCCCGCCAGAGCGCCATTCCTGTAATAGTCGTAATAGTCTGCGATATCCTTTGGCATATGTAGCCATGTAACCATACTTTTCCAGCAAGGACATCACAGACAACCAGCATATCATGCGCTTTCCATCTACCACTTTCCATTTACTTTCATCCATCCCTGCCCGATACGTTGCCTGGCCGCCAGGCTTTGGGTTATCCACAAGATGGCCAAGCCTTGAGTTATCCACAGCCTTGCTGTTTTCCTGATCCTTTGTATGTATATATATATTAATGGTTCCGTGTTCCACTTTTGGGACTGTTTGGTGGAAAAATTGGGACTGTTTCTGGGACTGTTTCTGGGACTGTTCTTGGGACTGTTTCTGGAACTGTTCCTGGTACTGTTCCAAAAGCGGAACTGTTCCATTTTAGGGACTGTTCTGTGGATAACTTTCAATGTTATCCACACCCTTGTCCATACGGAGACGATATGTCCCGACTGGGTTGGCCACATCGGTTTGCCCGCCCGTATCTTCGACAAGACCCGCCCGCTTGAGTCTATTGAGTGCCTTGACAAGTATCTTTTTATCCAGGCAAGCCTTTTCCGCAATCGCATTGACAGACAGGCTGAGCACCCCTCTCTCATCGGCGTAATGACCCAACGTCACCAGTACAAACTTCGTTATCCAAGATTTCATCGGCTGGGCGAATGCCCAGGTCATCGCTTTTTTTGACATCTTTCACCTCCTTTTTCCAAAAACAGGCGCACAGAACTGTTTTAATCCGAATTTATGCTGTTTCCAGTCGCTTTGGCCAACAAAAATAAAAATGCAATGGAACATATCCGGCATAATGTAATAAGATATTCAAACTGTCAACAGACAGGCAAATTTGTCTATTTTTTTCACTGTTGTTGCAAAAAGGCAACAATGCGAAAAAAAACAAATAAAACATCGTTTTTTTTCCATTACTATTGCAGAAATTTTTGAAATCAACAGGAGCTATCAACCATGGAGCCTGCCTATCATGAGCCTCATAGAAAAACTCAAGAAAATGCAGAAATCCGCCGGTTTCAAGAGTCAGATCTCACTGGCTCGCGCATCCGGCATTCCTCAGCCAACAATCTCTAGAATTTTGAAAGGAGAAGTCAAGGAACCAGACCTAAAAACCCTTCGGCAACTAGCCAATGCATGCGGATGGCCACTCAGCGATTTGGTGGATGTCCCTGACGAACTGCAAAATAGCAATGATGGCGTCCCTACCATCCCAAACGCCTTTTATGTCCCGCATGCGGAAATCGTCCCTCAAAATAGCGTTGATGGTTTTGAAATACGGAAAATTAGTTTAAAGGAGAAAACTGTAGGAACACTTTTTGTCCATTCTAGGGAAATAGTCGATAACGGCTGGGAACTCAGAAACCTGCTTACATTGAGCATCAATGACAGTAGCATGGAACCTTCTATCTTCATAGGCGATACTGTCATGATCGATATCAGAAAAACCACCCCCGAAGACGGCAAGCCTTTCCTCTTGAACTATAAAGGGGTCGTCATCATCAAGCGTCTTTTCAAGGTTGGAAAACAGCGCTGGTTTCTCAGATCGGACAATCCTGATAAAAGCCGCTATCCTGATAGGCCTTTCGATGACGACATCTTTATCATCGGGCAGGTCGTCCAGAAGGTCTCCACATATATCTGATCCACGGATTTTCTGGTACGCATGATGTCTTCGATGGCCATCCGAACAACTTCTGGTGGCCATCTGGACAGCCTGTCTGACGGCAACAGGTTTATCCTGCCAATTAGTTGGCTTTTCATTATTTCATCCTATTTTTGATGAAAAATGATGCGGAGAAGCTATAATTTTTTTATTTATTTTTGTATAATATAATTTATACGTCAAAGAATTTTTATGAAAATTCCATCAAAACAGCCTTCCCGAAAGGATTGCAACGCCGGAACCTGTCGGAAAACCTGTCTTTTCACCGCCATTTTGTCGCATCAAAAAACGCGGTGAAGAAGGAAAAACTGAAAAATGGATATCTCTCATAGGGCTAAAAGAGGATAGAAACATGGCTATTCGGATGATAGTGGGTCTTGGAAACCCAGGACCCGAATATGAACTGACGCGCCATAATGCAGGTTTTTGGTTTGTTGACAACTTAAATAGCGGGGATCGCTGGAACAAAGAAGCGAAATTCTCTGCCCAAATTGCCAAGACCAGGATCGGGGATGAAGATATCTTGCTGGTGAAGCCACAAACCTATATGAACCGTTCCGGCCTTGCCGTCGGCACCATCGCCCACTTCTTCAAAATCAGGCCGGAAGAAATCCTGGTTGTCCATGATGAACTAGATATCCAGCCTGGTCAGGCAAAACTCAAACGTTCTGGCTCAACTGGTGGCCACAACGGTCTCAAAGACATTGTAAATGCCCTGGGCTCACAGGATTTCTGGCGGCTACGCCTTGGCATCGGCCATCCACGCAATGTCAATGCGCATATTTCGGTGATTGACTATGTCCTGCAACGTCCCCGCAATGAAGATATGGACAAGATTGTAGACGCCATCAACCGCGCCATCTCACTGATGCCGGAAGTCTGTGGCAACCAGATGGAAAAGGCCATGATGAAACTGCATTCCGCAAACTGAGCCAACAGACCGAACCTGATTCCGCTGATTCCGCTGATTCCGGCAACGGAAAACGCCATCTTCCATGGCGGGTGTTTTTCTTCGGGGCGTTTTTCGTTTTGCCGTTTTATCTGGCTGTCAGCGACCGCTAGCTGTTATTGATCATGTCCTGGAGAAACTGCATGACCGATTCGCCAGTGCTGACCCTGCGCAAAGTCTCCGCCAGTAGCTCGTCACAGGAAACCTGGCGAATCTTGCTGCATTTTTTGGCAAGGTCAGACAATGGAATCGTATCGGTAACAACTAGCTCATCCAGGGACGAGGCGGCGATACGTTTTACTGCCGGACCAGACAATACGGGATGGGTGCAATAAGCCACAACCATCTTCGCGCCACGTTCCTTCAGGGCATCGGCCGCCTTGGTCAGTGTGCCTGCCGTATCGACCATATCATCCATGATGATGCAGTTCCTGCCCTCGACAGTACCGATCAGGTTCATGACCTCTGACTCATTGGGTCTCGGACGACGTTTGTCGATAATGGACAGTTCGCAACCCAAACGCTCTGCCAGCGCGCGGGCACGGACAACCCCGCCGATATCAGGAGAGACAACAACCAGATCCTTATAGCTCTTTTTCTTTAAATCCCTGAGCAAGACTGGGGAGGCATAGATATTATCAACCGGAACATCAAAAAATCCCTGAATCTGGTCGGCATGCACATCAACAATGATGACACGGTCAACGCCGACACGTTCCAGCATGTTGGCAACCACACGGGCAGAAATTGCCACGCGGGTAGAACGCGGGCGGCGATCTTGGCGCGCATAGCCAAAATAGGGGATACAGGCCGTAATACGCTCAGCAGAGGCCCGTTTCAGGGCGTCAACCATCAACAGTATTTCCATCAGGTTGTCATTGGTTGGCGCACAGGTTGGCTGGATGATGAACACATCCTTGCCCCGCACATTCTCTTTCAGCTCGACACGGGCCTCACCATCTGAGAACTTGGTAATGAGTGATTTGCCGAGAGGAATCCCCAACCGGCTGGCAACCCTGGAGGCCAGTGTCGGGTTTGCATTGCCAGAAAAAATCTTCATCTTGTGGTCAGCCATCATTCAACTTCTTTCCGGCAGGCCTGATTTTACCCCTTGTCAGAAAGGTAACCTGCCAAACCTTCCCCAATCCATGGACTTCCCTGAACCAGCGGTTATCCTGTTATCCTGCCTGTCAGATTTTATCATAGTGGCAGGGCAGAGATCCTTATCCGCACCGGCATACCGCCAGAAATTTCCCTATCGGCAAACCTGCCCTGGCAGAAAGCCACCGTTTACTGACCTTAAACTTTCCTCTCCCACATATATCGAATACATCGAATACATCGAATATCAAATCCACGGGTTTTCTAAGGCAGCCGAAAAACGGCCTTTTCAATCCGTTTCCAGTCCGTTTTCAGTTCATTCTTCCTCAAACTCGGCCTGCTTGAATCCCAGCGTATGGCAATTCTCCCTGACAGTCCGCTGTAGCGTATCGTCAAATCCACTGTCCACCTTTGCCTGGACTTCA
>CAZWTQ010000001.1:4943-24123 GCA_964636975.1 uncultured Oxalobacter sp. | reverse complement strand
CTCACCTTAACGTCAGGATTTCCCACGAATTGCCTAATCACCTCTTCTGCAACCTCCATAAACTGGTCTTTCGGCCTGATAGGATTTAAATCGATAGTTCCATAAAACCTTTTTCTGACCTTTACAGGTTTCGGTGGTTTCGGTGGTTTCGGTGGTTCCGGTGGTTTTTGTCCGTGGTCATCATCAGGCTTCGGCTCTGGCGGGAGCGGAGGAGGATCTACAGGAGGGATCGGCGGTTTAATTTCCTTCCTCGCCCTTTCAGGCTCTATCAACAGTAGCGATTTATCCAGCGTAATAGATGCCTGTCTGCCAAAAACAAACCCCAGATAACGGTCATTTTCCTTGCCCTGCGCAGTTCCGAAGAAATCCTGGCTTTGCACCCCCTGCATAATCGTGTTCTGAAAAACATGGTCATCCTTTAGGCGTGGCAGAAATGGGTACTGGCAAAACTGTTGCCAGACATGAAGGGCAGAAACATCATCGGAACCTTCTTTCCAGAACCATTTTTTCAATTCCTTGTAAAGATGGATAGGCGCCCACTGTTCAATGACCCATTCATTGTTTTTAAGGGTGTCATGAATGGCATCTGCCCAACTCTTGCCCATATCCAGCGAAGCGTTTTCCCATTTCATCTCGGAAGAGCTGCCTTTTTCCGCCTCCTGCACCGGCACCAGCAACCATCTAAACGTTTCCCGTACGGCTCGTTTGAAAACCTCATCTGCCTTTTCCTTGCTGTCTTTCATCTGCCTGGCCACCAAATTGTCCAGAACAAGACGGTTTTCCTTGTAGTCAGACTCAATACTGTTCCAGGCCATCACTGTTTTGGTATAGTCCTTTAACCGTTTCACATTCCTGCTATCTGCCGCCATGAAAATCAGCCGGTTCTGGCAATGACGGGGCTTTTGCCCACACTGGTTCAATATCTTCTGCGCCGCATCTGTTGCCTGGTTTGCGCTATGACGGTCATATGCGCTTGACAGTGGCAATACCACGATACTCAGTTCAGGCGAATCCTTAATATCATCATCTGGCGCAAAGATATGGACAGGCATTTTCACGGCAGCTAAACCACGGCGGAGCTGATCGCGAATCATCGGCAAGATATCCGTGACCTCATCGAAACGCTTCTTCCTTTCTTCCATCTCCCGCCTGAGATTCGCTTGGATACCCAGCCAGAACCGATCCTTTGATTCCATCAGATAATGGAGCCTGTCGGAACAACGCCGTAGGGCATCATCAAATAGGCCTGTTGACTGGCCGGGTTGGGCTACACCCAACAGAATATGCGCCTTGTCGATTCCCCGTACCCGCTGGGTGGCGTTTGATGGCGCGCTGCCCAGAAAAATCGTTCTCGCCACCCGCCGGCAGGCCTGAACCTCTCCGAGACGGGGATTCTCCCGTTCGATTACCCAGGTCTGCGACCGTTCACTGTCCACATCGCGCTCAATCACGGGATCCCACCCCAAAGGCAGGTAGCTGATAGTCTCATTGCGTACGTCAACATCCATCAATGGAAGGCTGCCTGGCATAATCATCAAATCTGAATTGCCATCTTTCCATAGACGGTGGATAACTTTGGCCATCAAACGCAATACACCGCGTGTCCGCTGGAAATTCTCCAGCGTAGACCAGTCTTCATACAGCCGGTCAAAGACTTCCGGATGGATAGGGTATCCTTGCCTGAGCCGCTCCAGATAGCTGGTTGACTGGGTATCCTGGGGGAAAAACCGTTTATTATCCCCATACCGGTAATACCTCGAAAACGCCTGGCAGGATGAAAGCCAAGTCCAACATACTGGAAAATATGGCTGGTTCCTGAAAATCCGAAAGAAGAGAAAACGGCTGAACGGCTGTTTTACATGAAATTTACATGAAATTTACATGAAATTTACATGAATTTACATGAAAATACCGCCTATTGGCGGTATCCAGTATCTGAATGGCAGGGGAGGAAGGATTCGAACCCTCGAATGCCGGAATCAGAATCCGGTGCCTTAACCAACTTGGCGACTCCCCTATATCGAGAAACTATGATTCTATCTGAAAAAAAAGCGTCTGCCAAGCCGGCAAACGCTTTTTCCTGAATTTCTTTCCGTCAGAATCACGCTTCAGTAGATGCAGATTCAGCTGCAAGCGCATCTCCTGCAGTTTCCTCTTCAGAAGAAGAAGCAATTTCTTCCGTGGTGACGATAGGCAGGGAAGTATCGTGGGAAACGGCCTTGACGCCTGCAGGCAGCTTCAGGTCTTTCAGATGGACGGACTGACCAACTGTAATGCCTGCCAGGTCAACTTCAATAAACGCAGGGAGGTCTGCCGGCAGGCAGGAAATTTCCAGTTCCGAAACAACACGGTGCAGACCTCCTGCCTTGGCGGCAGGAGAGGCTTCTTCATTGATGAAATGAAGTGGAACCTTAACGGAAATCACCTGGTTAGGATCGACCCGCTGGAAATCAACATGCAGAACCAGCGGTTTGTAGGCATGGGGCTGGAAATCACGCAACAGGACTTTTTCAACCTTGCCGTCAATTTCAAGATCAAGAATGGAAGAATGGAATTCTTCCTTTTTCAGGTCATAAAACAGCTCATTATGATCCAGCGTGATGTTGACGGGCCCGGTATTGCCACCATAAACGATACCCGGGGTTCTGCCAGAAGCACGCAGGCGGCGGCTCGCTCCGGTCCCTACTTCCGTTCTAGCGGATGCTACGATTTTCATTGATAACTCCAATTAAAAATGAGGTTTCCCTCTTTGTTGAGGAATCTCCGCGACCAGAGATCCCGAAAAAAATGATTTTTTAGGCCTTTTTGCCCAACTCTTCAAACAAGGACATCACAGACTCACCAGAACTGACCCTGTGCAATGTTTCTGCCAGAACCGCATCACAGGAAAGCTGGCGAATCCTGCCACACTTCCTGGCGTTTTCTGACAATGGAATGGTGTCGGTAACGACCAGCTCATCCAAGGAAGACGCCATGATACGTTCAACAGCCGGACCCGACAAGACCGGATGGGTACAATAGGCGGCGACAGTCTTTGCACCGTGTTCTTTCAAAGCCTCTGCCGCCTTGGTCAGGGTGCCTGCCGTATCCACAATATCATCCATGATGATGCAGTTCTTGCCTTCAACGCTACCAATTAAGTTCATGACCTTTGATTCATTGGGTCTCGGACGGCGTTTGTCGATAATGGATAGCTCGCATCCCAGGCGCTCTGCCAGAGCACGGGCACGGATAACCCCTCCAATATCTGGTGAGACGACAATCAAGTCTTCATAATGTTTTTCAGCGATGTCTTTCAACAAGATGGAAGATGCGTAAATGTTATCGACAGGGATATCAAAGAACCCCTGAATCTGCGCGGCGTGCACTTCCATGATAATGACATGGCTAATGCCGATGCTTTCCAGCATGTTCGCAACTACACGGGCCGAAATCGCGACACGGGTAGAACGCGGACGGCGATCCTGACGGGCATAACCGAAATAAGGGATGCAGGCTGTAATCCGCTCTGCGGAAGCCCGTTTCAGCGCATCCGCCATCAGCATGATTTCCATCAGGTTGTCATTGGTCGGGGAACAGGTAGACTGAATGATGAAAACATCCTTGCCCCGAACCCTGTCGCTGATTTCAACACGGACTTCGCCGTCTGAGAACTTGGTAACCAGTGCCTTGCCAAGAGACATGCCCAATCTGGCTGCGACCTTTTTAGCCAGCTCCGGATTGGCATTTCCGGAGAAAATCATAAACTCCCTGTCCGACATGATTCTGCTGTAATCCTGTTAAATTCCATCATCCTGCCAAGTTATGGAAAATGGCAGGGGTAGGAGGATTCGAACCTCCGCATGTCGGGATCAAACCCGATGCCTTACCACTTGGCTATACCCCTACAACCGAATCTGCAACTATCTTACAGGAAATTCCCTTGGGAAACCCTCCCCACCTGTATCAGACCTGTTCCGGATATTCAAATGGATGGTACTGGAGGGAACGGGCGACTATGACGTCCCATCGACCTGATAGCCCTGCTGCAACCCTATCTGCTTCTTTTTCCGTCTCAAAACGGGCAAAGACGCAAGCACCTGATCCTGTCATTCTGGCATTTCCATACTGCTCCAAATCATCCAGCGCATTCTGTATTTCAGGGAAAAGCGATGATGCAACAATCTGAAGATCGTTCCTGCCTCTCTGAATATAAGGATCGCAGAAATTTGGACAGTCCCTAATTCTGATGGGTTCTGTGTCCCTTGTCAATTCAGGAGACTGGAATATGCGCCTTGTGAGGACGGAAACAGGTGGTTTAATCACAACAAACCAACCAGCCGGCGTCTTGATTGGCATCAGTTTTTCGCCGATGCCTTCTGCAAAAGCATTTTGCTGAAACAGAAAAAAAGGGATATCCGCCCCCAGTTTCACACCCAACCCAATCAATTCCCTGACTGAAAAACCACATCCCCATAACTGATTCAGCGCCAGTAATGTGGTCGCGGCATCAGAAGAACCGCCACCAAGACCACCGCCAGAAGGGATTCGTTTCTCGATCTCGATATCTACACCAGGCACAGGCAACCCTTTTCTGTCTTTGGCGGCTTCTTTCAGCAACTGTGCCGAGCGAACTGCCAAATCTGCTGACTCAGGCACCCCTTCAACAGGAGTCAAACGCCTGATGTTTCCGTCCATCCTGCAGGTGAAATGCAGCAAATCGCAGAAATCAATTAGTTGAAAGGCTGTTTCCAATAGGTGATACCCGTCTTGACGACGACCGACGATATGCAAAAAAAGGTTCAGTTTGGCAGGAGCAGGGCATCCCCTGCACGAAAGCCTGCCATGATAGGTACTCAGAAATGCCATTCGTCAATGACCAGCTTCATATTAAGGTCAAGGTTTGTTAAGTCCTTGCCTTTGGTCAGGTTGATGCGCTTGGGCAATGGCATTGTCGGCCCGTCAATCCAGGAAACATAGTCAATCTGCCATTTATCTTTGGTAGTCACCGTCTTCCTGTCTGGAGAAGCAATGAACGGTTTGCCCTTCGCATCAACTGCACACCCTTGCAGCCACTCTTTCATCCCGTTGACTGGCAAAGTCCATCCCAACTGGGATTTGATGAGACTTTCTGCATCTGGAGCAGATTTTGGAGGCTTGCCCGGCACCATGAACGTGGTGATTTGTGGCATGACATCAATGGTTGCGACAACCTGCCCTAAAGGAGACAGCAAGGTAATGGATGTCCGATCAGGTGTCTGTTCCCATTCAAAACTGCCGTGTACTCCTTCTTCACGATCGTCAATTTTGTAATAAAGTGAAAAACGCCCTTTGATGCCTACTTTGCTGACACAGGCGCGGGGTTGCTGTTTCAGGAAATATGGGGCGGGAGCCTCTTTTTTTTTCAGGTGAAAAAACTCTTCAATCGCCGCACAGCCAGACAGCAAAAAACTTCCCGCAAGTACGGGGAAAACTAGACGGCAGAAACGAAAAATACCGGCGCTCATGGATTGCCTGCTAGAAAACGATTCCTGGATAAACCGCCAACAGAAGCAGGATACTCCTGTCGGGGTATGTAGACATTCTATACCTATTCTATACCATGACGGGCTAAACCCGCTGATTTCCCCGCAGAAACCCGATATCATTATCGAGTGCAGGTTGATAGCAGTGAAACGATAATTATCGTTTATATGATTCGCATTGTTATTGAGAATCCAGAACATGCAGTAAAAAAGGAACCGAAGTTCCTTTTTTTCGAAGTCCCTTCCTCTGGCAAATAAGCCTGGAAACGGAGATATCAGACTAGACTGCTAACAGCCAGGGTTTATTGAAATACAGGGGTAAAGAAGTATGCGGAATGTCTTTAACCCTTGAGAGAGTTTTATTCAATAGGCTCGACGCATGATGCATCGCACTGTCAATGGCACCCTGAACGTCTGAAGCGAACTTGGTTACGACAATTGATGGCAATCCCGGAAGGTTCAACTGGATAAGACAACGCTTTTTCAAACCTTTTTTAATCTTGTTTGCGTCTGACAGACATACGGTAATAGAGCAGATTCTGTCCTGGGAATAGGAAAGCAGTCCTTTCAGTTTCTCCATTACATAGTCCTGCATGACCTCCCCTGCCTTGATTCCTCTCGTGATAATGGTAGGAGTCATTTCGTCACCTGATGAGTCGAACAACAACGAATCCCCCCCCCAAAATTGGAATCCTTTCCAGAAAAATCAGGGAATCTCCCAAGGGGGGACACAACCATCTCCATAGCCTAGCAAACCTTTCGTATTTTGTCCAACAATTTCATAATCAAATCAATTTGATGCACAATACAGTCATGTACGTTTTTTCTTGGGGACGATTCAGAAAATAAGACGATGATCCAACCAGGTCTTTTGGACTTTGCCCACACATTGACTGCCTGGCAGGAACAATATGGCCGCCATGACCTGCCATGGCAGAATACCCGTGATGCCTATCGCATCTGGCTCTCGGAAATTATGCTTCAGCAGACGCAGGTCTCTATGGTTATTCCTTATTACCGGCGTTTTCTTGACCGTTTCCCAACTATCGGGGAACTGGCAAAGACCGAACTGGATGAAATCCTGCGATACTGGAGCGGCCTTGGCTACTATTCAAGGGCACGGAATCTGTATCGGTGCGCACGAATTATCGTTTCCGAATATGGCGGTTTTTTCCCAACAAAACAGGAAGTTCTGGCAACTCTGCCAGGCATCGGGCGTTCAACTGCCGCTGCCATCGCTGTTTTTTCTGCTGGAGAGAAAGCCGCTATCATGGACGGAAATGTCATCCGGGTTCTTTCCCGAGTTTTCGCACTGACAGATTCTGCCACTGACACCGCTGGCAAGAATCGTCTCTGGCAATTTGCTGAAACCCTCCTCCCTGACACGAAAATAGAACGCTATACCCAAGGGCTTATGGATCTCGGCGCTACAGTCTGTTCCCGCTCAAACCCTAAATGCCCGCTCTGCCCTTTCAAGAACTCCTGTAAAGCCAAGCAGGAAAACCTGATTGCGGAACTGCCCATCAAAAAAATGAGGAAATCCCTCCCTAGCAGGGAAATCATCATGCTGATTGTCGTGTCAGGAGATCATATCCTGCTGGAAAAACGTCCTGACAAAGGTGTCTGGGGAGGGCTTTATTCCTTGCCGGAATGTCCTACCTCTGCAGGGAAAACAACAGCTGAAGCCGCCGGGCAATATGCAGGGACATTCGGTTCCATCCATATTTGTAAGCCACTTAGCCCTTTTGTTCATATATTCACTCATTTCAAACTCAACATCACACCCTGTCTTGTGACCCTGAAAAAACCTTCCGATCCTCTCGCTGAAAACCAGATATGGTGCGGGAAAAAGGAAGCTTTGGAACTGGGACTGCCCAAACCTGTACGCAAGATTATTGGATCAATCAGAAATCCAAATAGCCTATTCTGAAGGCAGTTCCCGATGGCGGATGACTACTTCCCAGGTTTTGCTGAAATAGGTCGCCAGGCGCTCGATGATATAGACTGAACGGTGTTGACCACCAGTGCATCCGACCGCAATAGTCAGATAACTGCGGTTATCCTGCTGATAGGTCGGCAACCATTTTTCAATGAATTTCCGGATATCCTCCAACAACAGCCCAACTTCTGGATGCGCATCAAGATATTCCTGCACCGGTCTGTCTTTTCCCGTGAGGGGGCGCAGTGCCAAATCATAATGCGGATTCGGCAACATCCGGACATCAAACATCAGATCTGAATCCAGCGGAACCCCATACTTGAATCCGAAAGACTCAAATTGCAGGATCATCGGTGCCCGTTTGATGTTCACCAGTTTCTTGATACGGCTACGAAGGTCACTCGCTAAGGAATTGGATGTATCAATGACATTGCTAATGTCCTGTATATCCGCCAACATCTCACGTTCTGCCCTGATGGCTTCAACCAAAGTACGGTTGTCCTCATCAGGCATTGCAGGATGGCTTTTGTGGGAAAGCGGATGGCTCCGGCGGGTCTCCGAGAAACGGGCAATCAGCGAATTGGTATCAGATGTCAGGAAAAAGACATGAACATCATGTCCAGCATCTTTTAACGACTGGATTGTTTTTGGCAAGCTAGATAGTGTCCCTGCACTTCGGGAGTCCACGGCAACCGCCAAATGATCAGCATTTTCATTGATCCGTGCATTGACCAGTTCTGGCAACAGAACAGGTGGCAGATTATCAACGCAAAAATAGCCCGCATCTTCAAGTGCATTTAATGCAACCGACTTGCCAGAGCCAGAAATGCCTGTAATCAGTACAATCTGCATTTTTCACCAACTATGCAAAATTTGCTTAAAGGGATACCCTACCACCAATCTAGTCTGATGGTACCCTATTTTTCGGAACACAACTTCATTTTTTTAGCATCGCCTTGCGCTGACGCTCCATGAATTCCCGCATGGCATCGAACCCCCGTAACTGCATGATGGCGTTACGAACCGCAGCTTCCACCAGCACCGCAATATTGCGCCCGACAGCGATGGGAATTGTCACTTTCCGGATGGGCAACCCCAAGACATCTTCTGTCTGCACGCCCAATGGAAAACGGTCAATATCATCTTCACCGATATTGCTACGGACAAGATTCACAATCAAGTTCAGGGGCATTTTCCGGCGAACAGCCGCTTCACCGAAAATCGCACGGATATCGAGAATCCCAAGCCCCCTGACTTCCATCAGGTTCTGCAGTAGTTCAGGAGCACGCCCTTCGACGATATTCGGGGCTGTTCTTGAAAATTCCACCATATCATCGGCAACCAGTCCATGGTTACGCGAAATCAACTCCAGACCTAATTCACTCTTGCCTAGACCAGATTCACCAGTGACCAGTACGCCGACACCCAAGACATCCATGAACACACCATGCATGGCGATTGAAGGAGCAAACTGTTTTGCCAGATATACCCGCAAGAAGTCGATGACTTCTGCCGCTGTCAAGGGGGTGGTAAACAACGGGATATCCTCGTTGTTGCAGATATTGCGGATGTTCACAGGGACATCCAACCCCTTGGCGATGATCAGTGCAGGAGGATTTCCATCCGAGATTTCCTGAACCAGCACAGCCTGCTGTACAGAATCCAGGCGTTCATAATACGCAATTTCACGGACACCCAGCACATGTACCCGCATCGGGTAAATCATATTGAAATGACCGACAAGATCCGCAGCAGACGTTGTTGTTGCCGTAATCTGCCTATTGCCACCATCAAGCCCGGCAAACCAGGTCAGCTGCAGCTGTTCCCTGTTACTGGCATAAAGTCGCTGGATGGAAAGGGATGTTTCATTGGTCAATGTGTTTACCTACTAGTTCATCATTTCATGCCCATCAACAAGAACCGCCTATCAGAGGACTTGTCAGGATGACATAATGCCCCTTTCATCTGGATATTGCCATCAGACAACCCTGCGTCGGTGATTCCCACATAAAAATAAAACAGCATGGGCATATAATTCTACCGGAAAACAAGCTGAATCATTCAGCAAACAGCCTCTTTAAAGCTTCTCCGTCATTTTCCTTAAGAACCCTTTGGCGAAAATCACCGTCTGAAAAACGGGAAGCAACCTCAGAGAGAAACTTCAGAAGCAGATCATTTCCATTCTGAGGCATCAACAAGGCAATTACCAAACGGACAGGCTTGCCATCTGGCGAATCGAAAGGGATCGGTTTTGCCAACCGAACGAATGCCGCCAAAGCTCCTGCCAGTGTCGAAATTCGCCCATGGGGAACTGCTACACCGCATCCCAATCCTGTAGACCCTGCAGCTTCACGCTCCATGATGGCCACTGTGGCAGTCTCTGCATCGACATTGTCACTACGCTCAAAAAGTTGTCCCAGCTTCTGGAATAGCTCCTGCTTATCCTGGACAACCATATCCAAAACAATATTTTCCTGTGGCAGGATGTGTGAAAGGGTAGCTGTCATCGGAAGCAACCTCCCTCCTTGCTACTTACTGACGCGCCGTGCGCGCAACCTGCGGATGCTGGCGGGTAGTAAAATTCGTACGCCAGGGATTGATATCGATACCGCCACGGCGGGTGTAACGTGCATATACACTCAGATGAGGCGGGCGGCAGTAATGCTTGATATCCAGCCAGATACGTTCTACACATTGCTCGTGGAACGCCTTGGCTGTCCGCAGGCTGATGATATATTTCAGCAGCCGTTCCTGATCAATCTGAGGCCCTGCATAATGAATCTGCAATGTCGCCCAATCTGGCTGTCCTGTCACCGGACAGTTCGTTTTCAGTAGATGTGAAACCAACGTTTCCTCAACCGGAGCTTCTTCCATATTGCTCCGTAACAGTCCAGGTGCAGGCGCATACAAGTCTGTTGAGATATCCAGACGGTCAAGCAACAGGCCATCCATCTCTTTAATCTTAAGCTGGTCAAATTCATCAGGCTGGATGACGGATACCATAACCAAAGCATCAAATGCATCGCTGAGATCCTTACTGATTAGCGAAATCAAATCTTCTTTTTCAATTCGGTGCTGGGAAAAACTATTCAGGTATAGCTTCAAGGATTTTGACTCTACGATATTCTTCGAATCTGACGAAACTGAAAAGTACAAAATTCCAACCTGAGGTTTGCCTCTTAAATTCAGCCAGGAGAATTCATAGTCATTCCAGAAATCCATCCCGAAAAACGGGTTCGATCCCATAATCCCCAGTTCCCTGCGCATCGGTTCACGAGGGATTGTGAAAAGTATCCCGGAATTATATGTCGTCGGGAATTCGATGCGTTTGCCTAGTGGAGAATCATTCACGTCAACTGCCTCATCAACATTGTCAACGGATTCTTTTTCCCCGATTGCTTTCCCTTCAGTCTTTTCTTCCATTACTTTTCCTCACAGGAACAGTTTATAGACAGGATTATCGGTCTCGTTCCAATACGGATATCCTAACGTGGCAAGAAATCTGTTGAAAGCATCCATTTCCGCATCCGGCACCTGGATGCCCACAAGGACGCGACCATAGTCTGCACCATGATTTCTGTAATTGAACAGACTGATATTCCAGTTCGGCGCCATAGAAGTCAAGAACCTTCTCAACGCCCCAGGACGCTCAGGGAAGATGAAACGAAACAACTGTTCATTTCCGGCATATGAGCTCTTGCCTCCCACCATATAGCGCAAATGCATTTTGCCAAGTTCGTCGTCTGTCAGGTCGAATGTCCTGTAACCGTTGCTTTCAAATGTCTGGATGATTGTTGCGGTTTCTTCCCTGTTCTGCACTTCGATGCCAACAAATACATGGGCATCATGCTCATCACTGATACGGTAATTGAATTCCGTGACATGCCGTTGACCAAATAACTCACAAAAACGGCGGAAACTACCTCTTTCTTCCGGAATTGTCACTGCCAGCACAGCTTCCTTATCTTCACCGACATCCGCACGCTCTGCCACGAAACGAAGACGGTCAAAATTCATATTCGCCCCAGAAGTGACAGCAACCATCACTTTGTCTTTTACTGGTCGACTAGCCTTCGTTTCACGCCCTACATAAGCCTTGACACCAGCAACCGACAATGCGCCAGCCGGTTCAAGGATACTGCGTGTATCCAAAAAAACATCCTTGATTGCGGCACAAACATCATCCGTATCTACCAGCACAATCTCATCAACATACTGCTGGCAGAGGCGAAAAGTCTCCTCTCCAACCAGTTTCACAGCAGTCCCATCAGAAAAAAGTCCAACATCCGGTAAATTTATCCGTCTACCAGCATCCAGGCTTTGTTTCATCGCACAGGAATCAACTGTCTCGACTCCAATCACTTTGATCTCAGGACGAACCAACTTCACATAGGAAGCAATGCCGGCAATCAAGCCTCCCCCACCGACAGGAACAAAAACGGCATGGATTGGTGCAGAATGCTGGCGCAGGATTTCCATACCCACTGTTCCCTGACCAGCAATCACATCAGGATCATCAAAAGGATGAATGAAAGTCAATCCACGCTCTTTCATCAATTTCACGGCATGTTCATAGGTATCCGTGAAAGATTCACCATGTAGCACGATTTCCACATTGTCGCCACCGTGCATTTTCACGGCGTTGACTTTCACCGGCGGTGTCGTCGTCGGCATCGCAATCACTGCCTTGCATCCCATTCTTCTGGCAGAAAGTGCCGTACCCTGGGCATGGTTGCCGGCAGAAGCACAGATGACCCCACGCTGACGCTGTTCGTCTGAAAGATGTGCCATCTTGTTATAGGCACCCCGCAGCTTGAAACTGAATACCCGCTGCAGATCTTCTCGTTTCAGCAGTACAGTATTGCCCGTTTTACCGGAAAGACCCTGTGCAACATCCAACGGCGATTCGACTGCAACATCATAAACCCGTGAAGTCAGTATTTTTTTCAGATAATCAACCATAACGAACTTGGGACAATTCCTGTAAACTTCTACAATTATAATCCGCATCTGATATGCTTGAGCCTGTTTCAGAAGATTTCCCGTATCCATGAATAATGGAAAGAAACTCGATCCATGGTTGAATCCGCCGTTTACTGGCTACTTGACTGGCTTGCAGTCCCTGGCATTGGACTTACGGCAGTTTTTGTCATCTGCTTCGTTTCAGCCACACTGCTCCCTCTTGGGTCAGAACCTGCAGTATTTGCTGTAGTCACTGCAGACGGCAATATGTTCTGGGAAGTCATGGCAGTTGCCACTATCGGGAATACCCTTGGTGGACTGGTCAATTACTGGATAGGCTATTGCGCCAAACAGACCTTTGCAAAGGAGCGTGAAACCAAATGGTTCAAATGGCTTGAACGGTTCGGTGCCAAAACCATGCTACTGGGATGGATGCCTGGCATCGGCGATCCGCTCTGTACGCTGGCCGGATGGCTCAAACTGCCATTTTGGCCCTGCACAGCTTATATGGCCATCGGTAAATTTGGACGATATGTCACCATGACATGGATTCTGCTAAACATTCCATCCGATTCATGGCGTACCATTGCGGGCTTACTGGGATGAAAAGGAAAATTATGGAAAACTGCATACTCTGCGAAACCGAAACAGATGGTGCCGAAGTTATTTACCGAACCGGCAAATGGCGTGTTCTGCTCGTTGATGACAATAGTCTGCCAGGTTTCTGCCGTGTTGTCCTGAATGATCATGTTGCCGAAATGACCGACCTGCCAGCTACTGACCGAACAGCCATTATGGAAGTTGTCTGGCTGGTTGAACAGACAATACGCGATGCCATGCAGCCAGACAAAGTCAATCTTGCTTCCCTCGGCAACATGGTTCCTCACCTGCACTGGCATATCATCCCCCGCTATAAGGATGACTTAACCTTTCCAGATGCTATTTGGGCCATACCACGCCGAACTATTGCGGCAGAAGTCCTTGCTCTGCGGAAACAACGTGTACCATTTCTGCGCAAACTGCTCAAAGAACGACTCACTGAACGCTATGCAAACTCTACCCTACTGTAGGAAACTATGGCTAAACTGACTCATTTTGGCTTTCAGCAAATTGACGAAGACAAAAAAACGGACAAAGTCGCCCAGGTCTTCACGAAGGTCGCCAAACACTATGACCTCATGAACGATCTCATGTCTGCTGGGATTCATCGGTTATGGAAAGCTTTTGCCATCAGTCAAGCAGGTATCCGGCAAGGTTTCCGCGTTCTTGATGTGGCGGGGGGAACTGGTGATATGGCAGAAGCTTGTGCCAGACAAGTCGGTCAAAAAGGGATTGTTTGGATCGCTGATATCAACGAAGCCATGCTCCAGCAGGGACGTGACCGCCTTCTCAACAAAGGCTTCCTGTTGCCTGCCATTGTCTGCAATGCTGAAAAATTACCGTTTCCGGACAACTGGTTTGACAGGGTTCTGACTTCTTTCGGACTACGCAACATGACCCACAAGGAGACTGCTCTTGCCGAAATGTACCGAGTGTTGAAACCTGGTGGCAAGGTAATGGTTCTCGAATTCTCCAAAATCTGGGCTCCCTTGCAGACAGCTTATGACCTTTATTCCTTCACGCTCCTGCCATGGCTAGGCAAATATATTGCTGACAGCGAAGACTGCTACCAGTACCTTGCAGAGTCTATCCGGATGCATCCAGACCAGGAAACCCTGAAAAAAATGATGAATGACGCCGGATTTGTGCTCACCAAGTACTATAACCTTAGTGCAGGCATCGTTGCTCTGCACACTGGTATGAAACTGTAAACTTAAATTGTGAAAGACTTTCATGAAAAAAATATTGTTTGCTTTCTGTATGATATTCAGCCTGCTGGCTATGACTGTTCCTGAAGCCTCTGCCGCCCGCCTTGGAGGTGGGGCTTCTTTCGGTCGTATGTCCACTAATATCGGACGACCCGCCCCGATGCTTTCCCCCAGTTCAGGAGGAAGCAGGACGATGCCATCCCAACAAGGAAACTACCAGAACCAGAATGCCCAGAACCAAGGCGGTGCCATGGCACAGCGACGTAATGGTTTCGGCGGCATGCTTGGCGGAGCTCTTCTGGGATTGGGACTTGGCTACCTACTCAGCAATATGGGATTCAGCGAAGGCTCCGCCAACACTATCAGTATGCTTTTGATGCTTGGCATCATTTTTTTCGGCTTGCGCTTTTTCATGCGGTGGCTCACCAATCGACGACTCCAAAAGCACCGTCAGGACTACCATCATTACTATCGCCAGAACGACGGTGTCGATGACAGGGAAAACCTTATCGAAACCCCAGACATCGGCTCAAACATCAACAGTAACAGCCAAGAACCCTTCACCAACACTTGGGGCATTCCTGCTGATTTTGATGTCACTGCCTTCCTGCGCGCTGCAAAAGCCAATTTTATCCGGCTCCAGGCAGCATGGGATAAAAACGACATCAACGACCTACATCAGTTCACCACACCTGAAATGTTTGCAGAACTCCGCCTGCAGTTACAGGAAAGGGGAACTGAGCCCAATATAACCGATATCATCGAATTGGATGCAGACCTTCTGGGTATTGAAACCTCCCAGGATGACTACATGGCAAGCGTGCGGTTCACCGGCAAGCTCAGAGAAGAGATCAACGGACCTGTCAAATCCTTTGAGGAAATCTGGAATATGACACGTCCTATCTCCAAGAAAACCGGCTGGGTTCTCGCCGGTATCCAGCAACCCTAACGGAACGGGGAAAAGCATGCGGAAAATCTGGCGAACCATCTCCATCTTTTTCATCATGTTTCGGCATGGACTTGATGATATCGCCGTCTCATACTTGTTCAGCAAAGAAACCGCTTCATTCTATCGTAGTCTTTTTTTCTGGCGGGGACTTTCCCTGCCAGCTGCTGAGCGTTTCCGCAATGCGCTTGAAGAGCTTGGTCCTATCTTTATCAAACTTGGACAGGTTCTTTCAACTCGCCGAGACCTGCTACCAGAAGATTTTGCCGATGAACTGGCAAAGTTGCAGGATCAGGTTGCGCCATTTGACGCTGACCTCGCCTCCAGACAGATTATGCAAAGCCTTGGAGCACATCCTGAAACCCTTTTTGCCCATTTCGACCGGAAACCTGTTGCATCAGCATCGATTGCCCAAGTTCATTTTGCAGAACTCAAAGATGGACGCAAGGCGGCTGTCAAGATCCTTCGCCCTGATATCCTGCTACGGATTGAACGCGACATTGAGCTGATGTATGCCTTTGCTACCCTGGGCGAACGCTACTGGCAAGACGGCAGACGGCTTCACCTGACAGAAGTCGTCCACGAATTTGACCATTCCCTGCACAATGAAATCGATCTCCTGTGTGAAGCAGCCAACTACAGCCAGCTACGTCGCAATTTCGCTGATTCCAAAAAACTCGTTGTCCCTGAAATCTATTGGGAATACTGCTCATCTGAAGTCCTGACCATGGAACGCATGGAAGGCATCCCCATTTCCCATATTGACGAACTCAAGGCAGCAGGATTTGACCTCAAGCGGCTGGCGTATAACGGTGTCGATATCTTCCTGACCCAAGTTTTTGACCATGCATTTTTCCATGCAGATATGCACCCCGGCAATATCCTCGTCTCTACTATGCCTGCATCGAGAGGCAGGCTCATCGCACTTGATCTTGGTATCGTTGGTATGCTGGATGATTTCGATAGGGAATATCTGTCCAAGAACTTCATTGCCTTCTTACATAGCGATTACCATCTTGTCGCCCAGACCCATATCGAATGTGGCTGGGCACCACCAGAAACCCGTGCCGTTGAACTTGAAGCCGCTATTCGCACCTGTTGCGAGCCAGTATTCGATCGCCCACTGAAAGATTTTTCTTTTGGGCTTGTTTTGATGCGCCTTTTCCAAACATCACGACGTTTCAACATCGAAATCCAGCCACAGCTTATCCTCCTGCAGAAAACCATGCTCAATATCGAAGGAATCGGCAGACAGCTCGCGCCAGATCTTGACCTATGGCAAACAGCAAGACCTTTCCTTGAAAACTGGTTAAAACGGCAACCCGACATCGGCAAACTCATCCAACGCATCAAGATGGAATCCATTGGTTACAGCCGCATCCTGCCAAAACTGCCCCTTCTTATCCAGCAGACTTTGGAGAAAAATATCCCGGACAAACACCAACCCAATCGTCAAACCCAGCTTCTTGGAGAATTGATGAAATACCAAGGCAACCACCAACACCTGAATCGGTTTGCCTGGCTTGCGACAGGAATCGTTGTCGGCGTCCTGCTTGCTTACCTTGCCCGCCTGTATAACTTCCTTTCCTGAAATCTACGAACTTGCCGTTGCTGTCATTAGAATGTTTAATGGTTCATCCTCCCCCCCCCTCCAGGATGCCATTCCATACCACCAGCATTCCTCGAATAAAGACACTTTATTCAAGAAAAGCACTATAATTCGGAATTTAGAAAAGTTTTGGGAGCGATACTGTGCCAATTTATACCTATCGATGTGAAGACTGTGGCTTCACCAAAGACATCCTGCAGAAACTATCAGATACCCCATTGGAAATTTGTCCTTCCTGTGGAAAAGATGCTTTCAAGAAACAAGTGACCGCCGCCACAGTTCAAGCCAAGGGAAGTAGCAGTGCTACATCTATTTCCTCACCTTGCAGTTGTTGCTGTGGTATGGGCTCTGGCGACACCCCATGTGCGTAACTGATAATCTCGAAAATAACGCTACACGACTATTCCTGTAACGGCACAAATCAACCGAAAAAAGAGAGTAGCTCTATGTCCATGCGAACCAATTATTGCGGCCTTACAACCGAAGCACTGCTTGAACAAACAGTCACCCTCTGTGGCTGGGTTCACCGTCGCCGTGACCACGGTGGCATCATCTTTATTGACCTGCGTGACCGTGAGGGTCTTGTTCAAGTTGTCTGTGATCCCGATAGACCTGACGTTTTCAAAATCGCAGAATCTATCCGCAATGAATACTGCATCAAAGTCACCGGTCGTGTCCGTCTGCGCCCAGAAGGTACCAATAATGACAGTCTGACCTCTGGCAAAATTGAGGTTTTCTGTGAAGCGCTCGATGTTCTCAATACCTCCGTCACCCCGCCATTCCAGCTTGATGATGAACATCTGTCAGAAACCACCCGCCTGACCCACCGTGTACTTGACCTGCGCCGTCTGCAGATGCAAAACAACCTGCGCCTGCGTTACCATATCACCATGGAGGTTCGTAAATATCTGGATGAAAAAGGTTTCATCGACATCGAGACCCCGATGTTGACTAAATCCACACCGGAAGGCGCGCGGGATTATTTGGTTCCTTCCCGTGTCAACCCCTGCACATTTTTCGCCTTGCCTCAATCACCGCAGATTTTCAAGCAGTTGCTCATGATCGCTGGATTTGACCGTTACTACCAAATCACCAAATGCTTCCGTGATGAAGATCTGCGCGCGGATCGCCAACCGGAATTCACTCAGATTGACTGTGAGCTTTCCTTCGTTGAAGAACAGGAAATCCGTGACCTGTTTGAAACCATGATCCGAAAAATTTTCAAGAACACCATCAACACGGAGCTCCAGGAAAAATTTCCTGTTATGACTTATGACACCGCCATGGCGAAATATGGATCTGACAAGCCCGACTTGCGCGTGAAGATGACATTTACTGAACTAACCGATGTCATGAAAGATGTACCGTTCAAGGTCTTTAGCAATGCTGCAAATATGCCCGGTGGTCGTGTTGCTGCCCTGCTTGTACCGGGGGGTTCTGAAGAAGGCACTGGTATGTCACGTTCTGAAATCGACGCATATACCCAGTTCGTCAGCATCTATGGCGCGAAGGGTCTTGCTTATATTCGCGTCAATGACATTAGCAAAGGACGTACTGGTCTGCAGTCACCGATTATCAAAAACCTGACCGATGTAGCTATTGCAGAAACCTTGAAACGCACCGGTGCAAAAAATGGCGACCTGATTTTCTTCGGTGCCGACAAAGTCCGTATTGTCAATGATTCTCTCGGGGCTTTGCGTAATAAAATTGGTTACTCTGAATTCGGCCAACAACATAGCCTGTTTGAAGACTCTTGGAAACCTGTCTGGATTATCGACTTCCCGATGTTTGAATATGATGAAGGCGAAAACCGATGGACAGCTTGCCATCACCCATTCACTTCACCCAAAGACGGTCATGAAGACCTGCTTGAAAGTGATCCCGGCAAATGTTACGCCAAGGCGTATGACCTGGTTCTAAATGGTTGGGAACTGGGAGGTGGTTCCATCCGCATCCACCGTGAAGAAGTCCAGAATAAAGTTTTTCGTGCCCTCAAGATCACAGATGACGAAGCCAAAGAAAAATTCGGCTTCCTGTTGGATGCCCTACAATATGGTGCCCCACCACACGGTGGTTTGGCTTTCGGTCTTGACCGTCTGGTAACCCTGATGACAAAATCAGATTCTATCCGTGATGTGATTGCATTCCCGAAGACTCAGCGCGCACAATGCTTGCTAACTCAAGCACCGTCTGCTGTTTCAGAAAAACAATTGCAGGAACTACATATTCGTCTTCGGAAAGCTGATATAGCACAACCAGCATAAAACCTAACGACTAACAATAGAAAAAAGGAAACTGCCTGATTTCCACGTTTCGCCCTTGAACATTACTTACAAAATTCCACAATCTATACTTGCTATCATCTACACCAAGGAACTAGACGTCTTGCTCATCGAACGGGCAGATCGCCCT
>CAZWTQ010000001.1:0-4933 GCA_964636975.1 uncultured Oxalobacter sp. | reverse complement strand
CTGGGTTTTGGCAGTCTGTCACTGGTTCACGGGATTCCTTGGCTGAAAAACTTGAGCAAACTGCTATCCGCGAAATTTTTGAAGAAACAGGGATTACAGTCACTGACACCATCACCGATCCAGATCCGACAAAACGTCAAGTTGCCAAACGCTATCTCACTGATTGGGAAATCGAACATGAGTTCGAAATATTCTCTGTATGGCGCCACCGTTTCGCGCCCGGTGTTACCACCAACACTGAGCATGTTTTCGGTCTGCAGGTTCCAACAGCCTTCGATGTCGTACTAGAACCCAAAGAACACCTTGATGCCATCTGGTTACCCTGGAAAGAGGCCGCAGCAAAATGCTTCTCCTGGACAAATAGGGAGGCCATCGAGCGCCTGCCCGACCACATTATCGAAAATTGAACCTACTCTGCCTTCCCATCTATTCTTTTGGCATGCTTGGGAAAAGGGCTCTCAGGCGATACTGACGCTGACGGTAATTACCTTCAGGCCCCTTCAGACTACAGTCCACCTTGTCAAAAAGCTGCGCAATACGAGTCAGGACTTGGCGTTGCCGGCTGGTACGGATTAGGATAAGGCGACGACGGCTATGGCGATAAACATTACGGATATCCACTAACAGGCAGTGCCCTTGGTTCGCCTGATGAAAATCAAGTAGCAAAGCCTCTGGGCGGGACAGTCCAAAAATAGAGGCCAGCTCGATGCGGGCAGCAAGGAAAGGATAGCAAGCAACGATATCAGGCGTCATGTGTGCCATACCATAAACCGCCCACGGTGCTGGCCGGGCTGGATCAGAAATCTTGTCCAGCATCTGCTCTGCCTCAATCCTGCCGTTGCCAGACGCCTTCTGCAACCAATAAATTGCCTGGATATCACTGGTTTCATTGTTCCGACGGTTGCGCCAGGCATACTTACCTAATTCGTACTGGGCTTTCGGATGTCCCAGATTTCCTGCGGTCTTAAGGTAATCCAGCGAATCCGCCATATTGCGTTGGGAGAATTCCGCTTTCTGATAAATGAGGGCAAGAGCATACCAAGCCTTAGGAGAACCTTGTTCCCCCGCCTGCCTCAGCCATTTCACTGCTTTTTTGAAGCTGGTCGATTTTGCCCCCTTTTGAACTCGGATACCATTCTCGTCCATCTTGGCGAACCACAGACCAAGCCGATAGGCAGCTTCAGCATCACGATGGGCCGCAGCTGTTCCCCATAGTCTTTGCACCATCTCAATGGAACCTCCCATGTCAGTAAGAGCGATGCCACAACGGAGCAAAAGTTTCACTGACTGGGCTTCTAGCTCAATCCGCCGACCCTGCCGTTCTTCGGCCTCAAGTATTTTCTCAGCGACCGGTAGCGCGTATTGCAGGAAAACTTTATAGTTCTTTCGATTCCATGAATATTCGATGAGAGCTGACTTGGCATCTGGTACACCAGACTCTGCTGCCCGAGTGACCCAATAGGCAGTTTTATCATCCATCTCAACATAAGTTTCACGCCGACTGGCAAGCTCTGCAAGTAACCATTGGGCTTCCCCGATTTTCTGATGGGCGGCCGCTTCCAGTAACTTGACAGCTTCGCGCCACCGTTCAGCGCTAACAGGCACATCCGCCAGTAACATCTGTGCTACAACAAGACCTGCCCGTAGCACGCCATTTTTCAGGGCATCGCGATACCAATTTTCAATCTGCTTGCGGTTCGGTTGATTACGAATGACATCATATGGGATATATTCACCAATCAACCGCTTTGCAGACAATGATCCTTGTGAAGCGGCGCGCCCCAGCCAGTGCAAGGATGTAGTAATACTTTTAGGCAACCCTTTACTACCGAACAAGTAAAGCTTGCCCAGTCTTAGCTGTGCCTCTGAATCTCCTGCACGCGCCTCACGTAGCAGACGAAGTTCTTCCCTGCTTGCCATTTGGATCCCCGTATACCCCGATTCTAAAGATTTTAATCTTTTAGCTCTTTATGTTTAATAATAGACGCATACATTAAGCTGTTTTCCTGTTTTTTGTAACTTAATTGAGACATTTTAATCCTTGCCCTCTTCTAGCGCCCATTGCTTGTCCACGAAGTAGGCAGTCTGCCAAAAAAGTTTTTTGCAGAAAGTCTGTTTTTTATTAACTATTCCTGATTTTATTTCTGGTGCTGTTGGGTTATGATGCAAACTATATGCTGAAACCTGTCAGAGAGATGGCTCTTCTGCTGATGGTTCATTTCGACCCGATTTTCACAAATATTTTCGGGCTGCCCTCCAAGACAGCCCTATTCTGATGAAGGAGATAACATGACAACCACTTGGGTGCGTTTCAAACAAGGTGATGCTGTTAAGTTCGGTACGCTTGAAGGTGATTCCATCGCCATTTACAGCGGTGATATGTTCAACAACCCCCAAGCAACAGGGGAGTCTGCCAAACTGGCGGATGTCAAGCTGATGACTCCTTGTAGTCCCAGCAAAATGATTTTGCTATGGAATAACTTCTATTCTCTTGCCAAGAAAATCGCTGAAAAGAAAGGCAAAGAAAAGCCGGACATTCCTCAAGAACCGCTGTGGATGTTGAAACCACCAACGGCTTTTATCACCGACGGTGAAACTGTTATCAAGCCAAACACTTATTCCGGCAAAGTTGTCTATGAAGGCGAACTGGGCATCGTCATCGGCAAACGTTGCAAGGAAGTCTCTGAAGCAGAAGCCAAAGATTACATCTTCGGCTACACCTGCTCCAATGACGTCACTGCCGGTGAACTATTGATGAAAGACCCAACCTTCGCCCAATGGACCCGTGCTAAGGGTTTTGACACTTTTGGATCCTTCGGTCCCGGCATCGTTTCCGGCATTGACAATCCTGACAGCCTGATCGTCAAGACCATACTGAACGGTGTTGAGCGTCAAAACTATCCTGTTGCCGACATGATTTTCCGTCCACATAAACTAGTCGCCATGCTGTCAAACGACATGACCTTGGAACCAGGAGATATCATCTCCTGTGGCACTTCCCTCGGTGTCGGATCCATGAAACCCGGAAGTACCGTTGAAATCATTATCGATGGCGTCGGTCACCTGTCCAACAAATTCGAAGAAAACGCCTGATTACATCCCTGTTGAACAGACAAGGAGAGTAGATTTCCTTGACGGAATCTGCCCTCCTTGCTTTCTGACAGCATCATTCCGCTTTGTCCCTCTCTCTGTCCATTTCCTTTTTGCACTCCATTTTGGACATCACACTAGAATCCCAGTCCGCCAGCCTGAGGCTATCAAAAAATCCAGGATTCCCTTCCCCCCCCCCTAACATTTTGTGGCAAAATTCTATCTTGGAGGGGACAAGCTTTTACACTATTCCCCAGTGAATTAGGATTTAATTCTTTTTCATCTCATTTAAAAGGACAAATTATGAACAAACTACCTTACTATTTCATTGTTGGTACGGTCATGCTCGGACTGAGTGCTTCCTGTTTTGCCGTAGGAGGAAATCCTGCACCAGCTGATAGTGCCAATCAGAACTGCCAATACCTTCCTGAAGCACTCCATCAGCAACGTCTTCAGAAACTGCATGACAACCTGAAACTTTCTTCCTCTCAGGAAAAAGCATGGAGTAACTATGTTGCTGCTGAGAATAAATTCAGAAATCTGCAGTGGAAACTCCGGCTTCGACCACCCCATGAAGAAAATGTTGAAAAACTGTCTGCACTGGAACGGCTTGGGGGGAGACTTGACAACATGAAACGCCATGATGCCCTCCTGCAGGAACGTCTGGATGCCACCAAATCCTTTTATGCTACTCTGAACAACACCCAGAAAGCCGTTTTTGATAAAGAATCTTTGATGCCACTACATCTCTTGGAACTGCATGACAATCTGAAGCTTTCCTCCTCTCAGGAAAAAGCTTGGGATAACTATGTTGTCAGGGAACTACGGGGAGAAGTCCGACCACCCTATGAAGATGTTGAAAAACTATCTGCACTGGAACGGCTGGAAAAAAGACTGGACGACATAAAACGCCATGAAGCCCGCACGCAGGAACGTCTGGATGCAGCCAAGGCCTTTTATGCCACACTGAACAATACCCAGAAAGCTGTTTTCGATAACAGCGCCATAATGCCAAAACATTTCCGGGAACTGCAAGAACTGCATGACAATCTAAAGCTTTCTTCCTCCCAAGAAAAAGCCTGGAATGAGTATGTTGCTGCAGGGAATAAAGTCAGAGAACTACCGAAAAAAATTCGTCCACCCCACGAAAATTTTGAAAAACTGTCCGCACCGGAACGTTTGAAAGAACAACTAGACGACGTGAAACTCAGCGAAACCCTCCTGCAGGAACGTCTGGATGCAGCCAAGGCCTTTTATGCCAAGCTGAACAATACCCAGAAAGCTATTTTCGATAACGACGCCATGATGCCAAAACATCTCCGCCGTGACGATCCACGTGGTTCTTTGGGACAATGCCCTGCTAATAACCAGCAATAATCTGTCTGCTTCACTGGATTATTGAATTTTCTCGAGCACCTGAAAAATCAGGTGCTTTTTTATTGTGAACATGCTTTCATTTCCGGGAAACAGGAATACAACAACATGACTTTTGAGCCAGGAAACATCATTTTGTCTCTTTCTTTTTGACATCATGCTAGAATCCCAGCATCCACTAGCTTAAGGCTGTCAAAAAATCCTGGATTTCTGCTTTAATACTTTGTTACAAAATCTCACAGACTGTAAAGTGGCGTTTTTTTATACTGCTCTTTAACGAATTGCAATTGACGCCGTTTCTATCTGAAAGAATAAGCCATGAACAAACTGCCCCACTATCTCATTGTCGGTACGATCATGCTTGGACTGAGTGCTTCCTGTTTTGCCGCAGGGGAAAATCCTCCACCAGTTGATGAAATCGCACAGAAAAACTATCAATACATTCCCTCACGCCTTAATCACTGGCAAC